>JAEYRW010000200.1 GCA_023435435.1 Bacillota bacterium | reverse complement strand
CGGGATGTTTCGAATGAAGTCATCTCGCAGGCCGTCTCCTTGATCAACGAACGACCGAGAAAATGTTTGGGCTTGCGCTCTCCTTCTTCGCTCGCTTCCTTTTTGCTCTTGACTTGACATTCTGCCAATGTTCCTTTGGCGGGGAGTCCGGGGGGACAGAGCCCCCCGGCGCTTCATTTTGCGTCTTACTCGGACACGTACGGCAGAAGCGCGATGGTCCGGGCGCGCTTGATGGCCGTCGAGAGCTGGCGCTGATGCTTGGCACAGGTGCCGGTCATGCGCCGGGGCAGGATCTTGCCGCGCTCGCTGGTGAAGCGGCGGAGCCTTGCCACGTCCTTGTAATCGATGTGCTGAATCTTGTCAACGCAGAAGGCGCAAACCTTCCTGCGGGGCTTTCTGCCGCGCGGGCGGCGCATGCCGCGATCGCCTTTATCCTCAGACATAGTCTATCCTCCTTGCTCAAATGCAATGGGTCGGTCAGAACGGAAGCTCGTCGTCTTCGACCTCGGTGAAGCCCCCGCTCGCGCCCTGAGACGCGCCGCCTGAGAAGCTGCCCTGATCCGAATTTCTGGCGGGCGGTTCCGGCGGGGGGGTATAGGATGAATCGTCCGCGTGGGAACGGTTGTCGCTGCGGGGGCCGGCAAACTCAATGTTGTCGACCAGAACCTCGGTCACATACTTTTTCGTCCCGTCCTGCGCATCATAGGAACGGGTCTGAATGCTTCCTTCGACGACAATCTTCGCGCCCTTTGTCAGATACCGCAGCGCAAAGTCCGCGGTCTGCCGCCAGGCAACGCAGTTGATAAAGTCCGCTTCCCGGACGCCCTGCGCGTTCGCGAACCTGCGCTGGCAGGCGACCGTGAACGTCGCGCAGGAGACGCCCGAGGGAATCTGCCTGCTTTCGGGATCGCGGGTGAGGTTTCCAATCAATATCGCTTTGTTCATAATTCCGCTCCTGCCTTATTCGGCCTCGGAAACGGGAGCTTCCTCGTCAACGGCGGGGGCTGCTTCGGGCGCGGGCGTCGCGACGGGCGCGGCGGCGGGCTCGGGCTTGTCCTCGGACGCGGGCGCGGCTTCGCGCGCGGCGTAGGGCTTCAGCGGCTCGCGCTTGACGGGCAGCTCGCCCTCGTAACGGGTCACGAGGTAGCGCAGCACATTGTCGTTGATCTGGAAATTGCGCTCCAGCTCACGGGGCAGCTCGGACGGGCCCTGGATGTAGGCGAGCACGTAGTAGCCTTCGGTCTTGTAGTTGATGGCGTACGCGAGGCGACGCTTGCCCCACTCGTCGACGCGGTCGACCTGGCCGCCGTTCTTCTCCACGATTCCGGAGAAGTAGGCGATGAGGTCTGTGCGCGCGCTGTCCTCCAGCGCGGCGTCGATCACGTACATGACTTCGTATTTGTTCATCGATTCGTTCACCTCCTTATGGACTGAGGCCCTGCCTCATTGGACAGGGCAAGGATGCGCCAATTACGAATTATAGCGCATATGTGCTTGTGCCGCAACGTGCGCCGCGTTAAATTTTTGGAATTGGCCGGATTATCCCACCAGCATGTCGCGGTTGGGCTTGTAGGATTCCACCACCTGGGCAAGCGCGGCCACGGCCGCCTCGTCGTTGTGCGCGGCCGCCGCGCGCAGATTTTCCAGCTGGCGGTCGAGCACCGCGTCACTCACGGGAATGGGCGGCGCGACGAAGATCTTGTTGTGGCTGGTTTTGCGCATGGCCTCGCGCTCGGTGTCGATGAGCAGCTCCTCGTAGAGTTTTTCGCCGGGACGCAGGCCGGTGATCTCGATCTGCATGTCCACCCCCGGCGTGTAGCCGTAAAACCGGATGAGCTTCTGGGCCAAATCCATGATCCGAACGGGCTCGCCCATGTCGAGCACGAAGATCGCCCCGTTTTCGGCGATGGCACCGGCCTGCAGGACGAGCTGCGCGGCCTCGGGGATGGTCATGAAGTAGCGGGTCATCTCTGGATCGGTGAGGGTCACGGGTCCGCCCATCTTGATCTGCGCCTCGAACTTGGGAATGACGCTGCCGTGGGAACCCAGCACGTTCCCGAAGCGCACGGCCATGCAGCGCATCTCGGTCTTGCGCGCGTACTGCTGCATCAGCATTTCGGTGATCCTTTTGGTGGCGCCCATGACGTTGGTGGGGTTGACGGCCTTGTCGGTAGACAGGGAAACGTAGCGCCGAACGCCGTGCTCCGAGGCCGACTGAAGCAGGTTTCTGGTGCCGAAGACGTTGTTTTTGATGGCCTCGGCGGGGGAGACCTCCATGAGGGGCACGTGCTTGTGCGCAGCCGCGTGGAAGACGATCTCCGGCGCGTAGGTTTCAAAGACCTCGTCCAGCCGCGCCTTGTCGCGAATGGAGCCGACGAGGACCTCGATCTGGCAGCTTCGCCCGTAGAGCTGACGAAGTTCGGTCTCCAGCTCGTAGGCGCAGTTTTCATAGATGTCGAAGATGAGCAGGCGGCCCGGCGAGAAGCGCATGATCTGGCGGCAGATTTCGCTGCCGATGGAGCCGCCGCCGCCGGTGACGAGGATCACCCGCCCGGTGATGTAATTGCGGATGCCTTCGGTATCCAGGGTTACCTCGCCCCGGGAGAGGAAGTCCGAGGTGTTCACCTCGCGGATCATCTGCTTTTTGGGGTCGCTCAGGTCCCCCGGCGAGGCCAGTATCTTGAGCGCGCAGCGCGTCTGGCGGCAGACGTCCACCACCCGCTGGAGTCTGTCGCCCGTAAGGCCCGGAATGGCGATGACGATTTCGTCGATGTCCCTGCGCCGGACGATTTCCGGGATGTCGTCCACCGTGCCCAGAACCGGCACGCTTTGCAGCTTCAGCCCGCGCTTTTGGGGGGCGTCGTCCACAAACGCCACGGGGGTCCCGGAAATGCCCCGGCCTTCCCGGCAGAGCTTCACGGCGTAGGTGCCGCTGTCGCCCGCGCCCACGATGAGGATGCGCGGCCCGGCCTTGCCCTTGCGGTTCATGAGCGTTTCCCGGGTCAGCTTCCACAGAAAGCGCGACCCGCCCACCAGCGCCGCCACGCACATGCCGGAAAACAGAAGGATTGCCCGGGAGATGTACCAGCGGAACAGATAATTGAGCACCACCAGCAAAATCGCGCCGGCGGCGGACACCGTCACCAACCGCGCAAGGTCCTTCGTGCCTGCGTACCGCCACATGCTGACGTAGGTTCCGCCCAAAATCAAAAAGGCCATGTAGATGCCGATGAACAGGGGCGTGAGGGGCACCACCTTGGCGTTCATTCTTATGTATTCGGTGCTGAGGCTTCCGTCGTACCGGAGCGAGACGGAAAGCCGGAGCGCAACGTAGACGAGCAGGATGTCCATGAGGAACATCACGCTCCGCCGGAGCCACCTTAACAGAACATTTTGAGACGGCGCGCGCATTTGGCACCTCCTCCGCATCATTCCGCTTGCGATTATACCATTTATGCGCAAACAGTGTCAACGAAGCGCCGCCCGTCCCGCGGCCGTAAACTGGGCTTTTGTGTGAAGGGGCCATGGCGGGTCCGCCCGCCGCATACGCTATCATGGAGGTGGGCTTCATGCAGGCGGACAAAGCGCGCGCCAAGGGCGGGCACAGCCTCTCGATGGACGACCGTGCGCGGGCGGTGATGACGGGCGTTGAGGACGTGGAATGCTTTAACGAGGAGTTGGCGGTAATCACGACCACATTGGGCGCGGTGACGGTCACCGGCGCAAATCTGCGCGTCTCCAGGCTCGACCTTTCCGAGGGGAAAATTTCCATCGAGGGACGGATCGACTCCCTCGAGTACGGCGCGGCGCGGCGCGGGGGTTTTTTCTCCCGCATGCTCAAATAGATGCTCTATTACACCCTCCCCCAGGCGGGCGAATTTGCCGCAATGCTTCTCTCGGGCGTGGCCGCGGGCATGATCGCCCTTGCGTTTTCGTGGCTGAGAAGACTCATGCGCGCGGGCTTTTTCATTTCGCTTTTATGCGATCTGCTCATGGGGCTTTTGTGGGCGCTGGTGGTATGCGCATCCCTGGTTGCGGCGTGCCGGGGCCGCGCCCGGGCGTACCACTTTATCGGCATGGCGCTGGGGTGTGGGCTGTTTCTGGCGGCGGTCTCCCCCCTCGCCCGGGCCGTCGGCCGCGCGCTTTCGCGAACCGCGCGCGCAGCGGCCGCGCGGCTTTCGAAAAACCGGTTCGTGCGCGCGCTGCTTAAGTGAAATTCAATTTATTGTCAAAATTGGCGGTAGGCGCGGACGCCACGCGCGTCGAAGTAATGTAAACAGAAACTCTGAAGCGCGGCGGAGGTGCACCATGCACAGGTATCGGGTGACGTACAGGTTTTATGGGATGCTGGCGTTTCTGATGCTCGCGGTGTTCGCGGCGAGCTTTTTCGTCGCGCGCGGGCGTCTGATGGACGCCGTAAGTGCCCTTTCCGAGCGCAAGGCCGCGCGCACCGCTGTGGCGGCGGAGGTTTCCACCCTGCAAGACGATTTTTCCTATGCCCAGACGGACGGGTATGTGGAGCACGTGGCGCGGGACGAGTTGGGACTCATTTACCCGGGCGAATACCGGTATGTAGGCGGCCAGTGAAAAACTTGGGGCCAAAGCATTGACAGAGCGCGGCGACTGTGGTACAATATCATTCGTCGCCGGAAGGCGTCGCGTCGCGGGGTAGAGCAGACCGGTAGCTCGTCGGGCTCATAACCCGGAGGTCGTGGGTTCAAATCCCACCCCCGCAACCATATGCCAATTCTGATTCGTCGGGGTTGGCATTATATGGCGGCGTAGCTCAGCTGGCCAGAGCATTCGGTTCATACCCGAAGTGTCACCGGTTCGAATCCAGTCGCCGCTACCAGCAAAAACCCTTGAGATCATTGAGATTTCGAGGGTTTGTTTTTTCGTCGCCAGGGTGAATCGGAAGCTTGTGCAACTTTTTTCTTTGTGGTTCCGCCGAACACCTTTTCAATGCTAAGTATCGCCTTTTTCAAATGCTCATTATTGAGGTGCGTGTAGATGTTCGCAGTGGTCCGGTAGTCACTGTGGCCGACGATCCGTATGGTCACGAGCGGGTCAAGTCCTGCGGTCCAGTACCGGGTTATATAGTTGTGCCGCAGGTAATGTGGGGTGATGATCGGAACGAGCGTAGCGCGAGTTTCCGTCTTTTTGTCAGAAAACCACCGGTTAAACCGGTGGTCAAAGAGCGTAAGCTATGAGAAAAACGTCCTCCTATGATAGAAAAGGAACGACCTGCCAGTCGAACCAACTAAGATAGGAGGGAAAGTCATTGAGTAATGACATGGGTAGTCTAGCGCACACAAAATGGAGATGTCAATATCATATTGTATTTGCCCCGAAGTATCGGCGGCAGATGATCTACGGGAAATATCGAATAGAGATCGGAAAGATGATCCGGACGATCTGCGAGAGGAACGAGGTAGAAATCATAGAAGCAAACGCATGCCCGGACCATATCCACCTGCTGGTGAGCATACCGCCAAAGATTTCAGTATCCCGGTTTATGGGGATACTAAAAGGGAAGACAAGTCTGATGATATTTGATCGGTTTGCGCACCTGAAGTCTAAGTATGGGAATCGGCATTTCTGGTGTCGAGGGTATTACGTGGATACGGTGGGGCGCAACAAAACTGCGATTGCAAAGTATATCCAAAAGCAGTTAGAAGAAGACCAGATTGCGGAGCAGATTAGGGCGTGTTTGAAAATTGACTATTTCACCAAGATACAGATAGCGGCAAGGCAACAAAAGCCAGCGAAAGAGGAAATCAGCTTATCGTAGCGCGTTGCAATGCGTCGGAAGTTCTTGAGTCTGTT
>JAEYRW010000191.1 GCA_023435435.1 Bacillota bacterium | reverse complement strand
CCAGTGGGGGATTCCAAAGGGACTCAGTCCCTTTGGCGGGGGGGCGGGGGCAGCGTCCCCGGCGTTTCTCCGTTCCCCAGTACCCCTTCCACCGCCTTGTGGAGCGCATCCCGGCCGGTGCCGTCCTCGGAGGAGTATTGGATGATCTCCCAGGGTTGAACGGCGAGCTTTCGGCAGATGGCGGGGATGTTGCGGCCCCGCGCGGCCTTGGAGAGCTTGTCGCACTTGGTGGCGACGACGGTAAACGGAATTTCATAGTGGCGCAGGTATTCGACCATCATCTGGTCGTCGACCGTCGGCTCGTGCCTGACGTCCACAAGCTGGAGGACGTGGACGAGGTGCTTTGAGTTCTCGAGGTATCCCTCGATCATCGCGCCCCACTTGTCGCGTTCGTCCTTGGACGCCTTGGCAAAGCCGTAGCCGGGCAGATCCACCAGAAAGAAGGCTTCGTTGATCTCGTAGAAGTTAATGAGCCGCGTCTTTCCCGGTTCGGACGAGGTGCGAGCGAGCTTCGCGCGAAAGGCGAAGCTGTTGATGAGCGAGCTTTTGCCCACGTTGGACTTGCCCGCCATGGCGACTTCGGGGAGTCCCTGTTTGGGGAACGACTTCAGTTCCGCCAGCGACAAGGCAAATTTGGCACTTTTGATGATCATACGGCCCTCATGCGCTCGGCCTTGCGGCCGACGGGCTCGGTCAGCACCTGCGCAAAGGCTTCCTCCACGCGGTCAATGAGCCTGACGTTCATGTCGCTTCGGATGCTCAGGTCGATCTCCTCAAGGTCCTTTTCGTTGTCCCGGGGCAGAAGGATGTTCGCCACGCCCATCCGGTACGCCGCGAGCAGCTTTTCCTTCACGCCGCCAATGGGCAGTACGCGGCCGGTGAGGGTGATCTCGCCCGTCATGGCGATGTCCCCCCGCGCCGGGATGCCCGTCACCGCGGAGAGCATGGCGCAGGTAATCGCCACGCCCGCCGACGGCCCGTCCTTGGGCACGGCGCCCTCCGGCACGTGCACGTGCATGTCATGGGTTTTAAAATAGTCGACGGGCAGGCCGCAATGGGCCAGCTGCGTGCGCACGGTGGTGTGCGCGAGTTTTGCGGATTCCTTCATGACGTCGCCCAGCTTGCCGGTAAGCTCAATGGCGCCGCCGCCGTCCAGAGACACGACCTCGACGGGCATGACCTCGCCGCCCACGCTCGTCCACGCGAGGCCGTTGACCACTCCCACGGTGGAGAGCGCGCTCACGGGCGTGCGCAGGTACTTGGGCGCGCCGAGGAACTCCGCAAGCGCCCTGGCGTTCACCGTCGCGCTCTTGAGCGCCGCGTCCTCGCTCAGCTTGAGGGCGGCCTTGCGGCAAATTTTCGCGATGAGCCGCTCCAGCGTGCGCACGCCGGATTCGCGGGTGTACTTGTCGATGAGTTCCCGAAGCGCCGGCTCCTGAAACTTTACCTGAGCGGCCTTCAGCCCGTGGGCCTTGAGCTGCTTGGGCACGAGATGGCGCTTCGCGATCTGCACCTTGTCCTCGACGGTGTAGCTTGAGACCTCGATGACCTCCATGCGGTCGATGAGCGCGCGGTCGATGGTGTCGGTGGTGTTTGCGGTGGTGATGAACATGACGCCCGAAAGATCCACCGGCGCGTCCACGTAGTGATCGCGGAAGCGGACGTTCTGCTCGGGGTCGAGGATCTCCAAAAGCGCCGACGACGGGTCGCCATGCAGACTGTTCGACAACTTGTCGATTTCGTCGAGGAGCATCACCGGGTCCATGGTGCCGCACTGCTCAATGGCGGAAATGACGCGCCCCGGCATCGCGCCGACGTACGTGCGCCTGTGTCCGCGCAGCTCCGCCTCGTCATGCACGCCGCCCAGGGACATCTGCGCGAAGTTCCTGCCCAGCGCCCGGGCCACGGAACGCGCGATGGAGGTCTTGCCCACACCGGGCGGGCCCACGAGGCAAAGGATGGGACTTTTCACCTCGGGATTGAGCGCGCGCACGCCTAAGTATTCGAGCAGCCTGTCCTTGACGTCGCGCATGCCGTAGTGGTCGCCCTCGAGCACGGCGCGGGCCTTTTTGATGTCGACGGGCTTCTCGGTTCTCTTTCCCCACGGAAGGGAAAGAAGGTATTCGATGTAATTGACCGATACGCTGGCCTCGGGGGAGTGCATGGTCATGCGCGCGAGCCGTTTCAGCTCGCGTTCCGCGCGTTCGCGGGGCTCGCCCTCCATCTTCGACTTGCCGAGCCGCTCCCGCAGCGCCGCGATGTCCTCGTCCTCGTCCTCGCCCAGTTCCTCCTGAATGGCGCTGATCTGCTCGCGCAGATAGTAGTCGTGGTTGGATTTGTCGATGTTTTCCCGGACCTTGTCGGCGATTTTCGCCTCGATTTTCGCAAGCTCAAGTTCCCGCGTCACCAACCGCAGAACCGTCTCCAGGCGAAGCAGGATGTCCATGCACTCGAGCACGGACTGTTTGTCCGCCACGTCCCCGATGAGGTTCGCCGCCACGAGGTCGCACAATGCCGCGGGGTCCCGTTCCCCGGAAATCGCCGCCGAAAGCTCCCCCTGTCCGGTCGCCCGCACCCGGGTCAGCTTGGCGGAGCGCGTCTTGATGACACGGGTATAGGCCGCGAGCTCGAGCCCTTCGACCCGTTCCGCCTCGTTGACGGGGTAGATTTCCGCGATCTGTATCTCGCCGCCCTCGATGATGTCCGTCAATAGCGCGCGGCACACGCCGTCCGCGAACACGCGCACCGTGCCGTCGGGCAGGCGCATGAGCTGTTTGAGAAGGATGATCGTGCCGACCTGATACACGTCTCCCATGTGGGGCTGATCGTTGGCCGCGTCGCGCTGGGCGACGGAAAAGACCCGCCGGTCACCCTCCATGGCGCGCTCGATGGCGTTAACCGATTTGTCCCGGCCGACGTCGAACGTCACCGCCGTTGTGGGAAACGCGATGATGCCTCTGAGAGGAATCATCGGCAGCTTGACATTTGAATCAGGCAAATAAACACGTCCTTTGTGATTTGTTTGTCGGCGTGCCGGTCCCGTACACGGCCCGCCGGCCAGCAATCCGCACGCGGATTGCGAAACCGAACTGATTTGTTTGTCGGCGTGCCGGTCCCGTACACGGCCCGCCTTCACAGATTCACAGTTGAAAGTATATGTCCCATTATACATGGAAGCGTGTTAAAAATAAAGAGTGTGGGACATGGTGATATCTTGCTGGGCTCGTAAAAAGCACCAAAAAAGCCGCCACGGTGATTGCGTGGCGGCCGATCCTGTCGCGTTGAGGGCGCGGGGGTCATTCCTCGCCGTCTTCGTCCTCTTCGTCCTCATCGTCGTCGTCGAACTCTTCGTCCTCGTCGTAGAGGCCGCTTTCGACCATCTCGAGGAGTTTTTCGGACAGCTCGTCGTCGACCGGGATGAATTCTTCCTCGTCGTCACCCACAGGGACGACCTGCATGACAATGACTTCGCGTCCGGACTCATCGTCGGACTCGTCGCTTTCCTCCTGAACCTCGGACAAAAGCGCGTACTCCTGACCCTCGTAGAAGAAATAATCGAGCACTTCCATGGTCAACTCGTTCCCCTCGCCATCCTCAAAGACGACAAGATCCAGTTCGTCTTCCATGTGATCACGCTCCTTTCACACCCGAATTTGGGCACCGCCCATATTATACCCCGGTGTCCCGTGAAAAGCAACAGATATCTTTGCACGTCCACGTTTTACAGAATTCGCGGCGTGTGCTATAATTGTGCGCGAAAGGCGGTATGCTTGTGATACGAGGCGTATATTTGACATCGAAGGACGACCTGACGGATGTGATCGCCCTCAGGCGCGCGGTTTTTTGCGACGAGCAGGGCTATTCGCCCGAAAGCGAGCCCGACCAATGCGACGAAATGGCCATGTACGCCCTCGTTTTTGACGAAGGCGCGCCTGTGGGAACGGGTCGGCTGTATGTCGAGGAGGACAGGCTCTCCATCGGGCGCGTGTGCGTGAAAAAGGAGTGGCGGGGGAGGGGCATCGGCGATTTTGTGATGCGCATGCTTCTCTACCGCGCGCAGGAACTGAATGCGGGCTCGGTCTCGCTTTCCGCCCAGCTCGGACGCGTGGGCTTCTACGAGCGATACGGTTTTGCGCCCTACGGCGAGATCGTTTTCGACGAGGGACAGCCGCATCGCTTGATGCGCGTCGCGGGGGACGGAATCAACCTCGAGGGCGCGTGCGGCGGCCACGGACGCTGCGACGGCTGCGACGGGGACTGCGGAGGCTGCGAAAATGGTTGACCTGAAGGAATTGCAGAAAAGAGTCTACGAAAACAAGGTCGCCCACGGCTTCAACGTAAAAAACATTGAGATGGAGTTTTGCCTCATCATGACCGAGCTCGGCGAGGCGTATCATGCCCATGCGCTGGAGTCGAAGGAGGCCTTTGCCGAGGAGCTTGCCGACGTCGCGATTTATCTTCTGGGCCTTTCCGAAATCGCGGGCATCGACCTCGAGGCGGAAATCCTTAAAAAAATGGAGAAAAACAAAAATCGCAGGTACCGTCCGCTGCCCAACGGACACATGCTGAAGGAAGAATAGAAGCGCGCAAAAGAACCGGCCTCCGCGTGGAGACCGGTTCTTTCATGCCCGTCAGTTTGCCTCGACGGCGGTGGCGTCGGTAAGAGCCGTGCCAATGTTGTTCCAGACTTCACGCATCCGCGCGTAATTTTCGTCGGACATGCCCTCGGGCTGCTCCTCGAGCCATTCGCCGCAGGCGAGCACGCGATACTGGGTCTTGTCGCCGTCCGCCGCGCGCCACACATAGGTGGGAATGCTCACGGGGCTTTCGACGGTAAAGGTTCCGTCTTCTTCCTCCTGGATGGTAAACTCGAAGATGATGCCGAAGTCCTGGTTCTTCTCGGAGGAATCGGAGAGGAAGGTTCCCAGTGAGGTCGCGCAAAGCGTCCTGTGGGTGACGTTTCCATCGCTGTCCTTGGTCTCAAACCAGTAAACCGGCTGGATGATGCGCGGGCCGTAGCCGACGATCACATCGACATTCGCTTCCACGAGCGCCTTGGCGACCTTTTTCTGCGTGTCGGTGATCTTGGAGGACCCGTCGTCGCCCCAGCTCATGATCGCCACGACGACATCCGCGCCCGCCTCGCGCGCCGCCGTCACGTCCGTCTTGGCGTTGGCGTTGGAGGCGAGGTTCACACCGTATTTCACCGCATCCTCGCTGGTCGCTTTCTCCTTGGCGTTGAGCGTGGTCGTGTAATTCAGGAAGCAGACATTGATGCCGTTGATGCTGACGATGTTCGGGATGTCCTTCTCATCCTGGGTCTCTGCGGCACCCGCATAGGCCATTTCCGCGGCCTTGCAGTTGGAAATGGTGTCCAAAAGCCCCTCGAAGAACGCGTCGAGCGCATGGTCGTTGGCAAGGGCGAGCATATCGACGCCAGTGTCCTTGAGGTTTGCGATCATGGATTCGGGCGTGTTGAACGGGTCCTTTCCCGTGTAGCCCTCGCCCACGCCGCCCATGGAGCCCTCGACGTCCGCGATGGTGTAGTCCGCGTCGCCCACGGCGCCCGCGATCATCCCGAACATGGAGGAGAAGTCGTAGCTCCCGTCCTCCTGAAGCGCGGCGGAAAGAACGTTTGTGTCGGCGGAGATTTCGCCCAGAAAGCGGATGCGCGCGGAAGCGGGCGTCGGTTCCGGTTCAGGGGTGATTTCCGGCTCGCTGGTTGCCGCCAGGGTGGGCAACGGGGTGGGAGTATAGGTGGTGATGACGGTCTGTCCTTCGGTTTGCGCGCCGTCCGAATTGCCGGTCCCCGCGATGGTGATCGTGGGGTCGGTGGAAATCTGGTTCATGACTATGATGACGGCGATGATGGCGAGCGCCAGGAGGATTGCCCCAAATACCGCGATGCCCAACGGCGTGACGCGATACCGCCCGATATGTATTCCGCCTTTGCCCAATTTCATTGACTGCACCTCCGGGAAACTGTATAACTGTATATGTATAAAGGATTATAGCATATTTCAAGCCCGCAGGCAATGAGGAAATGAAATATTTTTTCAAACAATTGAAACAAAGTTCAAAGTTTAGTAGCATACATGGGAATAAATATGACGGAAATGCGACGGAAATGCGCGATTCTTCTCATTTCAGGCACATTTTTTCGCTCTTGCGTGATTGACGCCGGATATTTTATGATGTAAACTTAATATGTGTATCGCATGCCCGGACGGCGATCAAGAGCGAGCAACGCGTCTCCTTATGAGGTGGGAATCAATGGCAACGCATAAAATAGGAAAACTGAAGTTCAATCTTTCAAGGCACGGTTTCGCGTACCGCTGGGGCGAAGGCGAAATCAAGAAGATTGCCTTTGGAAAGGACGCTTCGCAGGACGAAGGGCGCGCCGCATACGGCGCAGCCCAATATCCCTACGACGGCGACCAATATTATGACGAAGACGGCCGCGCGGATGACGGCGATTATCGCGCGGACGACTACGCGCCCGAGGAGCGGTACGGCGACGAGGACGGGTATTACGAGGGCGAAGACGGCTATTACCGCGAGGACGAGCAGCGTGCGCCGGGCGGCCCCGTCATGGAATACATAGAAAACAATTCATGGGTGGTGCTCGCCCTTTTGGTCGTGCTTCCGCCGTTGGGCATTTACCTGCTCTGGCGGTTGAACCGCTACGACTTTAAGATCCGCGCGGGGCTCTCCGCCGCGGCCGCGGTCTGGTTCATCGTTCTTTTGATCATCATCTTCTCAAAGATTTTCGGCGGCGGCAGCGATACCTCCACGCCTCCGCAGATGACCCTGGTTACGGCCGCGCCGACAACGGCGGCCACCGTTGAGCCGTCCGCCACGCCGACGAGCGAATTGGGCGGTCTGGAAGCGGACGAAACCACGGAGCCGGAAGTCTCACCCTCCGCGACGCCCCTGGCGGGCACCGGCGACACCACCACCGGCGACGCGGTTACCGACACGACGCAGGTTTACAGCCCGCAGACGGGACTTTACTACCACAGCGATCCCAACTGCTCGAACATCGAAGCGGGCACGAACCTCACCATCATGACCGTCGCGGCGGCGCGCAACCGGAACCAGACGGCGTGCCCTCTGTGCATCGGCGCGGCTGACGACACGGTTTATTACGGCACCTCCACCGGAAAATACTATCATACCGACAAGTTCTGCAGCGGCATGAAAAACGCGGTTACCTACACAAAGGCCGAGGCGGAGGCGGAGGGGAAGACCGCTTGCCCCGTCTGCGCGGGCGGCACGGTGTCCGATTCCTCGACCTCGAGTTCCGGCAGTTCCTCGGGCTCGAAGTATCTTTCGAGCATCCGAAACGATAAGAGCGGCATATATGTCTACATGACGACGGGGGGACAATACTTCCATACCAAGAGCGACTGTTCGAATATGACGGGCGCGAAGAAGGTGACGCTGCTCGCCGCGCTGCAAAGCGGCAAGACGGGTTGTCCCATCTGCGCGGCGGGCGCCAACAAGAAGGTGTACGCCACGGAGGGCGGAACCTATTACCATACCGACCAGTACTGCCAGGGCATGAAAAACGCCAAGAGCATCACTCTTGCCGCGGCCCTCGTTCTCGGAAAGAAGAAGTGCCCCGTGTGCGTGACGGACGATTTCTATTCTTCCAGCGACGAGGAGACCACCGACAGCACGGTCTACGTCTACGCGACGTCGGGCGGCAAGTACTATCACACGAATTCAACCTGCTCGGGCATGACGGGGGCGCAAAAGGTGACGCTTCTGTCCATGATCAAGGAGGGGCGCGAAGCCTGCCCAATCTGCGCGGCCTCCGCCGAGACGAAGGTCTACGTCAGTCAGGGCGGGAAATACTACCATTCCTACGCGACCTGTTCCGGCATGACGGACGCCGTGGAGGGAACGCTTGCCCAGGCGCTTGCCTACGGCTACACGGCCTGCCCCAAGTGCTGGAGTTCCTCCAGCTCGGACGGCTCCAGCTCCACCGTCGACGGCACCGACACCACCGAGGACGGCAACAGCGGTTATTCCGGCGTCTACGTGTACGCCACGGAGGACGGCAAGTATTACCACACGAAGACCAGCTGTTCCCAGATCGATGACGGCGCGACGAAAGTGCTCCTCGAGCAGGCCATCGACGACGGGAAGGAGCCCTGCCCCGTGTGCGCCGCCAGCGCCAATGACACCGTCTACGCCCAGAAGGGCAACGCCTATTATCACAAGATCGCCACCTGCTCCGGCATGACGGACGCGGTCAAGGGCACCCTCGCCCAGGCGTTGGTGCACGGGCTCAAGAAGTGCCCGATCTGCTATGGCACGAGCTCCAGCGACTCGACCAGCACATCCACATACACCTCGGGCACGTCCGGCATCGACGTATACGCCACCGCGGCGGGCAAGTACTACCATACCAATTCGTCCTGCTCGAACATCACGGGCACCGCGACGAAGATCACCCTTGAGACGGCGCTTAATTACGGCAAGAGCGCCTGTCCCATCTGCGCGGCCTCCGGCAGCAAGACGGTTTACGCGACCAAGGGAGGCAAGTATTACCACTATTCGTCCAGCTGTGCCGGAAGTTCCGCGTCCAAAGGCACTCTCGATCAGGCGCTTGCCTACGGACTCAAGCCGTGCCCCAACTGTGTGACGGGCACCACCACGGACGAGACGCGCACGAATTCCGGGAAGTATACCTCCGGGACGTCGGGGGTGGACGTGTATGTGACCACAACCGGCAAGTACTATCACACCAAATCCAACTGCGGCGGCATGACGGACGCGAAGAAGGTTACGCTGGAGGTCGCGCTCAATTACGGCTACACAGCCTGCCCCGACTGCGCGGCGGCGGCGGCCAAGAAGGTGTATGCGGTCTCCGGCACGAAGCTCTACCACTACGATGCCTCCTGTGCCGGCTCCGGCGCGGTTTCGGGCACCCTTGGGGAGGCGCTGGCCTACGGGCTCAAGCCATGCCCGATCTGCGTCACGGGTTCGAGTTCCGATTCCACGGACGACGATTCCGGCGAGGACACCTCCGCGCCGGGCGACACCACTGTCTATATCGATCTGTCGGGCGATTCAAGCTCGTATCTGTATCACACCTCGTCAACCTGCAGCGAGGAGGGCATGAAAAACGGTACGGCCGTGACACTCAAGTATGCCCTCGAACATGGATACAGTGATTGCGGGTACTGCAATCCCCCGACGTCGGTTTCGGATTAGCATGTATTCTGGAGGGGAATGGGAATGGCCAGGATCGCGTTCATCGGCGTGGGCGACATCAGCGGAATCTACCTGAAAAACATCGCGGAAACATTTGACAACCTCGAAATCGCGGGGATCTGCGATCTCGTTCCGGAGCGGGCGCTCGCCGCGAAGGAAAAGTACCCGGAGATTCCCAGGGTCTACCGGGACATGCACGAGGCCTTTGCGGACCCGGATGTCGACATCGTGCTCAACATCACCCGCGCATACCAGCACTATGCGGTTACCAAGGCCGCGCTTCAGGCGGGCAAGCATGTCTACTCGGAAAAGCCTCTGGCGGGCACCATTGAGGAAGGCGTCGAGCTCATCAGGCTCGCGCGGGAGAAGGACCTCATGCTTGGCGGTGCGCCGGACACGTTCCTGGGGGCGGGCATTCAGACCTGCAAGCGGATCATCGACGCGGGCTTCATCGGCCGGCCGCTTGCCGCGACGGCGTTCATGATGAGTCACGGCGTGGAGACCTGGCATCCCGACCCGGAGTTTTTCTACAAGCCCGGCGCGGGCCCGATGCTCGACATGGGGCCGTACTATACGACGGCGCTCATTTCGCTGCTCGGTCCTGTGGACAGCCTCTTTGCCATGACGCAGACGTCCTTCGACACGCGCGTTGCGACGTGCAAGGAGAAAAAGGGCCTCGTCATCGAGGTGGAAACCCCAACCTACGTGGCGGGTACGCTTCGGTTCCGCTCCGGTGCCACCGCGAGCATGATCATGTCCTTTGAGACCCTGCGCGCGTCGCTGCCCTGCATCGAAATCTACGGCGAAAAGGGCACGCTCACCGTTCCCGACCCGAATACGTTCGGCGGGCCGGTAAAGCTGTATCTTCCGGAAGACGGAACCACGCGGGAAATGCCCCTCATGTTCCCCTACAAGGAAAACAGCCGCGCGCTTGGCCTTTCCAAAATGGCGGAGGCGTTCGGGTGCGGGGGAGGCGACTTTGTCACGAGCTGGAAAATGACCGGCCACGCGCTGGACGTCATGACCGGCATGCTCAGAAGCGGCGAAACCGGGCGGCCGGTTCAGATGATGGATCTCGCGTCCGCGACGCGCCCGGGGGTTTAGAAGACGGGATGCCCGTTTATAATACACTCGGAGCGTGAGTCATATGAAACAGACGGCAATGGTGGTCAGACACGAGGGGAAGCTCATGGCGGAGGTTCGGCGCGCTGAGGCGTGCGGGAGCTGCCATGCGTGCGCGTACGGCAGGCAGGAATCGGTGTACGTGGAGCTTCCAAAGGGCAGCTATGAGGAGGGACAGGTGGTCGAGCTTGCACTCGACGACGCGCGCTTTTCGCGGGCATCCTTCATCGCATACGGCATCCCCATCGCGGCGTTCCTGACCGGTCTGTTTGTTGCGCGCGCATTTACGGACGTGGATTATATTCAGGCGGCGGCGGCTGTCGGCGCGCTGGCGTTGGCGCTGCTGGCCATAAAAATTTATGACAGGCGAATCAAAGCAAGCGGCAAGTATGCGCCCAGAGCGCGCGCGTGCCGGGAAAGCGGAGGAGAATATGGCGGAGATCAAGACACTTAAATCAGCGGATTTGACGAAGGAGAGCCTCGCGAAGCAGGGCACCACACTTGTGGATTTCTGGGCGAGCTGGTGCGGCCCCTGCCGCATGATGAGTCCGGTTGTGGACAGGATCGCCGAAGAATACGACGGAAAGCTCACGGTTGGCAAGCTCAACATCGACGACGAGACCGACGCCGCGATTTCGATGGGTGTCTCGTCCATTCCCACCATCGTCATCTTCAAGGACGGGGTGGAAAAGGACCGGCTCATCGGCGCCGTGCCCCAGCAGACCCTCAAAGCGTTCGTGGACAAAAACATTTAGAGGCGGTACGGAACGCGGGCGCGTCGCGCCCGCGTTTTCGCGCGCCGCGCAGCTGAAATTCGGCAAATATTGTTCAAAAATCAAACCGGCGCGGTGTAAAACGTAACCCGCGTGTGGTATACTATCGACAACACGACCGAACGGGCGCGGCCCGTCCGGCGGCTTTTATCAAAAGATGCTCGGGATGCGCGACGCCTTTCGGTCTCACGCGAACGCGGAGACTCCGTTGAAAGGGATGCGCGTTGGGGAAAGAGCAGCGAAGGAGGACTGAATGTCAGGCAACAACCATAACCATAAAAAAAGCAAGCCCAGGCTCAGAATCATACCCTTGGGCGGGCTGGGGGAAATCGGCAAGAACATTACCGCGTTCGAGTACGCAAACGACATCATCTGCGTGGATCTGGGGTCCATTTTTCCGCGCGAGGACATGCCGGGCGTCGATCTCGTCATCCCCGACACAACTTATCTGGAGAAAAACCGCGACAAGATCCGCGGCTTTGTCATTACCCATGGCCACGAGGATCACATCGGGGCCACGCCGTACGTTCTCAAGGAGATCAACAAGCCCGTTTACGGCTCGCGCATCGCGCTGGCGCTCATCGAGAACAAGCTCAAGGAACACAGGCTCGCCGACAAGGCGGAGCTCAATGTCATTCAGCCGGGCGACACGGTGAAGCTCGGCGTGTTTCAGGTGGAGTTCATAAAAGTCAACCATTCCATCGCGGGTTCCTGCGCTCTGGCAATCCACACCCCCGTGGGCACCGTCGTGCATACGGGCGATTTCAAGGTGGACTACACGCCCATCGACGGCGCGCCCATCGATTTGGGCCGCTTTGCCGAACTGGGCAAAGAAGGCGTGCTTCTGCTCATGGCGGACTCCACCAACGTGGAGCGGCCCGGCTATACCATGTCGGAGCGCAACGTGGGCGAAACCTTCATGAACCTTTTTTCCAAGGCCACGGGCCGCATCATCGTCGCCATGTTCGCGAGCAATATACATAGAATACAGCTCGTGGTGGACGCGGCGACCAAGTACGGGCGCAAGGTTTGCTTAATCGGCCGCAGCATGATCAACGTCGGCAAGGTTGCGATGCAGCTGGGCGATTTAAAGATTCCGGAGGGAAACCTCGTCTCCCCGGACGACATTGACCGCTACGAGGACTCAAAGATCACGATCGTCACCACCGGTTCCCAGGGCGAGCCCATGTCCGGCCTTTCGCGCATGGCGTTTTCCGAGCACAAAAAGCTCGTCATTCGCCCCAGCGACATGGTCATCATCTCCGCCACGCCCATTCCCGGGAACGAAAAGTCGGTCTCGCGCGTCATAAATCAGTTGGTACGCACCGGCGCCAACGTCATTTACGAGTCCCTCGCCGAGGTACACGTCTCCGGACACGCCAGGCGCGAGGAGCTGAAGCTCATTCACGCCCTCACAAAGCCCAGATTCTTTATCCCCGTGCACGGCGAATACCGCCACCTCCATTACCACGCGCAGCTTGCCGTGTCCATGGGTATGCCCGAGGAGAACGTCCTCATTCCCGAAATCGGAGACGTAATCGAGCTGGACGGGCGGGAAATGGTTCCCGCGGGCGTGGTTCCGGCGGGCTCCGTGCTGGTGGACGGGCTGGGCATCGGCGATGTGGGCGCGGTGGTTCTGCGGGACAGGAAGCTGCTCTCGGAGGACGGAATGCTCATCGTCGTCATGGGCGTCGACCATGAATTGGGCGAGGTCGTCACCGGCCCCGACATCATCAGCCGTGGATTTGTGTACATGCGCGAATCGGATAACCTGCTGGACGGCGCGCGGGAAGCGGCCAAGAAGGCCATCAGCCAGTACGGGCAGATCGAAAATTCCGACTGGAGCCACATTAAGGGCGACGTGCGCGACGCGGTGCAGAAGTACGTCTATGAAAGGCTCAAGCGCAAGCCCATGATCCTGCCGATCATCGTGGAGATTTAGAATGAACGTATACGATCAGGCGCACGAGCTCGCCCGGAGTCTGCGCGAGTCGGACGCCTACAAGGAATTCATGCGGCTGAAGGATCTCGCCTACGGGGATAAGACCAACGCCGCGCTTTTGGATGAGTACAAGAAGCTCCAATTCCGGCTGCAGGCGAAAATGGCGTCCGGGGAAGCGCTTCCCGACGACGACATGACGCGCCTCAACCGGATTGCGACGCTCCTTCAGCTCAACCAGGACGCGGGCGCCTACCTGCTCGCCGAATTCAACTATCAGAAACTGCTGGCTGATGTGTTTCGGATTCTCGCGGACGTCGCGGGAATCAGCCCCGACATGTTCGCCCGCTGAGGCCCGGAGGGAGCCATGCCGAAGAAAAGACAACGCCCGAGCGCGTACAGGCCGGAACGGTACAACTACAAAACGCTTCACGAGGAGCGCGAATACGGTTTTTTCTGGTACGAGTGGCTCTGGAAGGTGCTCCGGCCCGTGCTGATCTTTTTGTGCAGCCTTCTGATCGTGGTCGGACTCGTGACCGTGCTGTGGAACCGGGTGGACGAGGGCTTCTTTGAGCCCGTCGACCCGGGCAGCGTCGAGACGGTGAAGTTCGAGGTCACAAACGGCCAGACCATCACCTCCATCGGCGACGCCCTCGAGAAGGCCGAGCTTCTCAGGAACGGCAGCGTATTCAAGTACATCGTGCAGTTCAAGGGGCTCCAGAATGCCATCAGCTACGGCAGCTACGATCTTTCCAAGGGCATGGACGTGTTCGAGATCATCGACGAGCTGTCCTCGGGCAGCCAGACCAACGAACGCACCATCACCATCGTTCCCGGCTGGACGGTTGAGGATGTGGCCGATTACCTCGTTGATCAGGGCGCGATCACGTCGCGCGACGAATTCCTGCAGCTCTGCAACGAGCCTGAGAAGTTCATCACCTACTCGTATTCCCTGTCGGCGGCATACAAGGCCGGGGCGCTCGAGGGCCGCAAGTACGCGCTTGAGGGCTACCTCGCGCCGGACACCTACCGTGTGTTCAAGTCGGCCGACGCGGAGAGCATTCTGAAGACGCTGCTTTCCCAGGGCAACACCGTCATCGACAACGTATTCTACGCCGACCACACCGAGTATGTGGTCGACAGCGAGGGCGTCTATTCCGAGGTGGAGAAGTACCAGTCGACGCTGACGATGGATCAGGTCATCGTGCTCGCCTCCATGATCGAGAAGGAAGCCGGAAAGACCGACGACTACGCAAAGGTCTCGGCGGTGTTCAACAACCGCCTGAGCGCCGGCTGGAAGCTCGAAAGCGATGCGACGGTCAACTACGTGCTGGGCCAGAACAAGTTCGTTCTCACAAACGACGATTTGTCCGTCTCGAGCCCGTACAACACTTACGCCGTCGACGCGCTCCCGGTGGGTCCGATCTGCAATCCCTCCCAGGCTGCGATGCTCGCGGCGCTGTATCCCGACATGGACTATGTCAACGAGGGCTACATGTACTTCTGCGCCAAGGAGCCCGATTCGGGCGAACTGGCCTTTGCCAAGACCGCCGAGGAACAGCGGGCCAACGTCGCCCTCTACCAGCCCAGCTGGCAGGCCTACGACGCGCTGCATCCGGACGGCCAATAGAGTCCAAAGAATAACGGACAACTTTTGTCGAATAGGGTATAGGGCAGACTTCCTCAAAGGGGGTTCGCCCTATGCTCTTTTTAGGTTGGCTTCTTTCTCTGGCGGAGGATGCGTGGCTCATCGCCATGCATCTTTCGGGCAAGTCCTCGTTCCCCAAGCCCCTCAATGCCCAGGAGGAGGCGGAGCTCGTCCGCCGTCAGGGACAGGGGGACTGTGCGGCGCGCGACAAGCTCATCGTCCACAATCTCCGCCTGGTGGCGCACATCGCGAAAAAGTATTCCTCGAGCGGTGTGGACGCGGACGATCTGGTGTCCATCGGCGCCATCGGGCTCATCAAGGCGGTCAATACGTTCCGCCCGGAGGCCGGCAGGCTCACGGCCTACGCCTCGCGCTGCATCGAGAACGAAATTCTCATGCACCTGCGCGCGGGCCGCAAGACGCGGGGCACCGTTTCCCTCAACGACCCCATCGGCGCGGACAGCGACGGCAATGAGATCCGGCTCATCGATCTCATTGGCACCGACGCGGACATCGTGCCCGCCCAGGTGGAAATCGCCATCGAATCGACCCGGGCGGTGGAGATGCTGGAGGGCGCGCTGGAAGAGCGGGAGCGTCAGGTCATCGTTCTGCGCTACGGGCTGCTCGACGGCGAGCCGCTTCCCCAGCACGAGGTCGCGCGGCTTCTGGGCATCTCAAGAAGCTATGTTTCGCGCATCGAAAAGAGGGCGCTTGAAAAGCTGCGGGCTGCCATGTGCGGGGAATGAAAACGGAACGCTTTTTTGACAGCGCGCCGGGAATGTGGTAGAATAAGTCAGCGCCGCGGCGCATGTGTGACGCGGCGGAAACGCGCATACGGAGGAAACGGAAATGTCCGTTGAAGCGGCAAAAAAACATCTCGAAAAATTCGGACTTGTGGACAGGGTGATGGAGTTCGACGTCTCCTCCGCGACGGTGGAGCTGGCTGCCCATGCGGTGGGCTGCGCGCCCGCCATGATCGCGAAAACGCTCTCCTTTGACGTGGGCGGGACGCCTACTCTCATCGTTGCGGCGGGCGACGCCAAAGTCGACAACCAGAAATACAAGGCACAGTTTCACACGAAGGCGCGGATGCTCTCTCCGGAGGAGGTCGTTCTGAAGATCGGCCACGCGGTGGGCGGCGTGTGTCCCTTCGGCGTCAACGACGGGGTGGAAGTCTATCTGGACGAGTCGCTCAAGCGGTTCGAGCGGATTTACCCGGCGTGCGGAAGCGCCAACAGCGCGGTGCCCCTCTCCGTCGGCGAGTTGGAGAAGTGCGCGTGCGCGCGGGGCTGGATTGACGTGTGCAAAAACTGGTAAGCGCCCTTGTGCGCGGCGGGTAAAGCCATGGAAAACGGCAACAGAATCGCGGATCGCGGAAAACAGCATATTTCGGGCGCGGTGCACTATATTTTGCTGAGCCTGTTTCTCCTCTTGCAGGCGGCGTTTATGGTCGCCTCGTTTCTGCTGTTCAAGCGCTATTTCGCGCATTTTTATGCGATTCTCGAGCTGCTTTCGCTGGTGGTCGTGCTCTATATCGTGCGGGAGGATTCGAACCCCTCCTACAAAATTCCTTGGATCATCCTGAGCCTCGCCTTTCCGATCATGGGTGGGTTTTCCTATCTCATGTTCGGCCGCGTGCGCTTTACCCGCGCCGAGATCAGGCGCGCGGCGGAGATTCAGGAGCGCTACAATCGCGCCATGTTCCGCGACCGCGACAGAATGTGCGAGCTCATGAAGGATTCCGAGGATCTGGCGATGCAGGCGCAGTATATCCGCAACAACGCGGGCGCGCCCGTCTTCAACAATACGGAAGTGACCTACTTTCCGTTGGGTGAGCGCATGTTCGAGGCCATGATTCCGGCCCTCGAAAGGGCGAAGGAATTCATCTTCATCGAATATTTCATCATTCACCCCGGCGTCATGTGGAATACCGTCGAGGATGTGCTCGCGCGCAAGGCGCGTGAGGGCGTCGACGTGCGCGTGATCTACGATCAGGTGGGCTCCTTCGGCCACGTGCCCGCGGACTTCGTGCGGGTGCTGGAGAAAAAGGGCATCCGCGCACTGATGTTCAACCCCATCAAGAGCATCCTCTCCTCGCGCTTCAACAACCGCGATCACAGAAAAATCTGCGTGGTGGACGGCGATGTGGGCTTTACGGGGGGCTGCAATCTCGCGGACGAGTACATCAACGCCTACGTGCGCTTCGGCCACTGGAAGGACGCGAACGTCATGCTGCGCGGCGAGGCGGTTTGGAGCCTGACGGCGATGTTTCTCACTCTCTGGGATTTCGAGAAGCGTGAAAACGACCGGTTTTCGCAATATCTTCCCTCGATGGAGGTGCGAGCGTCCGGCTACGTGCAGCCCTTCAACGATACCCCCTACGACACGGAGCTCGTGGGCGAGACGGCGTACATCAACATGCTCGCCCGGGCAAAGAATTACGTCTACATCACGACGCCCTACCTCATCATCGATTCGGAGATGACCACCGCGCTCACCGTCGCGGCCAAGAGCGGCGTGGACGTGCGGATCATCACGCCCGGCGTGCCGGACAAGAAGCTGGCCTTCGCCCTCACGCGTTCCTATTACGACGTGCTTTTGCGCGGCGGCGTGCGCATCTATGAGTATACGCCCGGCTTCATGCACGCCAAGGTGTTCGTCTCCGACGACCGCTGCGCCATCGTGGGCACCATCAACCTCGATTACCGCAGTCTCTGCCACCATTACGAGTGCGGGGTCTGGATGTGCGACACGCCCGTGATCCCGGAGATCAAGGCGGACATCGCAAACGCCATGGCGCTTTCCCGGGAGGTCACGCTCGAGGACACGCGCAGGCGGCCGATTCAGCTTCGTCTCGCGATGCCTCTTCTCCGGCTGTTCGCGCCCCTATTCTGACGAAACGAGGGATTCCAATGACTTTTGCTCCCGCGAAGTGGGACGAGCTCTCCTACGAGGTCACTGTCTTTCTGGAGGAGACCGGGCATAAAAACGACGGGTTCTGGGACGACGGCACTTATGCCGCCGCACCGTACCGGCTTGCGGGCGGCGGGTTCTGCGCGGTGGGGGAATGGGACGGCGCGAAGATGCTGCGCGCGTTCTGGCTGCCGCGGAAAAGCCGCGCCGCCGCCCAGGCGCTCTTTGCGGACGTCTGCCGGGATCTCGGAATCGCCCGCGCCATGGTTGCCTCCAACGACGAACTGTTTCTGTGCCTCGCCTTCGAGCGGATGCATTTGGCCGGCGGCTCCTTTGAAATGCAGGCGTACAATCTGACCTTCGGCGTGCCGAAGCGTCCCCCGGAGTTTGGAAAGGAATGCTTCTTGCGCGTTTCGGAGGCGGAGTATCCCGAAATGCACGCGCTGACGCAGGACCAGTGGGCGGGGGGGATTCCCGCCGGAGCCGCGTTTTACAGGGTGCGGTCGGGCGGTGAAACGCTTGGCTTCGGCTCGGTGTACCCGCGCGCCCTGGACGCGGGTTGCGCGGACATCGGGAATTATGTGCTCCCGGCGCACCGGCGGAAGGGGGTTGGCAGGAGCATCCTCATCAATCTCGCCTACGCCGTCATCGCCTCCGGCGCGAAGCCCACGGCGGGCTGCTGGTATTACAATGACAACAGCATCCGCACGCTGACCAGCGCGGGATTCATTCCCGACACGCGGCTGTTCAATATCGAGTTCGGTTCAAAGCCTTAAAAGGGAGAGACGAGATGCGAAGGCCGAAGTGGGTTTTGTTTGATTACGGGGAAACGCTGGTGCACGAAGAGGAGCGCGCCCTCGAGGCGGGTTATGAGGCGGTTTTCAAGATGGCGGAGGAAAACCCCCGCGGCGCGACGACGGCCGACGCACTGGAGATTTCCGCAGACTTCTACAAGGAAATCCTGCACTGCGCCCGCGAGCACGGCATTGAGGTCTACCGCCCCAATGTCCAGCGGCTGATCTTCGAAACCCTCGGCGTCCGCTTCGGCGTTTCCTACGAGGCGCTGGACGACGCTTTCTGGGATGCCGCGCACCCCGGTACCCCGACGCCGGGCATGCCCGAATTTCTCGATTTTCTCAGGGCCGAAAACATACCCACCGGCGTCGTCAGCAACATCAGCTTTTCCGGCCCGTCCCTTCGGCGCAGGCTCGATTCGCTCCTTCCGCGCAACGACTTCCGGTTCGTCATCGCAACCAGCGATTACGTCGTCCGCAAGCCCGCGCCCGCCATCTTCCGCCTGGCACTCGTCAAGACCGGTGCGGACCCCGAAGATGTCTGGTACGTGGGAGACAACGCCCACGCGGACGTTTCCGGCGCGGCCTCCGTCGGCATGGTTCCCGTCTGGTACCGCTCCGGCCTCAAATGTACGTACCGCGACGTTCGCGCTGACGCAACGCCCGGGGCCAAGCATATCCACGTAACGGATATCATGCAGTTGGCGGAAAGGATACGAGGGGCGCACGCAGATATGCCGGGGGCGCACGCAGACGCGCCGGGGGCGCACGCAGATATGCCGGGGGCGCACGCAGACGCGCCGGGAGCGCACGCAGATACGCCGGGGGCGCACGCAGATATTC
>JAEYRW010000186.1 GCA_023435435.1 Bacillota bacterium | reverse complement strand
TGGGGGATTCCAAAGGGACTCAGTCCCTTTGGCGGGGACCCGGGGGCAGCGCCCCCGGGTTATCTCGTTGCCCCGGCGTCACCCCAGGAAGTCCTCCCGCCATGGCGCGAAGACGTCGAGGAGCGCGCCTTTTTCGAGGCAGAGGGTGCCGTGTTCGGCGTTTGATTCGAAGGTGATGGTATCGCCCTTACGGACGACGGCCTTTTCGCCGTCGATGGTAAATTCGAAGGCGCCGGAGATCACGTAACTGCTTTGAACGTGGGGATGGCTGTGCACCGCGCCGACGCCGCCCTGTTCAAAGGCAACCTCGACGACCATCATATCGGGCGTATGGCTCAGAACCTTGCGGGAAACACCGCCGCCCAGATCCTTGGCGGCGATGGATGCGTAGTTGACGACATTCGCTCTCATAGCGCCACCCCGAAGTAGTTCTTGGCGTTGTCGAAGCAGATGCCGCGCACGATCTCGCCGAGGGTTTCATAGTCCTCGGGATACTCGCCGTTTTCGACCCAGCCCCCGACCACCTCGCACAGGATGCGCCGGAAGTACTCGTGGCGCGGATAGCTCACGAGGGAGCGCGAGTCGGTGAGCATGCCCACGAAGGTGGAGAGAAGCCCCATGGACGCGAGGGTCTCGAGCTGCTCGGTCATGCCCCGGCGCTGGTCGAGGAACCACCAGGCGCTGCCGAACTGCACCTTACCGGGCGCTTCCGCCGACTGGAAGTTGCCCGCCATGGCCGCGAGCACCGCGTTGGCGGCGGGATTGAGGCTGTACAGGATGGTCTTGGGCAGCATCCCGACGCGGGCCTGGGCGTCCATGAGCTTCGAGAGCTTCGCGGCCGCCAATTCGTCGTTGATGGAATCGAAGCCCGTGTCCGGGCCGTGCTTTTCGAACATGGCGGTGTTGTTGTTGCGCAGGGCGTTCAGGTGGTACTGCTGCGTCCAGCCGCGCCGCGCGTACATGCCGCCCAGGGCGATCAAAAGCGCCGCCTTGTAGTGCTCCGCGCACGCCGCGCAGGGTACGCCGCCCGCCAGCGCCGTTTCCAGCGCGCGGTCGGCCTTCTCCGGGGATACGTCCGCATAGGCAATCCTGTCGAGGCCGTGATCGGAAATGCGCGCCCCCCGGGCGTGGAAGAAGTCGACGCGCTTCTCGAGGGCGGCGATCACATCCGAGGTCTTGCGGATCCCCACGCCCGATGCGGCCGAAAGCTTGCTCATATAGTCCGCAAAGCCCGCCTTGTCCACGTTCACAGCCTTGTCCGGGCGGAACGCGGGCAGCACCTTCACGTGGAACTCCTTGTCTTGGGCGATCTTTTCATGCCACTCGAGGCTGTCGACGGGGTCGTCGGTGGTGCAGATGAGCCGCACGTCAAATTTTTCGATGAGCCGCTTGGCGCGGAAATCCTCCGTCGCAAGCATCGCGTTGGCCTTTTCCCAAATCTCGTCCGCCGTCCTTTCGCTGAGCACCGTATCGATGCCGAACACGCGCTTGAGTTCCAGGTGCGTCCAGTGGTAGAGCGGGTTGCCGATCATGTAGGGCATGGCCTTGGCGTACGCCTTGAAGCGCGCGTAGTCGTCCACGTCCCCGCGGATCAACTCGTCGGGGATTCCGTAGGCCGCCATGGCGCGCCACTTGTAGTGGTCGCCGCCCAGCATCAGCTGCCCGATGTTGCGGAAGCCGATGTTCTCCGCGATCTCCCGGGGCGAAAGATGGCAGTGGTAGTCGATGATGGGCATCCCCTCGGCGAAATCGTGATACAGCTTCTTCGCCGCCGGTGTGGTCAAAAGAAAATCCTCGTCCATGAACTTTTTCATACGCATATCCTTTCGCCCGGCAAGCCGAGCCGTTTGATCACCTCAAAGTCGGGGGCGTCCTTCCATTCGCCCAATCCGAGCGCGCGCACCGCGCCCGCCTCCGCCGCGTCGAACAGGAACTCGACCTGCGGGACGCCGATGCGCGCCGCGAACGTCAGGCACGCCGCGAGCGCTTCCGGCGCGGAGAAACGGCCCCACGCCAGCGCGTCCGCGCACGTCTGCTCCGGAAACCGCATGAGCGCCACGCGTCCGCCCGGAACCTCCGCGCAGCGCACAATCCGACCGTGCCCCTCCGGCGGGTGGAACGCCACCTCGTACATGTGCCGGGCGGAAAATTGGTAAAGCCCCGCGACAAAGCGCGTTTCACGTGCGTCGGATTCGGGGATCGCGGAAATCTCCGACAGCGCAACGCCCACATCGCGCGCGTCCGCCTCAATCAGCGCCGCGCGGCGCGCCTTGACGAACCCGCATTTCGCGTAGAACGCGTCGGAACCAGTGGTCAAATCGGGCATGGTCGACAGCGCCCCACAGCCGCGCCGAAGCGCCTCCGCCTCGCCGTCCGCGAGCATTGCGCGGCCGACGCCGGCGCGCTGGAGGTCTTTTCGCACCTGCAACGCGCCCAGATAGAACGTTCGCCCGTGCGGCTCGCCTGATTCGATCCATTCCGCGTGACCCGCCGGTTCGCCGTCCAGGAACGCGATCCGGATGAAAAAGCCCCGGGCGAGCCGTCGCGCCGTCCACCGGAAACAGGAATCCGGTTCTCCCCACGGACCGTTCTCGCCCGCCTCGACCCGGACGATGGCCGGGATGTCGGAAAGCGTTGCCGGTCGTACCTCAATCAGACTCATTTACTTCTCCCAAACCGCGGAAAAGAGTTGCGGCAGCGCCGCCATGGGATTTGTCCGCCAGTCGTAGAGCGCGTCCACTTCTGCATGGTCGTATTCCGTGTAGCCGTCCCGCACCTGCTTCTCGCAGGGCACCCAGGCGGGGTCCGTGTACGACTTCTCCGCGGCCATCTCCTCGAACCGCAGAAGGCGCAGACCCGCGCCCAGCGTCGCGCCAAGGATGTCCATGAGCCGCCAGGCAAAGGTCACCTCGCCGTCCCTTTCGAAGGGGCCGGTGGCTTCGTAGGGCTTCACGATTCGCGCATCGTCGTCGAAGGGGCGGTTGAACGGGTGAATTTCAAACAGGGCGTACTTCCCGCCCGGCTTCATGACGCGGGCGATGTTCCGGTACATTCCCCCCAGATCGTCGATCCACACGTGCACACCGTTGGAGGTGTACACGAAATCATACGCGCCGTCCTCGATGCCCTCGAGGGTCATGGTGTCCGCCCGGACAAAGCGCATGCCGCCGATTCCGAGCGTTGCGGCGGCTTTTTCGGCGTTCTCCAGCTGTCTTTGGGAGATGTCCGCCGAGGTGACCTCCGCGCCCAGCATGGCAAAGGCAAACGCCGCCTTGTTGTCCCCGCTGGAGGGAACGAGCACGCGCTTGGCGCGGAAATCGGGAAGCGCTTCGCGAATCATCGCCCAGGTGGTTTTGTGAAACGCCGAAGCCGGGTCGCGGGCGAGTTTTTGAAGCTCGGGCGCCGCGTGGGCGCGGGCTGTGTACTTATCGGAATACGCGTCCCAGCTGGCGCGGTTTCTGTCGGCAACGTTGCGCATCTTTTTTCCCTTTCGCGTCCCGTCATTTTGAAACCGCGGACGCGAAATCGCATGCGATTCCCGTCCGCGGCCATTTTTTCTACTTTTTCTTGCCGTATGCCCCGCCGGGGAGCATCTCGATGCAGCCGTGGGGACAAACGGGTTCGCACGCGCCGCAGCCCACGCAGTTCCACTCGATGACCGAGTGCTTTTCACCCTCCGTGCCCGCGATGGCCGAGAACTGGCAGACGTTTTTGCATTCGCCGCAGCCCGTGCAATCGGGGTAATGGATGATGGCGTGCTTCCGGAGCGCCTCGTTGGCCCCCAGCGCGCCGGTGGGACAGCCGTCCGCGCACTGCATGCAGCCCACGCACTTTTCATAGTCGATGACGGGCAGGTCATTGACCATGGTAATGGCGCCGAATTTGCAGGTGCGGGCACACTTGCCGCAGCCGATGCAGCCGGCGGTGCAGTTGTCGCGCACCACCTTGCCCTTTTCCATGGCCGAGCAGGTGCGCACGACGGCGTGCTTTTCGGGAACCATCTGGATCACCGCGCGGGGACATGTATTGATGCACGCGCCGCAGGCGGTGCACTTGTCAGGGTCGATTTCGACGAGCCGTCCGTCCAGCACCTTGATGGCGTCAAACTTGCAGGAGGCCACGCAGTCGCCGTAGCCCAGGCAGGCGTACTGGCACGCCTTGTCGCCGGTGCCCGCGACGTTGGCCGCGCGGCAGGTCTTGATGCCCTCGTACTCAAAGCGGATTTTGCACTTGTCGAGGCTGCCGTTGCAGCGCACGAAGGCGACCTTCCTGTCCTTGGGCACTGCGTTCTGGCCCATGATCTCGGCGATTTTCGCCGCGCCCTTGGGGCCCGCCACCCCGCACAGGGAGACGTCGGCCTTTCCCTCGGCCACCGCCTGGGCGTAGGCGTCGCAGCCCGCGTATCCGCAGCCGCCGCAGTTGGCGCCCGGAAGCGCCTCGCGCACAAGCGCCTTGCGCGGATCCTCCTTGACGGCGAAGATCCGGCTCACCACGGCGAGCAGAACGCCGAACACGAGGCCCATGGCGCCGATGAGTCCCGCGGCAAGCAGAATGGATTTAACGTCCATTGTTTCCTCCTAAATCAGTCCGGCGAAGCCGGAAAATGCGATGGCCATGAGGCCCGCAGAAATGAGCGCGCCGGGGAATCCCTTCATCCAGTCCGGCATGTCGGAAAGCTCCATGCGCTCCCGGATGCCCGCGAACAGGACGATGGCCAGCATGAACCCGGCCGAAGCCGCAAAGCCGTTCACCGCGGACTCGACGAGGTTGTAGCCCTCGTCCACGTTCATGATGGTGGCGGCAAGCACGGCGCAGTTGGTGGTAATGAGGGGCAGGTACACGCCCAGCGCCTGATAGAGCGAAGGGCTGATCTTTTTCAGAACCGACTCCACCACCTGCACCAGCACCGCGATGACCAGAATGAACGCGATGGTCTGGAGGTATTCGAGCCCGAACGCCACCAGGAGCTTGCGCACGAAGTAGGTGACCACGGACGCCACGGTGATGACGAAGATGACCGCCATGCCCATGCCCATGGCCGTTTCAACCTTTTTTGAAACGCCCAGGAAGGGGCAGATGCCGTAGAAGCGGTTCATGACGAAGTTGTTGACCAGCAGGGACCCCACGAAAATCAGAAGAAGATTCATTGTGCGGCCTCCTTTCGCCGGATGAGCGCGTTGACCACCGCGAGGGTGAGGCCGAGGAGCACGAACCCGCCCGCCGGGGACGTGGCAAACGCCATGGGCTCATAGCCCGCGGGCATCACGGCCGCGCCGAAGACGGTGCCGTTTCCGATGAGCTCGCGGATGCAGGAGAGCAGCGTGATGGCCAGCGTGAAGCCCAGGCCCATGCCAAGGCCGTCCGCCGCGCTTTTCAGCGGGGGATTGACAAACGCGTAGGCCTCCGCCCGGGCAAAGATGATGCAGTTGACCACGATCAGCGAGATGAACACGCCCAGCGTCTTGTAAAGCGCCGGGAAGTAGGCGTGCATGACCATCTCGACGATGGAAACGAACGTCGCGATGATGATGATGAACGCCGGGATGCGCACCTTTTCCGGAATTGCCTTGCGCAAAAGCGAGATCACCAGGTTCGAGCACACCAGAACGAAGGTGGTCGCAAGGCCCATGCCGATGCCGTTCGACGCCTGATAGGTGATGGCCAGCGTGGGGCACATGCCCAGAACCAGCCGGAACGTCGGGTTCTCGTCGACGATGCCGTTGAGAACGATGCCCTTTAACTCTTTCAGGTTCACTGTGCGTCCGCCTCCCCGCCGCTGAAATTCGCCGCGAAGTGCGAAAGCGCCTCCTGGACGCCGTTCTTCACCGCGTTTGTGGAATAAGTCGCGCCCGTCATGCCGTCCACGCCCGCAACCGTCTCGGCCGCGGAGCCCTCGGCGCTCAGGCCGAGGAAGGAGGCGAGGAAGGGAATCTGCTGGTCGGTGCCGATGCCCTTGGTTTCCGCGTGGGCGGTGATGTTGAGCCCCACGATTTTGCCCGTCAGGTCAATGCCCAGCGAGATGGAGACCGGCGTCGAGGCATAGCCCTTGGATTTGATTTCATACACGTAGCCCATGACGGTGTCGCCGTCATAGCCCGCGTACACGTCCTGAATGGTGGAATACGCGGAAAGGTCCGTTTCCACCTGCTCGAAGACGTAGTCGCCCAGCACCGCCGCGCGCGCCTTGTTGATGGCGATCCGCTCGTTCTCGGCGATGGTGTCCTTCGTCAGGGCGTTCACCACGGCCAGGAGCAGCGCCGAAACCAGCGCGAACGCCATCAGCCGCACGGCGAGTTTTACGGTTTCACGCATTCTTTTTGACCCCCCCGTACACCTTCGGCTTCGTAAACCGGTCGATCAGCGGCACAAACAGGTTCATAAACAGGATCGAGTAGCTCACGCCCTCCGCCATGGACGAGAAGTACCGGATGATAAACGCCATCAGTCCGCAGCCCGCGGCGAAGATGAGCTTGCCGGGCCACGTCACGGGAGAGGTGGAATAATCGGTGGCCATGAAGATCGCGCCCAAGAGAAGTCCGCCGGAGAGGAGCTGGTAGACGCCCGAATCGAGGGTGCCGTAGAGCTTTCCGGAGGTGGCCCACGAAAGCGCGAACACCACGCCCGCCATGGTCACGGGGATGTGCCAGGTGATCACCTTGCGGAAGACGAGGTACAGCCCGCCCAGAAGCAGGGCTACCTTGCTCGCCTCGCCGATGCAGCCAGGCGCCTGGCCAAGAAAGAGCTGCCAGAGGTCGTACTGCTGGGCGAGGGGCGTCGCCGCCGCAACCGCGTCCACGCCGCGCACGGCCACGTTGTACGCGGAACCGGACATGTAGGAAAGCCACGAGGTCATGAGGATCGCGCGCCCGGCCAGGGCGGGGTTCATAAAGTTGTGGCCGAGCCCGCCGAAGATCATCTTGACCAGCAGGATCGCGAGGGCGGCGCCCACCGCCGGCATCCAGTAGGGGACGGAAGCGGGCAGGTTGTACGCGAGCAGAAGGCCCGTCACCACCGCGCTCAGATCCCCGACGGTCTGACGCTTGCGGGTAATGTAATTATAAAGGGACTCGCAGGCCACCGCCGCGGCGCAGGAGATCAGGATGATGACCGCCGCGCGATACCCGAAGTAGTAGACGCCCATGGCGCCCGCCGGGACGAGCGCGCACGCGACGTTCCCCATGATCGACCGCGTGGTGCGCGCGCCCCGGACGTGGGGCGAGGACGTGACCCGCAGCATTTTCACATTCTCCATCGTGTCTGTCATCTCACTTTCTGAGGGTGGCAAAAGCCCGTTTCCCACCCCTGTGCAAATTCCAATGCCAATCCCGGAAATGGGATTTTGACATCCGAATCACTTTCTCGGGAGTGCGCGCTTGGTCACACGGATCATCTGGACGAGGGGGAGCTTGGCCGGGCAGGAGAACGCGCACGAGCCGCACTCGATGCAGTCGAGCACGCGGTATTCGTCCCGGGCCGCCTCAAACATCCCCTTGCGCGCAAGCGCGTAGTAATTGAGGGGCAAAAGTCCGATGGGGCACGCGCGCACGCAGCTTCCGCAGCGGATGCAGTTCCCGGGCTCGTCGGAGTAGCCCGCCTTGTCCTTGAGAACCAGGATGCCGCCCGTCGCCTTCATGGTAGGGGTCAAGAGGCTCGAGGCGCTCATGCCCATCATGGGGCCGCCCAGAATCACCTTGTTGGCGCCTTCATTGATCCCGCCGCACTGTTCCAGCACGCTTTCGATGGCGGTGCCCACCCGCACGCGCAGGTTTTGGGGCTTCCCCACCTCGCCCGCGACGGTGATGACGCGCTCGATGATGGGCTTGCCCTGGCGGATGGCGTCGGAAAGCGCCGCCGCCGTCGAGACGTTCATGACCACGCAACCCGCGTCCATGGGGAGCTTGCCCGAGGGAACCTGACGCCCGGTGAGCGCCTGAATGAGCTGCTTTTCACCGCCCTGGGGGTACTTGACCTGAAGGGGGCAAACCTCGACGCCCTTCCCCGACGCGATCCGCGCGACCGACTCGATGGCATCCGGCTTGTTCATTTCGATGCCGATCTTGAGCGACTTGGCGGAGACGATGTGCGCGGCAATGAGCATGCCGTCCACGACCTTCTCGGGATGGTCGAGCATCATCCTGTGGTCGCTGGTGAGATAGGGCTCGCACTCGGCGCCGTTGAGGATGAGAAAATCTATTTTTTTGTCCGGCGGCGGCGAGAGCTTGACGTGCACGGGAAACGCCGCGCCGCCCAGACCCACCATGCCCGCCGCGCAGACGGCCTTGCGCAGTTCGTCCTTGGGCGCGAGGAAGGGGTCCTCGAACCTCTGGAGCGAATCGTCCGGCGTGTCCTGCCCGTCGTTTTCGATGATGACACAGTCCACGCGCGTGCCCGCCGCGCCCGTCCTCTGCTGGATGCCCTTGACGACGCCCGAAACGGACGCGTGCACGGGCGCGCCCACGAAACCCGGGGCCTCGCCCACCTTCTGGCCCATCTTCACATGTTCGCCCGGCTTCACCACGGATTTGCACGGCGCGCCCACATGCTGGGAGAGCGCGATGGCCACGGTTGCGGGCGGCGCCGCGTCGACCACAGGCAAAGGCCCGGTGACGCTTTTTCCGCCCTTTCCTTCGTGCGGATGCACACCGCGCCTGAACGTATATGCCTTCATTTGTTCTACCACTCCATTCGGAATTCAAGCCACGCCAACGATTATATCATATTAAGCGTGTGATTTCAACAACCGCGAATGCCCATACCCACGAAAACGGCGGGTTTCCGGCGCGGGCTCCGGTATTTAAATTGTTGATGGACTTGCATGAAAATCCGCCGCGCGGGCGTCACCCTCGGCGCGGCGGCATGCAGTTTTTGCTAAATGACTTCGCAGTAGTCCTTGTCGGGCAGCGGTGGGAATTTCTTCCCCGGCAGCGTCTGATACCAGAAGGCGACGGAGGCGATGTCGTCCTGGAGCGGCAGGTACCGCCCGCCCTCCCGCCAGCCCAGCGCCTGGATGGTCACCTTGAGCCGCTTCTCGAAGCGCACCGGGTCCGCGATGTGAAAGCGGTAGAGCCCGAAGCGCGTCTGGTTGGCGTAGTGACCCGTGGGAATGATGACCTGCGCGAGCCCGGAGTAGGGCGTCGAGAACGTCACGTAGTGGTCGCGGCTGACCGGGTCGGTAAAGTCGTAGGAGCCGCAGAAGTAGTCCTCGGTGCCGGTGCCGCAGATGGTGGGGAATTCTTTGTCGCCGTCCATGTAGAACTTGATCTCGCCCTCGCCCCACCAGCCCTTGTTGTTGACGCCCCAGGCCATATAGGTGCCCACGAAGTGGCCCTCGCCCTCCACGCCGTCCAGAATCGTATAGACGTCCTTGTAGGAAAGCGGGTTCGCGCGCCGGAACTGGGCGTGGAAGTACGCGGCGTTTTCCGGCACCTCCTCGAGGGAATAGTCGATCTGGTAGTACATGGTCACCGGGTCCTCTGCGCGGTTTTCGAGGGTGATCCGGCAGCTCTTTTTGAAGGGCATCTGCCAGTAGCAGTTGAAAGCGCTGCCGGGATTGACGCACACGGGCAGGGCGCTCAACTGGGCGTATTCGTTCCAGCCCATGCAGAAGAAGTCGCCGACGGGGCACTCTACCGACGGATTCTCGCTGCCGTCCCAATAAAAGCGCACGATGGTATTGCGCCAGCGGCCGGTGGGCGTGAGCCAGATGTGGTTGATGACGCCCGGACCCTCGATTTCCGCGATGGCGAACACCTCGCCCGGCCCCAGAACCTTGTAGGGGTTTACCTTCCAGCCCAGCCCCAAATCCCGCGCGGCCCTTTTCGCGGAGCCCTGCTCCAGCGGGCACATGCCGCCCTTGCCCGGTTCCCCCGTGGGATTCTCGGGCGAGATCGACCGGGTTTTCGCCTTCCTGATGACCGCAAGATTCAAAAGATCCATTTGCGTTCCTCCTTATTCCACATCCGTCCAGATAAGCATCTCGCCCTCGTCGCGGTTCGCCCACGCGAAGTACGGGATGAAGCGCGCCGTCACCGGAACGCGCCTTGTATCAGAAAAATCCATGTAGAGAGGCGCGGGATCGGGCCAGCTCCGCCGGGTGGCGGGCAGGTCGATCACCGGAACGCCGAGGGCCGCCGCCTCCGAAACGACGGGCGCGCCGCCCCGCGCGAGCTTGATGTCCTTGAGGTTTTTCCCGTTGTCCTGCTCCTCGAGGCAGTAAACCACGGGCCCGCGCATGACCGTCACGCGGCCGCAGTCCTCGTGGAGGGCCGGATGCGCCGCCACAAGGCGCACGGCAAGCGGCAAATCGAGAACGAGAACGTCGCCCGGGACCCACGCCTTGTCGACAAGCGCGTAGCCGTCTTCCCGCGCGGCCTCCGCGGGTTCTCCGTTGACGGTGAGCATCCAATTTTTCGCCCAGCCGGGAATCCGCACGGCCACCGCGTACTTGCCCGGCGGGGGCGTGATTTCGATGTGTCCGTCCCAGGGATACGCGGTCTTCATGGAAACCTTCCCGAACCGGGTATCCGCCGCGCAGTCCATGTAGTGATGGACGTACAGGACGCCCTCACTCTGGGTAAACGCGAAGTCGCCCACAGAGCCGATGACGCGCAGAACGTTCGGCGGGCAGCAGGAGCAGTCAAACACCTTCACGCGCCGCACGATGGGCATGTGATCCTTGGCCTTTTCGTAATACGCGTTGAAATGAATGATGTCCGGATGGGCCTCCAGCGGGTTTTCGTAGAAAAAGCCGGTGCCGTCCAGGGAGATGCCCGCGAGCATGCCGTTGTAAAGCGAAAGCTCCGCCACGTCCGCGTAAACGGATTTGGGCGAGAGCCGGCTCATGCGGCGCGCGAACAGGGAAAGCGAAAGCGCAGCGCATGTTTCGGCGTATGCCGTTCTGTTCATGAGGTCATAGTCTATGGTGAAGGCCTCGCCCACGTGGCTCGAACCGATTCCGCCGGTGACGTACATGCGCCGCTCGACGATGTTCGAAAACAGCCGCTCGCACGCCCGCTTGAGCGCCTCGTCTCCGTCCTGCCAGGCCAGATCCGCCATGCCGGCATAGAGGTAGCACGCGCGCACGCTGTGGCCCTCGGCGGTGGTCTGTTCGCGGACTGGCTTGTGCGCCTGGGCATAGCTCATCTTGCCGCCGAACACGCTGTAGGTCCTGTCCCGCGTCGAGGTGCCGCGTGCGTCGATGAAGAAACGCATGAGTGTGAGCCACTTTTCGTCCCCCGTCGCGCGGTAGAGCTTGAAAAGCGCCAGCTCCACCTCCGGATGGCCGGGCGTGTCGAACCCGGCGGAATGCTCCACGCGGAACACCCGGTCGACGAGGGCCGCATATTTGAGCATCAGCCGCAGAAGCTTGTCCTTGCCCGTCGCTTCATTATATGCCACCGCCGCCTCGATGAGGTGGCCGAGGTCGTAGAGCTCGTGCTCCGTATAGCGCGTAAAGCGCGCCCCGGGCTCGCAGGTATCGAAATAGATGTTGAAATAGCCGTCGGGACGCTGGTGCGCCTCGATCTTGTCGACGGCCGCGTCGACGAGGGCCTCAATTTTTTCGTCGCGCTTTTCCGCGACAAAGTAGGCGGCCGCCTCGATCCACTTGGCGATGTCGCTGTCCCAGAAGATGTGGGGCTTGTGCGCCATGCCTTCCTTCCACCCAAAGTCCAGCGCGCCGAACCGCCCGGTGTCCGAAAACCGGTCGTAAACCGACATGAGGCCGCTTTCCCGGGCCACGTCGCGCCACTTTTTCCAAAATCCCCCCGTGACGCGTACATCCGCGCGCGCGAGGTCAACCGCTTTTTCCATATTCTCCACCCCCGCCTGATGATACCATAGATTGTTTGTGATTTCCATAAGTATTTTTAACCGCGAAATACTGCATTTTTTTACATTCATAAACCTAAATATGGCCAAATTCTGCATATTTGACAATGAATCACTTGCAAAATTCGCAATCTTGATGTATACTCTGCAATACAGGCGAGTTTTGCACGGAGGTTATGCAGGATGGAAAACGCGCAGGAACTCATACAGCGGCTCAACCACAGCGGAAAAAAGCTCTCCAAGAGCCACCGCCGCATCGCGGAATGCATTGTGACCCACTACGACAAGGTGGTTTTCATGACGGCGTCCCGGTTGGGCGAGTATGTGGGCGTATCGGAATCGACTGTGGTCCGCTTCGCGGCCGCGCTGGGTTATACGGGTTACCCCCAACTCCAGAAGGCGCTTCAGGAACTCATCCGCCATCGGCTTACCGCCGCGCAGCGCTTTGAGATGACCAGCGACATGGACCATACGCAGGTGCTCAACAAGGTTCTGAAGGCGGACATTCAGAACATCCGCTCGACGCTGGACGAGCTGGACGTGAACGCGTTCGAGCTGGCCATCGACAAGATCATTCAGGCGCGGCACATCTACGTGCTCGGCCTGCGTGCGTCGGCCCCCGTGGCGCAGTTTTTCACCCACTATCTCCGGTTTATTTTCCGGGACGTGGAGTGCGTGACCTCGGGCGTTTCGGACGTCTTTGAGCAGCTCGCGCGCATCGGCGACGAGGATCTGCTCATCGGCATTTCCTTCCCGCGCTACACCAGCCGCTCCATCGAGGCCATGGAGTTCGCGCGCTCCCGGGGCGCGGAGCTCATCGCCATCACGGACGGGCCCCTCTCCCCCCTCCACGCCACCGCGGACATCTGCCTGAACGCGAAAAGCGACATGGCGTCGTTCGTGGATTCCTTCGCGGCGCCCCTTTCCCTCATCAACGCGCTCATTGTGGCGCTGGCGCAGCGGCGGCGGCAGGAGGTTTCCGATTACTTTGAAAAGATCGAAAACATCTGGAGCGACTACAACGTCTATCTGGCCAAGACCGGAGAATAGGAAACCATGACAAAAAAAGTCATTGTCGTAGGCGGCGGCGCGGCGGGCATGCTCGCGTCGCTTTTTGCCGCGCGCGGGGGCGCGCGCGTCGCCCTGCTCGAGCGGAACGAAAAGCTCGGAAAAAAGCTCTACATTACCGGCAAGGGCCGCTGCAACCTCACAAACGCCGCGGAAAAGGACCCGTTTATGCGGCACATCCTTCGAAATCCGCGCTTTCTGTATGCCGCGCTGGCGCTCCTTGATAATGTGAAGCTCATGGATCTCGTGGAAGAGCTCGGCGTGCCCCTCAAGGTGGAGCGCGGCGACCGGGTCTTTCCCGCATCCGACAAGGCCAGCGACATCAACCGCGCGCTGGAGCGCGCGCTGAGAAGCCTCGGCGTCGAAATCCGGCTGAACGCGCGGGTGAAGGAGCTCATCACCGCGGACGGCCGCTGCGCGGGCGCGGCGCTGGAATCCGGCGAGAAAATCCCGGGCGACGCGGTTATACTGGCCACAGGCGGCTTGAGCTACCCCATGACCGGCTCCACCGGCGACGGCCACGCGCTGGCAAAGAGGACCGGGCACGGGGTATCGAACCTTCTGCCCGCGCTGGTGCCCGTGGAGACGGCGGAGACATGGCCGTTCGCGCTGACGGGGCTGGCCCTCAAAAACGTCGCCCTTCACGCGTGGGCGGGCAAAAAGCGCCTGTTTTCCGAACAGGGCGAGCTCTTATTTACCCATTTCGGCATTTCGGGGCCGCTTGTCCTCACCCTCTCGAGCCTTTTGCCGGAGGATCTCTCGGAGGTGCGGCTCACCATTGACTTAAAGCCCGCCATCGACGACGGCACCCTCGATCAGCGGCTGGTGCGCGAATTCCGGGACAATTCCCGCAAAGCCATGTCCACGGTCGTCGACGCCCTCGCGCCCCACGCGCTGGGCATGGCGCTTCTGGAGCTGGCGGAAATCCCCGCCGGAAAGAGCGCCAACGCAGTCACCCAGGAGGAGAGAAAGCGGTTGCGCGTGCTTTTGAAAAACCTTCCCCTCACCCCCAAGGCGCTGCGCGGCTTCGACGAGGCGGTGGTGACCCGGGGCGGCGTTCTGGTGAAGGACGTGAACCCTTCCACCCTCGAATCCCGGATCCTGCCCGGGCTTCACTTCGCGGGCGAAATGCTGGACCTCGACGCCACGACGGGAGGCTTCAACCTCCAAATCGCGTTTTCCACCGGCGCGCTGGCCGGAAAATCGGCGGCGCAGTCGATTCACATACCGTCATAATTCAATCCCAATTGAATATATAGTTAGCGCACATAAGATAAGGTGCCGTCGGAGGGGAACGGCGGCCTTCTTCTTTTTGCCGAATGGGAGGGATTGAAATGGCGCGGAAAATGATCGCACTCGCACTGACCCTGATGCTGCTTCTGGGAACGGCGCTGGCGACGGAGGCAACGGAGGCCCCCGTCCGGACGTGGGTGGACGCGAAGATCGTCACCAAGGTGCTGGACGAAGGACAGGTGGTGGCGGGCGTGCGGCTCGAGTGGGACGTGCCGTTCGCGGCGGGGGAACTGACCACGGCGAGTTTCGTGGTCAACGGCTACACCGTCGTCGGGCTGTACGTCAACGAAGACGGCGCGTGGAACCACGCCGAGACGGCGGGCCGGTACGTGTTCCTGGTTTTTGAGGACCCGGCGGGCATCGGTACCGGCACCCACAACACGCTCCAGTACAAGGACGGCGGGAACGTGCTGCGCGACCTCACCCTAGACGTCCAGAGCCTCTACGACATGAACCTCTATTCCGCCAAGGGGTACATCCACACGGAGATCGACGGCTACGCGGCCCTTTCCAAGACGGCGGACGGATGCACCACCGATTACCGGCTGTTCGTTCCCGCCGGCTGGGAGGATGAAAAGCTGCCCCTGGTCATCTGGCTCCACGGCGCGGGCGAGCGCGGAAGCGACAACTTCGCCCAGCTTGCTGCCAACCGGGGCGCGCTCAACTTCTCGGACGACGAGGCACAGGCGGCTCATCCCTGCTTCGTGCTCGCGCCCCAGGCCCACGAGACGGGCTGGGACGAGTTCGCGCTTGCGAACATCAATTCCGTGGTGTTGGGACTCATTGAGAACTTCAACGTCGATCCGTCGCGCATTTACGTCGCGGGCTGCTCCATGGGCGGGCGCGGCGCCAAGTCGCTCATCCTCGCCTATCCCGATATGATCGCCGGGGCGCTCGTTACCGCCAATTCCAGCTTCTCGGACGACGAAGCCGAGCTCCGGGCCTTCGCCGCGGTGCCCATGTGGCTCATCACCGGCGCGGACGACGGCGGCGGCACCGCGGGCGAGACTCTCGCGGCCAACGTCGAGCTGATCGAGGGACTGGGGATCAACATCATCTCCTACCTCGGCGACGACGGTCTCAACGGCTTCCTGCGCGGGCGGGCGGCGATGGAAGACGTCCGGCGCGTGATGGAGGCCGCCGAGGCAACCGGCGCGCGGATGATCGCCTCCACCTACATTACCGGGACGGTGATCCCCGCCGCACACTGGTCGTGGATGGCCGCCACGGATAACCAGGCCGTGCGCGATTGGCTGTTCGCCCAGGTGAACGAAGCGCCTTACGCGGGCGATTGAAACAGACTTAAGTATTAATAATACCATAGTCTGTTTACGGAAACCTTTTCAGGGGCGTCTTCCTGTGCTATAATCGTGACAGCATAGACAGGAGGCGCCCCATGAATATACTCATCGCCTATTCCACCAGGAGCGGAACCACCGCCAAGTGCGCGGGCCAGCTCGCCGAGAAGCTGGGCGGCGCGACGGTCGTGAACCTGAAGCACGAGATTCCCGACCCCTCGAAATTCGACGCGGTGATCGTCGGCGGCGCGCTGCGCACGGGAAGCATCACCGGCGAAACCCTCGAATACCTTCACCGCTGCGAGGAACTGCTGCTCGAACGGCCCCTGGGGCTCTTCGTATGCGCGGGTTCGGAGGATCAGGTGGAGGACGTATTCCAGAAAAGCGTCCCCGGGTCGCTCCTCGCCCACGCCAGATGCCACATGAGCTTCGGCGGCGAGCTGGACCCCCAGCGCGCGCGGGGCTTTGAGAAGATCATCATCAAGATGATCCTCAAAAACGCGGCGAAGAACGGCACCGAGATGCGGCTGTACCCCGAGCGCATCGACGAATTCGCCCGGATCATGCTTGCAAAAACCGCTTGACTTGGAGCGCGCTCCATGGTGTATCCTATTCACAAACGAATGCGGGAGGGAACGGAAATGAAGTATGCGAAACTGGGTAATTCCGACTTGAACGTCTCGCGGCTGTGCGTGGGCTGCATGAGCTTTGGCGACCCCGCGAGCAAGATGCACGCCTGGACGCTGAATCCCGATGAAACCGAGGCGCTTGTGAAACGCGCCCTCGATCTGGGCGTCAATTTCTTCGACACGGCAAACACTTACTCCGCGGGAACCAGCGAGGAGTATCTGGCCCGCGCGCTCAAGAAGCATGTCCCGCGGGACAAGGTGGTCATCGCAACGAAGGTCTACTTCAACGAGGGACACCTTTCGCGGGCGGCGATTCTCCGGGAAATCGACGGGTCCCTCAGGCGGCTGGGCACGGACTACGTTGATCTTTACATCATTCACCGGTTCGACTACGAAACGCCCGTCGAGGAGACCATGGAGGCGCTCGACAGTCTGGTCAAAGCGGGCAAGGTACGGGCCCTCGGGGCATCCGCCATGTACGGTTACCAGTTCCACAACATGCAGATCGCCGCCGAGAAAAATGGCTGGACGAAGTTTGTGTCCATGCAGGACCACTACAACCTTCTGTACCGCGAGGACGAGCGCGAGATGATCCCGCTGTGCAAGGAGATGAACGTGGCCCTGACCCCCTACAGCCCCCTCGCCGCGGGGCGGCTTTCCCGGCTCGAATGGACGGCGGACACCCTGCGCAGCCAGACCGACAAAACCGCCGTGGCCAAGTACGACTCCACCCAGGAGGCGGATTCCGGAATCGTGGCGCGGGTGCACGAGCTTGCCGCGCGGCATGGTGCGACCATGACGCAGATCGCGCTTTCGTGGCAGTACTTCAAGGGCGTTACCGCGCCCATCATCGGCGCCACCAAGGCGAAGTACTTCGACGACGCGGTGGGCGCGCTCGAAATCGCGCTCGCGCCGGAGGAAGTCCAGTCCCTCGAAGAGCCATACGTTCCCCACAAGGTCATGGGCGCGCTTGCGCGGCCGCAGTAAATTTGCGCTTGACAGACGGCCGAAGAATTGGTATCCTGTAGGAGAAATTGAGGCCGAAAGGAGTGTTGTAAATGAGCAAGATGTTTGAGGTGACCGACATCTGAACATGTCCGGCGACGGGCTTGCCCGGCAGCCGGAGACACACAGACCTTTCGTGGATGCGCCGCGTCGTATGCCTTTGAGGGCTGCGCGCGGCGCATACGATTTTTGGAGGAACATGATCGATCTCAGTTTATACGGATATCAGGGACCCAATCAATCCCCGGACGGAACGATTCCCGCGCGCGTGACCGCCTGTCACCGCGACCGCTATGAATTGGTGTGCGAACGCGGCGAATGCGGCGCGCATCTCAAGCGCAGCGTGCGCTTCCCGGAGGTGCCTACCACGGGCGACTTTGTGGCGCTGCAATTTAATCCCCTGGGCGACGGCGCAATTGTCAAACTGCTCCCCCGCAAGACCGCGTTCTTGCGGCTTGATTCCTTCACCGGAAACGCCCAGGCAGTGGCGGCGAACTTCGACTACGTGTTTCTCGCCACATCCCTCAACGACGACTTCAACGTCCGCCGTCTCGAACGGTACTATGCCCTCGCGCTGGAAAGCGGCGCGCAGCCGGTGTTCCTTCTGACCAAGCTCGACTGCGCGGTGGACGCGCCGGGGAAGATCGCCCGGGCGGAGGACGTGGCGAAGGGCGCGCCCGTGGTGGCCATTTCCGCCGTCACCGGCGAAGGGCTCGATTTGCTCGCGGACTACGCGCGCCCGGGCATGACAGTTGCCCTCCTGGGCTCGTCCGGCGTCGGGAAGTCCACCCTCGTCAACGCCCTCGAGGGACGCACACTCATGAAAGTAAACGACATCCGCGCCGACGATTCCAAGGGCAGGCACACCACCACCTACCGCCAGCTCATTTTGCTCAGCTCCGGCGCGCTGGTCATCGACACGCCCGGCATGCGCGAGCTGGGCATGTGGGACGCGGCCGAGGGTGTGGCCGAGGTGTTTGACGACATCGCGGCCCTGGCCGCCCAATGCAAGTTCCGGGACTGCACCCACTCCCGCGAGCCGGGCTGCGCCGTGCGTCGGGCGATTGAGACGGGCACGGCGGACCCCAAGCGCGTGGAGAGCTACCTGAAGCTCAAGGAAGAAGCCGATTCCACGGCCACCAAGGCGGAAATTTTGCGCAAGAAGCAGGAGTGGGGCAAGGCCATCTCGAAATATGCAAGACAAATCAAAAAGGACAAGTACTGACATGATTTACGCCGGATATGACATCGGAGGAACCAAGTGCGCGGTGAGCCTGGGGCGCATCGAGGGAGACCGCCTCGAGGTGCTCGCCAAATTCAAGTTTCCCACCGAGGGAAGCCCCGACCAGGTCATCGACAGGCTGGCCGCCGCCCTGCACTCCTTGCTCCGGGAACGCGGCCTCTTCCCGCGCGACGTGCGCGCCGCCGGGATCAGCTGCGGCGGGCCCCTCGATTCCCGGCGCGGGCTGGTGCTCTCTCCGCCGAATTTGCCCGGCTGGGACGAAATCCCCGTCGTGGCGCTTCTGGCGGAAAAGACGGGCATTCCCACGCGCCTGCAGAACGACGCCAACGCCTGCGCCGTGGCCGAATGGAAGTTCGGCGCGGGACGCGGCGCGCGTGACATGGCCTTCCTCACGTTCGGCACCGGACTCGGCGCGGGGCTGATCCTCGACGGGCGCCTCTATTCCGGCTCCAGCGACATGGCGGGCGAGGTCGGCCACGTGCGCCTCGCCGACGACGGCCCACTGGGCTACGGAAAGCGCGGCTCCGCCGAGGGCTTCTGCTCTGGCGGCGGCATCGCGCGCACCGGCGTTCTGTACGCCGAGCGGGGCGAAGCGCCGCGCCTGCTCGAAGCCGCGGGTGGCGATCCCCGCGCCATCACCGCGAAGCTCATTGCCGAGCTGGCCGACGCGGGCGACGCACCCTGCCGCAAAATTTACGCCGACTGCGGGCGGCGTCTCGGCATGCTCCTAAGCTTCCTCATGGACATCGTCAACCCCGAGCTCATCGTGCTCGGCGGCGTCTTCATGCGCAGCGAGACCCTCATCCGCCCCTCCATGGAAGAAGTCATCTCCGCGGAGGCACTCCCCCATGCCGCCCGCGCCTGCCGCGTCGTTCCCGCCGGCCTCGGCGAAGCCATCGGCGATTACGCCGCGCTGAGCGTGGGGGCGCTGGAGGAACGGGGAGAACGGGAATAACGCCGGGGCTCCGCCCCGGACCCTGCGCAAGGGCTGGCGCCCTCGAGAATCCCTTACTGGGTGAAAAGCAGGATCCGGCGTCGCCCCGGGGCCCAAACCCCGGGGCGGCGCGTCTATGAAAGAGTACACGCAAATAAAAATCGGGTCGGGCGGGGTTTGGACCCCCGACCGATCCGACGGACGATAATGAATCATTTCCCTTGCGCAGGGTCCGGGGACAGCGCCCCCGGCGTCACCCCCTGAGCACTTCCTCCATGGCCATCCGCGCCCAGTTTTCGAGGTTTTTGGGGTTATAGTGGACGGAGGAGATGTCCTTGAGGACGAACTCGCAGGGGGTATTATTTTGACGGCAGACGTCGAGGGTTTCCCTGATTTCGCGGCGGACGAGGGCCTCGTCGAGCACGGGCACCGCGACGTTGGCGGGGTTGGGCTTGCGGGCGAGCACGAAACGGCTGCCGATGCGCTCGGCGGCCTTTTCGACGTCGGCCCACGGGGTGATGGAGATTTTACGGACGTTGGGAATCTTCTCCACGATGTCGATCTTGTCGTGGAGGGGTTCGCAGCAGCCGTAGTAAACGAGGGGGAACCCGGCAAAGAATTCCTTTTCGTAGGCGATGTCAAATTTCTCGTGCATGGCGGGCGAAACCGACGCGAAAATCTGGGCGGTGCCCCGTCCCCAGATGTTGGCGCGCGTGACGCGGCCCTCCGGCGCGGGAATGTCATCCGCGAGCCCGGCGGTGCAGTGAACCGTGGGCGTCGGAACGTCAAGAAGGCCCATGTCCTCCTCCATTTGCAGGAGCTGTAAGGAGAGGTCTGTATAGCGCCGCATGAGCGCGTGCATCATCTCAGGCTCGTCGTACAGGTCGTACAGGAGGGGCTGCACCCCGCGCAGCCGGGAAATATCGTCCCATGGATGGAAAAAGCCCGCGGAAGTGATCCCCGTGACGCGGACGGGCAGAAGATCCCCGAATAGCCCGTCCAGGATTTCGCGCCGCCGCTGTGTCAGCGCGTCGTCCACGCGGATCGTCGGCTCCCGGAGCTTCGAGATGGACTGCATGTCGGGAATCTGATCGTCGTAGTGGTGCGAGATGATGTGGTTGGTCTTGTCGCCCTCATCGCTGGTCCGCTCGATGATGTCCATGCCGAAAAAGCGCGGAATCTCGATGACCCGGCTCAGCCGGTAGAACGGCTCGACGATCATGTCGCAGCGGCAGTTGTTCCATTTATAGAGCGTGCGCCGCATGTCCGTTTCCACCGTGCGCAGGAATTCGTCCCGGCAGTGGAGGTCGAGCACGCCTTCGCCGTCCAGCTGGTTCCAGGGCAGCTCGTCCACCAGAACCACGGGCCGGATGGGCTTCAGGGCGTTGATGGCGCGGTAGAGCCGCGCGTTTTCCGCCTGTTGGGGCTGCGCCGCGATCATGGCGATCTCTCCCGCCAGTCTCCTGAGAATATCGCCGTCCATGTCAGTCCACCTCCCCGTAGCGCACGTAGGCGATCCGCCTGGAATCCGATGCCCAGGCGTTGACGTTGATGGTGCCCTGCCCGCCGAAGAGCTTCCGAAGAAGACGGCCGTTCATGCCGTCGGCGTCCATGATGAAAAGCGCCACGTTCTTGTTGGCGGGATGATCGCCCGGCTTCACGCCGCCATCGTATGAGATGTACACGACGCGCTTCCCGTCGGGGGACACGTGGGGAAACCAGTCGTTGCGCCCATCGCGCGTCATGCGCGTCTGCTCCGTCCCGTCCGCATTCATGCGGTAGACCTGCATGTTCCCGTCGCGCACGGAGTTGAACCAGATGCGCCCGTCCGGGGCGTACTCGGGGCCGTCATTGAGGCCTTCGGAATCGGTGAGCCGCGCTTCCTCGCCGCCCGCAAACGGGATGGAATAGATGTCCCAGCTGCCGTTTCGCTCCGCGCAGTAAGCGAGCGCCGTCCCGTCGGGGGAGATGCCGTGAAGAAACGAATGCCCCATGGGCGTCACCAATGTCGGTGTGCCGCCGGAAAGCGGAAGGGTGTAGACCCGGGAGAGCATGTCCTCGGCGGTAAAGCAGCTTACCGCCAGCCGGTCCTTCCAAACCACGTGGTCATTGTTGCAGCGGGTGCAGAAGCCGGTGTCCACCTGCGTCTCCGTGCCCGTTTTCGGGTCGAGTATGTAGATGCGCCCGCCGGAATTGTACAAAAGCCGATCGTCCGGCAGCCAATTGGGCGCCTCGATCAGGTAATTATACGCCCTAACGTGCGTAACCTCCAACGTGTCCACATCCATGAGCTCAAGATGCGACTGCGCGGGCCGGTACCTCATCTCCACCTTTTGTTCGAGTACCTTCATTCCCCATTCCCCCTCCCAAAACCATTCCCCATAATGCAATCTCGGCGGCTCGAGGTTGGCCCCCACGAGTCGCCGACGAATCATATTCTGCTTTCCCCCGGTGCGGGATTCCAAAGGGGCTTCGTGCAAGACGCAAAAACAACGAGAGAAAACCCCACGACGGATTTTCGCCCAAGGTAAGGAACCGAGGTGAAGGCATAGCAGTGCTACGTCGAGCCCACAGCGGCGAAAAGACGCGCCGGGCTTCTCGGTCTTTCTGCAGATTGCGCTCGTACTCCGTCCATGACAGAAGCGATGGAATTCGGCGCGGCCCTTTTGTTCCTGGCACGAAGCCGGCGCGCGGGCATGGCAGTCAGGGGCGGACTTTCCGCCTGCGTCAAGCGGAGCGCGACAAAGCCGGGGACAAAAGGGACCGTCGAAAACGCGGTTCTGTCGTGGAGAGAGTAAGAGGGGGGCGGGGGGGGGGGGCCCCCCCCGGCGTTCTCTCTAGTTTCCCGCCTCGATCAGCTTGTTGAGCTCCTCGAGAGCGGTGGCGAGCTGGTTGTCGTTGTTAGGATCGACGGTCTTGATGGAGGCGTCATAATCCTCGCTCATCTCGACGACCACGTCCGGATCGACGCCCACGCCGTGGATGTAGCGGCCGCTGGGCGTATAGTAGCGTGCCTCGGTGTACTGCATGCCCGCGCCGTCATCGAATGTGATGAGCAGCTGCACGATGCCCTTTCCGAATGTCGTGGTGCCAACGAGGGTGCCGCGCCCATAGTCCTGGATGGAGGCCGAGAGAATCTCGGAGGCGCTGGCGGACTCGCCGTTGACCAGAACCACCACGGGGATGTCCCAGTAATCCGCGTCGGAGTAGTAGCTGGAGACGTTGCCCGCGCGGTCCTCGGTGTATATGATCCGGCCCTCGGGGAGCAGCTCGTCGGCGATTTTGACCACCGAATCCAGCAGCCCGCCCGGGTTGTTGCGCAGATCGATGACCAGACCCGTGGCCCCCTGCTCCTTGAAGTACGCTTCGGCCTTCATGAAGTCGGACGCGGTGGTCTGCTCAAACTCGTAAAGGTGGATATAGCCCACGTCGCCGAGCATCTGATATTCGACATAGTTGATGGTGACGTCGCCGCGGGTGACGGTGTAATCCACCGGCTCCGCGTCGCCGCGCACAATTGTGAGGATCACGTCGGTGCCGACCTCGCCGCGAATGCGGCTGACCGCCTCGTCGAGATCCTTGGCGGTCTGGATGCTGAGCGGCTCGCCGTCGATGGCGGTGAGCTTGTCGCCCGCGTACAGCCCGGCCGCCTCGGCGGGCGAGCCGGAGAACACGCGCACCACGGTGATGGTGCCCTCGTCGTTCATCTGGACGCTCATGCCGACGCCGCGGTAATTGCCCGTGGACGCCTCCTGCTGATCCTTCATGTCGTCGACGGTATAATAGAAGGTGTAGGGATCGTCAAGGGAGGCGAGCATGCCGTCGATGGCGCCCTGCACGAGGGTGTCGTCGTCTACCTCAACGTAATAATTGTCAACGATTTCCTGCCGGACTTCCTCGAGGCGCTGATAACGCTCGAGGGTCGCGAGTTCATCGTCTGTGATGGCGCGGCTGTCGGCGGAGCCGACGGAGCCGGTGAGAATGAGCGTAACGGTGGACGACATGATCGCCACAAGCACCAGCGCCCAGATTGCCGCGGAGATGACCAGCGTGCGTTTTTTCATAAAACCTGCCTCCTGTGTAGATCGGTGGGAATATCAAACGCGGGTCTTGCGGGAACCGGTGTTCTTGCTCAAAAGCATCATGAGCTGGAACGTTACGGCATCGTCAAACTCGCGCAAATCGAAGCCCGTGAGCCGCTGCACCTTTTCGAGCCTGTACACCAGCGTATTTCTGTGGATGTACAGCTTGCGGGCGGCCTCGGACAGGTTGAGGTTGTTCTCAAAAAACACCTCGATTGTGTGAACCATTTCGTCGTTAAACAGCCGCGCGGTCTTGTTGTTGAAGATCATGGCGCCGAAGGACGAGGCCGACGGCTGGGAAACGGTATCGAGGAACCGCTCCAGAAGCAAACGCCGGTACACGAAGATCCGATCCGCCGCGCGGTAGACGGAGCCGACGTTGATTGCCTCGCGCGCCTCGGAAAACGCGTCCGGGAGCTCCCGCAGCAGCGAGCGGGGCTCGGAAACCCCGATGATGACGTCCACGCCCGCGTCCTGAAACGCCGCGTCAAACGCCTGCACCCGCACGCCCAGCTCGTCATAGTCGGGATTCTCCGGCAGCGCCTTGACCAGCGCCACCGAGTGCCTGCCGACCTCGGTGAGCATGTCCCCCTCCTCGTCGATGAGCGCGCGCAGCTGCTTTGTCACCTGGTCGCCCGTCAACTCCCGCGCGTGCAGGTAGATGACGCAGCGGTTGAGCTCCACGGGAATGTCGTGGGCCGCCGCCAGCGACTCAAGCTCGGTGCCGTCGGTTTCCCCGCGCAGGATGAGCCGAAGCGCCTGATCACGATCAGTATGGCCCATATCCACGCGCAAAATCATGCCGATGAGCTCCGCGCACAAAACGGCGCAGTTGCGCACCTCGGCGCCGTCCCCGTTCAGACAGAGGAAGAGCTGCTGGTCGCCCAAAGCGCCGTGCTCCCCGCGCGCGCCGATGAGCGTCACGCCCCCGTAGAGCATGGGCTCCGTGGGGTTCTGGCGCACGGTCTCCGGAAGCGTCAGCTGCCGCTGGTCTCCTTCCGGTAAGATGACATTGCCCTGGTCGTCCATGAGCAGCGCCGGTATGTCAATCTGTTCGAGTACCCGCGCAATCCTCAACGCGGCACGATGATCCAAGTACATATCGTCCTCCGTCTTTTCGGCTTCGGTTCGCAAGTGATCGAATGAATCGCGAAGACGCCGGTTCCCGACCGGCTCCTTCGCGCAATCGGCCTAAATCTGATGAACGGCAGGTCGCCCCATTCGCGTGAACCGGCCGCGCGGAGACATTCCGCGTCTTCGCCGCCGCGTTCCCGACCCGCTCCCCTTTGATTACATTCCATTATATAATACATTTTTTTGTGCAATCTGTCAATATGTTTATCGCGTGGGATTCATTTTCACACGCGCGTCCTGCGCCGCGGCGCGGTGTGGGACGCGGAAACATCGCATGTTGATTGTTAACGCGCTAAGTGTTATACTGAAAACCATCAAGCTACGAAGGAAGCGTTTCAATGGGTGCGCTCGCGCGTTTTTTTTCGCTCAAAGGGATCGACTTTCAGGGGGATACGCCCCCGCTGGGAACTCTGTACAAAAAAAGCATTTCCATCGCCTGGCCGGCTGCGCTCGAAGGCGCGCTGCTTTCCATCATCGGCTCGTTTGACATGATGATGGTCGGGGCAATTCCGGGCAGGGGCACCGAGTCCATCGCGGCCGTCGGCCTCACGTCCCAGCCCCGCATGATCCTTCTCATCCTCGCGCAATCCGTGTGCGTGGGGACCACCGCGCTCATTGCGCGCCGCAAGGGCGAGAAGAATCAGGCCGAGGCAAACTCCGTGCTGAGCCAGTCGATGTACGTGATCACGCTGCTTGGCGTCATCATGACGCTCGTGGGCTTTTTCGGCGCGCCGTGGCTCATGGAAGTGGCGGGCGCGCAGGCGGACACCATCGGGCCGTCCGTCGCGTATTTTCAAATCATTTCGCTGGGCTTTTTGCTGAACTGCTGGTCCCTCTGCCTGTGCGCGGCCATGCGCGGCATCGGAATGACCCAGATCACGATGGTCACCAACATCGCGGCAAACCTCGTGAACGTGGCCCTCAACTACTGCCTCATCAACGGACATTTCGGGTTTCCGGCGCTTGGGGTGCGCGGCGCGGCCATCGCGACGGTCATCGGCACCGGCGTCTCCTGCGTCATCGCCTTCTGGTTCGCCATGCGGCGGGACGGATACCTCCGCTTCACCCCCGCGTTCCCGCGCTTCGACCGGCGCACGCTCTCGGGTCTTTACAAGGTCGGCGCGTCGTCCATGCTCGAGGGCGCATCCCTCCGGCTCGGTTTTTTCATCAATTCCCGGCTCATCGCCAACCTCGGCACCTCCGTCTTCGCCGCCTACAACATCGTGCAGCAGGCGGGCGTTCTCTCCTATACCCTGGGTGACGGCATCGCGGCGGCGGGCACCGCACTGGTCGGCCAGTCCCTCGGCGCGAGGCGCCCCGACCTCGCCATGGCAAACGTCAAAATCGCGCGCAAGCTCTCGATCATTACATCAATCGTTCTCATGATCGCCATTTTCTTCACCCGGCGCCCCCTCGCCCTCCTCTTTACCGAGGACGAATCCATCATCGCGGCCGTCTCCATGGCCTTCCTCGTCGTCATCGCCGGAATGCTGCCCCAGAACGGGCGCGTCGTCTACTCCGGCTGCCTGCGGGGCGCGGGCGACGTCAAGTACGTCGCAGCCATCTCCCTGCTCAGCGTCACCATCATGCGCCCCATCCTCACATACCTGTTCTGCTACCCCATGAACCGCGTGCTGCCCGCCCTCCAGCTCGCCGTCACCGGCCCCTGGATCGCCTTCGTCATCGACGCGCTCGTGCGCACTTCCCTGCTCGAACGGCGCATCGCGCGGGGGAAGTGGCTGGAAATCAAGCTGTGACGCGGGAGGGAGAACGCCGGGGAGCGCCGCCCCCAGCCCCCCGCTTAAGGGCTGATGCCCTTGAGAATCCCGTACTGGGTGTATAATAATATATGGTCCGTCGGATCGCACGGGGGCCCGGCCCCGCGCGATCCGATTTCAGCACTGAGCATCTCCAAAAACCAACCTCGGCGGCCCGGGGTTTAGGC
>JAEYRW010000178.1 GCA_023435435.1 Bacillota bacterium | reverse complement strand
GGGCCCCCGCCCTTTTATGCCTCGAACTGACTGTTGTACAGCTTCGCGTAGAACCCATTTCGGGCGAGGAGCGACTCGTGGTTCCCCTGTTCGACGATGTTCCCGTCCCGCATGACGAGGATTACGTCCGCTTCCCGGATGGTGGAGAGCCGATGGGCGACAATGAAGCTGGTTCTGCCCCGCATGAGCCGCCGGAACGCCGCCTGGATTTTCAGCTCCGTGCGCGTGTCGATGGACGAGGTCGCTTCGTCGAGGATCAGCATGGGCGGGAGGCATAGCATGACCCGCGCGATGCACAGAAGCTGCTTCTGCCCCTGCGAGAGGCTCCCGCCGTCCTCCGTAATGACCGTGTCGTAGCCAGCCGGCATGCGCTCGATGAACGAGTGGGCGTGGGATGCCCGCGCGGCTTCCACGATCTCCGCCTCCGTGGCGTTCGCGCGGCCCATGGCGATGTTTTCGCGGACGGTGCCCGCCTTGAGCCACGTATCCTGAAGCACCATGCCGTAGCCCGCGCGCAGGCTTCCGCGCGAGACGGAACGAATGTCCGTTTCCTCCACCAGGATCGCGCCCGCGTCCACGTCGTAGAAGCGCATGAGGAGGTTGATGAGGGTGGTCTTGCCGCAGCCGGTGGGGCCGACGATGGCCACCCGCAGGCCGGGCGTCACGGAGAGATTGAAATCCCGGATGAGGGGTTGGTCGGGCGTATAGGAAAACGCCACATCGGTCAGGCGCACGTTGCCCTTGACCGCCGGGAGCGCGGCGTTTGCGTCGGGCGTCTGCGGGGTTTCGTCGATGAGCTCGAAGATGCGCGCCGCGCAGGCGAGGGCGTTTTGCAGCTCCGTTACCACGCCGGAGATTTCGTTGAAGGGTTTCGTGTACTGGTTCGCGTAGCTCAGAAATGCGGCGAGGCGTCCGACGGTGAAGGCGCTGCTCGGGCTTGCGCACAGAAGCGCGCCCGCCAGCGCCACGCCCGCGTATACGCAGGCGTTGACAAAGCGCGTCGCGGGGTTCGTGATGGAGGAAAAGAAGGTCGCGCGCAGGGAGGCCTTTTCGAGCCGTCCGTTGATTTCGTCGAACTTTTCGAGCACTGCGGTTTCCCGGGAAAATGCCTGCACCACCTTTTGCCCCGCGATCATCTCGTCGATGAGCGCCGTCTGCTCCGCGCGGGTTTCGGACTGGAGTCTGAACATGGCGTAGGTCCTTTTGGCGATGAAGCGTGCCACCAGGAGAGACATGGGCGTGAGCACCACAACCACCAGTGCGATCAGGCCGTTGATGGAGGCCATGAAAAGAAGCGTTCCCGCGATGGTCACGACGCCGGTAAAGAGCTGGGAAAAGCCCAGAAGCAGCCCGTCCGCGAACTGGTCCACGTCCGCGATGACCCGGCTTACGATCTCGCCGGTGGAGTGGCCGTCGAGATACCTAAGCGGCAGAACCTGTATTTTTTTGAATGCCTCGTCGCGCACGTCGCGCACCACCTGATAGGTCACCTTGTTGTTGATGGCGTTCATGAACCACTGGAGGACCGCCGTCGCGCCCGCGACGACGGCCACGCGGACGAGCAATGCGAGGATGCCCGAAAAATCCACCGCGCCGGGCCTTACGATGAGGTCAATGGCACGGCCCACCAGAATGGGCACGTAGAGGGTGAGGCCCACCGCGCCCATGGCGATGAGGTTTGACAGGGCGAGCAGCGGCCAGTAGCCGCGCATGTGCCGGAGCACCTTGAAAAGCGGCCTATTCGCCTTCATGCGCACCCTCCTTCCGATCCTGCGAGTCAAAGATTTCCCGATAGACTTCGCAGCCTTGATACAGTTCGTCGCTTGTTCCCACGCCCGCGATTCTGCCGTCGTCCAGCACCACGATGCGGTCGGCGAACCGCACGGACGAGGCGCGCTGGGACACGATGAACACAGTCGGGCGCGGTTCGAGGGCGCGGATGGCCCTGCGGAGTGCCGCATCGGTGGCGAAATCCAGCGCGGAGGCGCTGTCGTCGAGAATGAGGATTTCGGGTTTTCTCACCAGTGCCCGGGCGATGGTCAGCCGCTGGGCCTGCCCGCCGGAGAGGTTGCGGCCCCGCTGCTCGATGAAGCCGTCCAGACCGCCCTTTGCCTCCGTTACGTCCCCGGCCTGGGCAGCCTCGAGCGCGGCGATGAGTTCCGCGTCGGTGGCGCCGGGCTTGCCCCAAAGAAGGTTTTCCCGGATGGTACCCTTAAAAAGAGCGGCCTTCTGGGGCACCACGCCGATCTTTTCGCGCAGCGCGTCCTTGGGGTAATCCCGGACGTCCGCGCCGTCCACCAGCACGCGGCCCTCCGTGGCGTCGTAGAAGCGGGGAATGAGGTTCACGAGGGAGGTTTTGCCGGAGCCGGTGCCGCCGATGATCCCAATGAGTTCGCCGCGCCGGACTTCGAGGGTCAGGCCGGAGACGGCGCTTCCGCCCGCGCCGGGATAGCGAAGCCCCGCGCGCCGGAACGCGACGGCAATGTCGCCGGACTGGGCGGGCGTGTCCGTGGGCGCGGCCTGGGCGGGCACGATTTCCAGCGCCGCCTGGATGCGGTTTCCGCAGGCGATGGCCTTGGTGACGGTGATGATGAGGCTCGCGAGCTTCACAAGCTCGACGAGAATTTGAGACATGTAATTATAAAGCGCCACCACCGCGCCTTGGGTGAGGATGCCCGCTTCGACCCGGATGGCGCCCACCCAGACGAGATAGGCCACCGCGAGATTGATGATGATATAGGTGAGCGGATTCATGAGCGCCGAGATGCGCCCCACATGCTTTTGAACGCGGGTCAGTTCCTCGTTGCGCGCGCCGAACTCCGCGATCTCGCCGGACTCCTTGCCAAACGCGCGGAGAACGCGCACGCCGGTCAGATTTTCGCGCGTGAGTCCCAGCACCCGGTCGAGCCGCGCCTGCGCTCTTTTATAGAGCGGAATCGTCCAGAGCATGATGCCGAACACCACCACGGACAAAACCGGAATCGCCGCCGCGAACACCAGCGCGGCCTTGAAATCCACAATAAACGCCATGACCATTGCGCCGAAGACCACAAACGGCGAGCGCAGAAGAAGGCGCAGCGTAAGGTTGACGCCGGACTGCACTTGGTTCATGTCGCTGGTCATGCGGGTCATCATGGTCGAGACGCCGAGTTGATCCAGATTCGCATACGACAGGGACTGAATGTGTCGGAACAGTTCGTGCCTGAGCTTTTTGACGAAACCCGCTGACGCCTTGGCGGCGAAATATTGCGCGGTGATGGAGAACGCGAGGCCCACCACGCCCAGAAGCACCAGAAGCAGGCACATCCGGACGATGTATCCCCGGTCTGCGTCTTTGATGCCCACATCGATGATTGCCGCCATGACAAGCGGCACCAGAAGCTCGAGAGTCGCCTCGAGCAGCTTGAACAGCGGGCCGAGGATCGTTTCTTTTTTGTATTCGGAAAGGTGGATGAGCAGCTTTTTCAAGGATTCCCCTCCGCAAACGAGATTGTATCTATTATAACACCAACGGGGCGCGCGAAATGATATGAGTTTGGAAAGAGTGTGTATCGGCCCATAAAAAAGAGGCCGCGCATCCGCCGCGCTCCGGGTTTTTATAAATAAGGGGGACAGGGGCCTGGCGGGACAAGGG
>JAEYRW010000164.1 GCA_023435435.1 Bacillota bacterium | reverse complement strand
CCCCCCCCCCCCCCCCCCCCCCGTTCCCCCGTCAGATGTCCAGCTCCGCGAGCTGCGCGTTTTGCTCGATGAACTCGCGGCGGGGTTCGACCTGATCGCCCATGAGGAGGGTGAACATTTCGTCCGCGGAGATGGCGTCCCTCATTTGGACGCGGAGCATGACGCGGGTTTCGGGGTTCATGGTGGTATCCCAAAGCTGCTCCGCGCTCATCTCGCCCAGGCCTTTGTAGCGCTGGATTTCGGGCTTGGCGTCGCGGCCCAGCTCGTCGAGGTAGGCCTGCAGCGCTTCGTCGTCGTAGACGTAGCGGGAGGTTTTGCCGCGCGTCACCTTGTAAAGGGGCGGCTGGGCAATGTAGACGTAGCCGTCCTCGATGAGCTTGGGCATGTGCCGGTAGAAGAAGGTCAGAAGCAGAATGCGGATGTGGCTTCCGTCGACGTCCGCGTCCGTCATGCAGACGATGCGGTGGTAGCGAAGCTTCTCCGGGTCGAAGTCCCGGCCGAAGCCGCCGCCGAAGGCGGTGATCATGGCCTTGATCTCGGTGTTGGCGAGCACCTTGTCCATGCGCGTCTTTTCGACGTTCAGGATTTTGCCGCGCAGGGGAAGGATGGCCTGAAAGTGCCGGTCGCGGCCGGTCTTGGCGCTGCCGCCGGCGGAATCGCCCTCCACGAGGAAAATTTCGCACTTGGCCGGGTCGCGCTCGGAGCAGTCCGCGAGCTTTCCGGGGAGCGCGGCGGACTCCAGCGCGGTCTTTCTGCGGGTCAGGTCCCGCGCCTTGCGGGCCGCCTCCCGCGCCCGGGCGGCGGAAAGGCACTTGTCCATCACCGCGCGGGCGGCGGCGGGGTTCTCCTCGAAATAGGTGGACAGCTTCTCGGCGACCAGGGAATCCACCGCCGGGCGGATTTCGGAGTTGCCGAGCTTTGCCTTGGTCTGGCCCTCGAACTGCGGCTCGACGAGCTTGACGGAAATGATGGCCGTCAGGCCCTCGCGCACGTCCTCGCCGGCGAGGTTGGCGTCCGAGTCCTTGAGGATCTTCGCCTTGCGGCCGTAATCGTTGATGACGCGGGTGAGCGCCGAGCGGAAGCCCGCCAGGTGCGTGCCGCCCTCGGGATTCAGGATGTTGTTGGCAAAGCAGAAAACGCTCTCGGTAAAGCCCGCGTTCCATTGGAGCGCCACCTCGATGGTGGATGTGTCGCGGGCGCCCTCGATGTAAATGGGCTCCTTGGTGAGGGGCTCCTTGTTGCGGTTCAGGTATTCCACGAACGAGATGATGCCGCCCTCGTAGTGGTACGTCTTTTCGAGGCTCGGCTCCACGCGCTCGTCGACAAGCGTGATTTTGATGCCCTTGTTGAGAAACGCCATTTCGCGAAAGCGCGTGCGCAGGGTGTCGAATTCAAACTTCCCGGTCTCAAAGATGCCCGGTTCGGGGGCTTCCCCGGTCTTGACATCCGGATAGAACGCGATGGTGGTGCCGGTTCTGTCCGTCTCGCCCACGCATTTCAGGTCGTAGAGAATCTTGCCGCGGGCATACTCCTGCTCATAGACCTTGCCGTCCTGATAGACGGTGACTTTGAGATGGCTCGAAAGCGCGTTGACCACGGACGCGCCCACGCCGTGCAGTCCGCCCGAAACCTTGTAGCCTCCGCCGCCAAACTTGCCGCCCGCGTGCAGAACCGTCAGGCAGACCTCGACGGCGGGCCGTCCCATCTTGGGATGTATGCCTACGGGAAAACCGCGCCCGTTGTCCTCCACGCGCACGGAACCGTCCGCCAGCAGGGTTACGTTTATGGTGTCGCAATAGCCGGCGAGCGCCTCGTCCACCGCGTTGTCCACAAGTTCGTACACGAGATGATGAAGCCCGCGCTCGTCGGTGGAGCCGATGTACATGCCGGGGCGGCGGCGTACTGCCTCGAGGCCCTCCAGCACCTGTATCTGACTCTCGTCGTAATGATTATCTCTGGACATTCAAGCACTCCTCGAGTAAATTTTCCTACTATATTATTATATCACTTTTTTGCACAGTTATAAAGCGAAAACGCGAGTTTTAACAGGTACTTCCAACAGAATGAAACGCGCAGAAAAAAACCGCGGACGATCATGTCGTCCGCGGCCTGAAAACCGGACTATTTTTTGTTCCGCTTGCCCACCGAGCCGCCGGTCAGCTCGCTGGTGGTGTGCTTGAGCTTGTCCCACGCGCCGCCGAACTTGCCCGTCTGGAAAAAGGCGAAGAGGGCGGCCGCCACGATTGCGATGCCCGCGACCCATGCGATGCCCTTCCACGAGCCCTTGGACGATTCCTTCTGGGTCGCCGTTTCGCTGGCCTGGGCGGTTTCCCCGCCGTAGAGCACGGTGTTCACCACGTCTGCCATGTACGAGGTGGACTTGATGACAAGGTCCTTGTCGATCTCGTGGGTGCCAAACTCAAAAAGCAGCGCCTTGGGATAGAGCTCCTGGTTGTAGTTGCCCTTGCCCATATAGATGTCCTTGACAAGCCCCGGGTACTTTTCGTCGGCGGTGGCCTTGATGGTCTTGGCAAAGGATTTGTTGGCGTCGGAATTCTGGTTGCGCTTTCCGACGAACAGCCGCACCTTGCTCATTTCGGTGCCGTCCACCGTGGTGTCGTACTGGGAGGCGGGCACGGCGTCCCTGTGGATGTCAAAGAGCGCGTCTGGGCTCTTTTTCAGAAGCTCCTCCGCCGTGGAGCGCGAGCGCGAGTACGCACCCGTGTCGTGAGGAAGGAACGTCTTTTCGGAGTAGGTGACGTTGATGCCTTTCTCCTCCAGCGCCTTTTTGAAGGCCTCGCCCACGTCGTAAATGCCCGCGTTCTTGAGCTTGGTGTAGGTGCCGTCGTTGGGCACATAGGATTCGTCCGAGTGGGTGGAGTACATGCAGATGACCTTGGTGCCCGTCGTCGCCGCCAGCGCCGCGAAAACGGCCTGCGCCTCGTCGCCGGTCATGGCCTCCGCCTTGTCGATGCCCAGATATTCCGCGTAGGCCTCGCACTTTTCATCGTCGACGCGCGTGATCTGGAAGTGCCTGTCGTCTCCCGCGATGTACTCGTCGTCCACATACATGCGCGCGGCACGCATGGTGAGGAATTCCCCATCCTCCGAATAGAGAGAATAGATGCAGTCGCCGTCGGTTTCAAGGTCCTCGTCAAGGACGCCGGAGGCCGCGGCCACGGGCGCGAAGAAGCCCGAAACCGCCACCATGAAGGCGAAGGCCAGCGCGAATTTTTTCATTTGCGGTGCTCCTCCTTCACAAAGTCGCCGTCCTTGAACTCACGCGTGGGCTTTTTGTTGCCGCGCTTGATGCGTTCGAAGATTTCGCCCACAAGCTCGGCGAGGATCACGCCCAGAAAGCCCGCGATCACCACCGTGTCGAAGGCCCCCGCGCCGCCCAGCACCAGGGACTGGTTCACACCCGCGTTCCACACGGGAATGAGGGAAGCGGTCTGCGCCAGCAGAACGCCCATCACGCCGCCGATGAACGCACAGCGGCGCGAACGGCCCAGCACATAGGCGATGACAGCCGCCGCGATGCCGTAGATCCAGTTGGGCTCAAAGGCCATCTTCTCCGGCTCGTTGGGCAAAAACCGCATCAGCGCCCAGATGGCGGCGCCCGTCACCACCGACGCGATGATCGCGCGCCACTTTTCCCAGGCGGTATCCGCCTTGATGAAGAGGTAGACGCACAGAATCAGCGGGATGACGCAACCGCCGAGGTTTACTTCCACCGGCCCCAGCGGGATGTTGGGCACGAAGCCCAGCCCGATGATGAGCGCGATGAACACGTACGCCTGCGCGTCCGTGAGCCTCAGTCTGTCCAGCACCCTCTGGCCCACGCCGAAGGCGATCAGAAGCCCGGTGATGATTAATAGAATAAGTCCAATCGTCATAAAATCAGCTCCCGTCCCGGCTAATATGCCCGAAACGGGAGACGCGGATGATGGGAAGATGTGGAATGCGATCAGATTTCGCAGCTCGGCCGGATGACTTCGCCCTTCGCCCAGGGAATCAAAAATTCCACGATTCCGCTGGCGTATGGCGCGACGGTGTAAAGCTGATAGTAGATGACGATCCCGTCGGCGGTAAGATAAAAATTTTGATCGTCGAAGTAATCGCGGGCGAGTTCGTTGGGATCGCCAAAGAAGATGTCGTCTCCCGCCGCGATCATTTCCGCGATCCGCGCGTCGATCCTTTCGAGTATGTAGACACGAAAATCGCTCTCCGCCGGAAAGAAATCCGAAAGCCGCATCTTGGTCCCCTTGTTGAGATTCCAGGTGTCGCTCGTCCGGACCGTGTTGCCGTGGGCGCCGCCGGTAAACTGGTAGCTGTCAAAATACAGGCTGATGGCGCAGCGCCGGTTGTAGGTGACGGTGTAGCTCACCTCCGCCTCGTAGGGCGTGAACAGATAACCGTCGCGCGAGGCCTCGAGGTACCATTCCACGGCAGCCGGGTAAAGCTCCGTAAAGCATTGGCGGAAAAACGTCTCCATTCCGCGCCGGTATTCCTGATTGATCCGGTTGAGAACCCATGGAAAATTCCGCGATACAAATTCCGGATACGCGGCCGCGCAAGTCAAAACGCGTACGCGGTCATAGTACCGCGACCGCTTTTCGCTCCTCCTGATCACCGCAACCCCATGCTCCATGCCCCCACCCCCATCCCAGTGTATGCGCGCGCCACCCCCAAAAAGTAAATTCGGTCGGTCGGGGTTAGCCCCCGACCGATCCGACGGACGATGATATGAATTTTCACAATCAGTATGGGATTCCAAAGGGATTCATTCCTTTGGCGGGGGAAGCCGGGGGGCGGTGCCCCCC
>JAEYRW010000180.1 GCA_023435435.1 Bacillota bacterium | reverse complement strand
CTTCCCCTTCGCCCCGGACACGATGCTGGCGATGAGGGAGGAGTCGTAGGAGAAGACGGAGCCATTCTTGTCGGCGTGGGCGCGGAAGGCATCCTCGATCATGGTATCAAGGAGCTTCGGGAACGGGACGCCCGCGGGCTCCCAGAGATAGAAGGCGAGGGATCCGGGGATGACGTTTGCCTCGTTGACGAAGAGGTTGTCGTCCTTGTCGATGATGAAGTCGATGCGCACGACGCCCTTGAGGTCCATGATGCTGAACACCTCCAGGGCGAGGGCCTTGACCTTTTCCGTCATCTCGTCCGGGATGGGCGCGGGAATGCGGCGGGCCAGGGACTGCATGCCCTTCGCGCCGCCCTTGGCGCTGCGCAAATACTTGTCTGAAAAGTCGAGGAGCTCCTTCTGGGTAACGGGCATCTCGAGAACGGACGCCTTGGCGGTCTCGCCGTAGCCGAGCACCGCGCAGTTGACCTCGCGCAGCGCGGGAACGCCCTGCTCAATCAGAATCCGCCGGTCGTAGCTGCACGCGGTGTCGATGGCGTCCTCGAGGGATTCCCGGTCGTCGGCGCGGGCGATGCCGATGGACGAGCCGAGGTTGGCGGGCTTGACGAACATGGGATACTTGAGCTTCGCCTCCGCCTCGTCGAGATACTGTTCGCGCCTCTCGCCCCACGCGGCGCGGGTAAACCAGATGCCGTCCAAAACCGGAATGCCGCAGCCCCTGTAAAGCTGCTTCATGGCAATTTTGTCCATGCCCACCGCGCAGCCCATGACGGAAGCGGATGTATAGGGCACATTGAACAGCTCCAGCATGCCCTGCAGGGTTCCGTCCTCGCCGTTCATGCCGTGCATCACGGGGAGAACCACGTCGTATTCTCCGTAAACCGCGTCGTCCTTCCCGAAGACGCGCTCGAAAAAGCCCTTCTTCCGGGGCACGCGCAAAAGCCGCAGCCGCCCGTCCCCCGCCGCCGGGATCACCCGGGTAAGCTTCGAGAAATCAGGATTTTCGTAAAACTTCATGTCGGAAAGCGCCTGGCCGACGTACCATGCACCGTCGCCCGCGATGTAAACCCGCTCCACGCCGTACTCCCGCGCGTCCAGCGCGCCCGCGGCCTGCATGCCGGAAATCACCGACACGTCGTGCTCGCAGGTGCGGCTTCCGTAGATGACCGCAACGTTCAGCTTCATATGATCCTCCAAAAAAGTCTATTCGCTGTAATTGTCGGGCAGGTCGTTTTCAAAGAGCACCACGTCGCCGGGCCTGCCCAGCTCGCGCAGATGGTCCGTGGCCTCGTTGAGGTCCTGCACGACATAAATTCTGCCCTCGTCGAAGCCCGCCTCCACCATGCCCTCGTAGATGGGCCGCGTGTGCTTAGGCCCAACCAAAATCGCGATGTCCACCTTGCCGTGCATCTGGGTACCGAACGCGAAGTTCAGGGAATCCTCGCGCTCGCCCTGCTCCACCATGCCGGGGGTGACGATGAACCGCCTGCCCTCAAACCCGCCCAGCACGTTGAGTGCCTCGCGGGAACCCGCGGGGTTTGAATTGAACGCGTCGTCGATGACCGTGATGGGCCCGGGAATGAGCTGGAGCCTGTGCTCCACGGGCGCGATCTTGCGGATGCCCCGGGCGATTTCCTCCATGGTGAGCCCGAGCCTGTGCGCCACGGCCGCCGCCAGCGCGATGTTCTGGATGATGTGGCGGCCGAGGAGCTGGGTGCGGCAGCGGGCGTGGGTCCCGTCCGCGCAGGTGAGCATGAACCGGCTGCCCTGGGTGTCCACCTCAATCTCGCCGATGAGCATGTAGGGCTTGCGGAGGGGATCGAACGCCACGCGGTACTTCTCGCGCTCGAGCTTCGCATACAGCCGGTCGCAATACTCGCCGTCGGAGGCAAAAAAACCAACGCCGTCCGGAGGCAGCGCCTCCATGATCTCGTTTTTTGTGCTCACGATGTTGGTGATGGAGCCGAACGTCTCCAAATGCTGCTCGCCGATGGAGGTGAGCACCGAATATTTGGGATGAACCAGCTCGCACATTTCCTTAATGTCGCCCACGTGACGCGCGCCCATCTCGGCGATGAATACCTGGTGCTCGCGCTTCAATTTATTGTTGATGACGGTCGAGACGCCCATGGGCGTGTTGAAGCTCGAGGGCGTGGCGAGGACGTTGTATTTGACAGAAAGGATGTCGCGCAGGGCGAACTTGGTGGACGTCTTTCCGTAGCTGCCGGTAATTCCGATCTTGATGAGATCGTCCCGGGCGATGAGCTTTTGGCGCGCGGCGGTGAAATAGCCAAGGTTGATGCGCTTTTCAATGGGTTCTTCCACATACTCCGCCGCAAAGACGAGGTACGCCACCGCCGCGTACATGATGTACGGCGGAAGGCCGATGAAGGAAACCAGGGTGCAGCTCAAAAGCGCGATGAGCGCCAGCGCGGCGTAAAGCCTGCGGGCACGCTTGGTCATGACCAGCGGCTTTTTCGCGGGCGCGTGAAAGTCGATGTAGGCGAGGGCGAGGGCGGCGATGATGAAGAGGAACAGCGTGATCCAGACGGCGATGTCCGCGCGCTTTTCTTCCATTCCGTGCGTGAAGGGCACGATGATATAGTACATCGCAAGGCTCAGGATTGTGAAAACGACGCCCATGAACACCAGGCGGCGGAACATCCTGTCAAGGTTGTGGTTCAAATATCGCTTATAACCGGGAAGCTGGTAGCTCTCGAGTTGGAGCATATGGATATAATGGCGCGCGCCGATGGCGCAGCATGCCGCGGTCACCACAATTTCGATCCAGTTCAGTGTCATGCCCGCCCTCCGTTATTTCAGGAATTCGCGCGCGATGGCCAGAAAGCGCGGGTATTGTTCCAGATAGGCGAAGTGCCCCGCGCCCGCGAAACGGATCAGCGCGGCGTCCGGAATCTCCTTCTCCATCAGCTCGCCCATCCAGATGGGTGTCGCCGTGTCGGTCTCGCCCCACACAAGGAGCGTCGGGGCCTTGATTTGATTCAGGTACGGCGTCAGGTCCTGCATCAAAATCCGGTTGAACGTCGCCCGCATGGACGGCGTCAGCGCCCGATAATCAGCGGACCCGAATTTCTGAACCAGCCCCTCGCGCCAGGCATCCACCCTGTCCCCGAACATACCCCGGGTAACCGCGTTGTCCGCCATGCCCCGGAGCGCCTTGTACGCGCGGGTCTTTGCGCCCACGCGGTTCGCAGCTCTCGGCGGAATGCCCGCGCAGCCGGTGAGCAGAAGCCGCCCCACCGTCTCAGGATGTTTCGCCGCGAGCAAAATCGAAACGCGCCCGCCAAACGAGTGCGCCACGATGTCCGCACCCGCGAAGCCTTCTTCCTCCAAAAGCGCACGGGTCAATTCCATGTACTCCGTGACCTCCCAGGGCTCCGGCGGTTCCGGGCTCTTCCCGTGCCCCGGGAAGTCCACCGCGAGCATCCGCCGCGTCCCCTGAAAGTCCCGCGTCAGCGGCGCCATGCTGTCGACGTTCCCGCCCCAGCCGTGCAAAAGCACCAGCGGGGCGCCCGCCTCGCCGTGCCTCTCGTAGTACATACGCGCGCCGCCAAGCTCAAAATACATCGATCAGGCTCCTTTACCGGATATATTGTAGCGCATGCCGTGCTTTCTGTCAAACCAGAGAGCTCTGCCCCTGGACACCCGCCAAAGGGACTGAGCCCCTTTGGAAACCCCATGAGGGGGATCATGCCGTCTTCCGCCGGACCGGCCGGAGGCCCAACCCCGACCGGTGCGGGATTGCGCGGGGGAAATCCGGCAGGGTTGCGGAGTCACCGCCCCACCCGCCTGCCCCTTGGTCACCTCTCCAGCCGCGCACGTTCTGAACGCAGGTTCGGCGACGCGGGGTAAGGTTGGTTTGCCGGAGACAAACCAAGTCGCTTCGCGACCGCATCGGTCGATTCAAAATCGGCCGATGCGCCTCGGGCCCTCGCGCCGTCGACGGATAAATATGATTTCTTCCAAGTATGGGATTCCGAAGGGACAATGTCCCTTCGGCGAGGGGCCGGGGACAACGCCCCCGGCGTTCTTCCCGCCTACCCCACGCTCCGGCGCGCCTTGTCCAGCACCTCGAAGGCCGCGCGCGCGTCGGTGACGAAATCGGTGTGGCTCGCCTCGCAGCTCACGCGGGCGTCGTAGCCGCCGGCCCGGAGCGCCTCGAAGACGCCGACGTAGTTTTCGCCGTCGCCCTGCTTGGGCAGAACGCGGCCCAGGGCATTGGCGGTGTGCACGTGGGCAAGCATGTGCCCGGCCTGGGTAAGGGCGGAAAGAGGTTCGGAACACATGGCCATGTGATAGGTGTCGCCCAGCGCGCGCACGTTTTTAAGCTGCATCAGGGAGGCGATGAGCACCGCCTCGCTGACGAGGTTAATGATGTTCGATTCCGCGCGGCGCAAAGGCTCGATGGCGATGGTGATGCCGAAATCCTGGGCGTGGCCCTGGGCGATCCGGAGGAAGTTTCCGATCTGCCGCCAGGCGACGTCGATGTCGAAGCCCTCGGGCATGTTGCGCGCCCCGGCGGAGCCGAAGACCACCACCTCGACGCCCAGCCGCCGCGCGCGCGCAAAGGCGTGCTCGAGGTATTCGTGAATCCGCTGGGCATTCACCTCCGGCCCCGTCACCCGCACCTCGGCGGGCAGCATGCCGTTGCAGGCCTCCACGCGGATGCCCGCGGCGTCTACGAGCTTCACACAGGCGTCATACTCTGCCTCGGTCATGGCCGCGAGCTTCGCGAGCCCCGTCTCCAGGTATTCATAGCCGCAATGCTCGACGATTTTGATGTTCGCAATATCCGTGCATATCCCTAGTCGAATCATGGTTTCCTCCGTCAGCTGTTGTACGTCCCCGCCGTGTCAAGCGTCACCGCCGGCCCGGACTTGATGCGCGAGGTCGCGCGCCGCTTGTCAAGCTCCGCGAGGAACCTGTCCTCGTCGAGGGGCAGTTCCACCGTCTCCCCCGTCCAGCTGGAAAGATGCATGGCGTTTGAGATCGTGAGCCCGTTGATGCCCTCCTCGCCGGGCGCCACGAGGGGCTCGCCCCGGAGGATGTGCGCCGCGAATTTGCGCAGAACGCCCGCGTGCTGGGGATTTTCGCCGTCGGTCTCGACCTCGATCTCCTCGCAGTTCGGGTTTCCAAATCCGCCCTTGAAGCGCGCGGAGAAGTCGTCCACAAACTCGTCGAGCTTGTACATGATGAGCTTCTCGCCGTCGCAGACAAGCTTGCCGCCGTCGAGCGTCACCTCGAGCCGGTTGGTGCCCGGCGCGTCGCCGGTGGAGGTAATGAACACACCCGTTGCGCCGCCCGGGTACTCGACGTAGGCAGTCACGTCGTCCTCGACCTCGATGTTGTGCCACTTGCCGTTGTGGGTGAACGCCCGCACCTTGGAGGGCATGCCGCAGATCCACTGCCACAGGTCGAGGTTGTGCGGACACTGATTCAATAAAACGCCGCCGCCCTCGCCGCCCCAGGTGGCGCGCCACGCGCCGGAATCGTAGTAGCTCTGGGAACGGTACCAGTTGGTGATGAGCCAGTTGGTGCGCCGGATTTTGCCCATGACGCCGGAATCCACGATCTCCTTCATCTTGCGGTAGACGCAGTTGGTGCGCTGGTTGAACATGATGGCGTATGTCTTGTTCTGGGTTTTAACGTATTCGATGAGCTCGCGCACGGCCTTGGTGTAGACGCCCGCGGGCTTCTCACTCATGGCGTGCAGGCCCTTCTGAAGCGCCAGCCTGACGAGCGCCGGGTGAAAATAGTGCGGGGTCGCGACGATCACCGCGTCCACAAGGTCGGAATCCATGAGCGCCTCCGCCGTCTCAAACCGCGCGGCGGCAGGCACGTTTTCCTCCGCCCACGCGCGCCGTTCGGGGTTTGTGTCCGCGACGGCCGTCAGTGTCATGCCCTCAATCTCGCCCGCCGCGATCATCTTCGCGTGCCCGGAACCCATGTTGCCGATGCCGATGATGCCGATTCTTACCGTGTCCATACGCCCGCTCCCTCCGTGTAGCCGATTTTCACAAGGATCTCCTTGAGCGCGCCCGCCGCCGCGGCAAATGCCGCGAAGGAATCCGGATACGCGTATTTATGCTTCAGGCCCTCCGATTGCAGGCTCTCCAACCCCTTGAACACCGTCAGGTGCGGCTCGACGGAGAGCACGACGTCCCCCTTCTTTTGGGAAATCGCGGTCAGAATGTCCTGCACGCTGCCGTCGCCGCAGCCGCTGGGCACCACCGAGCCGTCGGAACGCAGCGCGTCCTTGATGTGCATGTACGTAAGATACCCCTCGAGCTTGGGGAACTCCGCGGCGGGCACTGAGCCCACCTGGATGAAGTTCGCGGGATCGAAGATGAGCCCCAGCCGGTCGCCCAGCTCCTCCATGAGGACGAGGCAGCGGTCGCCGGTATCGCCATAAATGCCCTTTTCGTTTTCGTGGGCCAGCTTTACGCCCTCGCGCTCGGCCGCGTCGAGCATGACGGAAAGCCGCCGCACCACTTCGGCCCTGTACCCGTCGGGGTCATCCCCTTCGGGAATGTAAAAGCTGAACACGCGCATCATCTCGCAGCCGAGAATGTGGCAGAGGGAGAGCGCGTGCAGAAACTGCGCGTAATGCGGCTCGAAATCGTCCCCAATGCCGATCTTGCCGAAGGGCGAACCCATCGAGAAAACCGAAATGCCCGCCGCGTCCAGCTTCGCGCGCACTTGGCGCGCCTCGTCGAGGGTCAGGTCTTTGACATTTTTTCCGTCAACGCCCCGCATTTCCATCGACAGGATATTCGCGTCCCGGAGCGCGGCGATCTGCTGGTCGAGCGCCGGGCTCGCCTCGTCGGCAAACGCCGAGAGGATAAACCGTGCCATTTGAATCCCTCCGTTTCGGAATCTTTGCTGGGGCGATTATATCACACATCGCCCTTCGATTCAATTGAAGAAGACTTTTTTATCCTGACAAGAAGCGACACGCCAAACGAGATCAGCATGAGGCACATGGGAAACACCACCATCATGAAGCGGGCCGC
>JAEYRW010000140.1 GCA_023435435.1 Bacillota bacterium | reverse complement strand
TTGGGCCCCCGCGCCGCCGACGGACAATGTATTTTTTTTCTCACCCAGTCTGGGATTCGCAAGGGATGACATCCCTTGCGCGGGGGCCGGGGACAGAGCCCCTGGCGTTCTTCCGTTCCCCTAGACCTGCGCTTGAATTTGTGATAGAATGGTACTATTCTTGACGCCGGAGGTATTCCCATGCCGCTTCAGTGCGCATCCGTCTCGCGGGAAATCGTCCAAGGGCCGGGCCCGGCGGGCGAATTCTATCTTGGCGACGCGCTGGGGCTTCTTTCGATGCTGAAGGAAAGGTATGCGGGCAATGTACAGCTGATTTATCTCGATCCGCCCTTTCTCACGGGTCAGTCGTTCGAGATGAGCGTGCGCGTGGGGGAGGATGACTGGCGTCGCATGGCGGGTTCCCGGAAGGCGCACGCGTTTGACGACGCGCAATCGCCCAAGGCGTACTATGGCATGCTCAAGACCGTGTTCGAGGCGGCGCGCGGGCTCCTTTCGGAGGAAGGCGCGCTGTTTGTACACGTGGACTGGCGCGCCCACGCGCGGCTTCGGCTGATTCTCGACTCCATCTTTGGGGAGGACAATTTCGTCAACGAGATCATCTGGGCGTACAAGTCCGGCGGACGCGCGAAAAAGAGCTTCCCGAAAAAGCACGACGTGATCCTGTTTTACAGAAGGTCGAAGGATCTGTTCTTCGACATCGAGGCGGTGCTCGAGCCCCGGACGGCGCCGCCGGGCAACCACATGAAAAGGCACGTGGATCCGGACGGCCGCGTCTACCGCTCCATCCGCTCGGGCGGGCGGACGTACACCTACTATGACGACGCCCCGGCCGCGCCCACGGACGTGTGGGACGACATCAGCCACCTCCAGCAGCGGGACTATGAGCGCACGGGCTACGACACCCAGAAGCCGCTGAAGCTTCTCCGGCGCATCGTGCGCGCCTGTTCCCGGGAGGGCGATCTGGTGATGGATCTGTTCGCGGGCTCTTGCACCACGCTGGAGGCAGCGGCCTCGGATAACCGGCGGTTCGTGGGCGCCGATCTTTGCCCCCTGTCGGTGAACATCGCCCGCAGGCGGCTTGCGGAGGCCAGCGCGAGCTACCACCTGGGACAAAGCGCCTTCTGCGGCGCCTGCGAGGCCACGGCAACGCCGGGCATCGGTCTGTATCACATTTTTCTGGACGATTTCCGGCTGTGCGAGGACGCGCTCGGCACAAACGGCCTGGACGCCGTGGACAACTGGGCGGCGGGTTATCTGGACGGTGAAACGTTTACCGCTTACGCCCACTTTGAGCGCTCACAGGCGCGCCCACGTCTGCAAAACGAGCTGCGCGTGCCCGTTTATGACCAGCCCCTCGCCGTGCGCGTGGGCGACGTGGCGGGCCGGAGCCACTATTTCCTGGTGGAAACGCCGAAACTTAACAACGGCGCGTTAGAATAATTGAATCAACATCCAAAAAGGGGGATTCCGACATGGCGAAGGTCACGATTGAGACCGAGCGGTGCAAGGGCTGCGGCCTGTGCGTCGACGCCTGCCCGAAGGCGATCCTCGTGATCTCGGGCGATATCAACGCAAAGGGGTACCACAGCGTGACGTGCGTGGACGTTTCCAAGTGCATCGGCTGCGCGTCGTGCTATAACATGTGCCCCGACTGCGTCCTCACGGTGGAAAGGTAGGTTCGGTCATGAAGCGTCAGATGATGAAGGGCAACGAGGCAATCGCCGAGGCCGCCGTGCAGGCGGGCTGCAAATATTTCTTCGGCTATCCCATTACACCCCAGAACGAAATTCCCGAATACATGTCCGCCCGGCTTCCCGAGGTGGGCGGCGCGTTCGTCCAGGCGGAATCGGAAGTCGCGGCCATCAACATGGTCTACGGCGCGGCGGGCACGGGGGCGAGGAGCATGACCTCATCCTCAAGCCCGGGCATCTCCCTCAAGCAGGAGGGCATCAGCTACATCGTGGGCGCGGAGCTTCCGTGCGTCATCGTGAACATTGTGCGCGGCGGTCCGGGCCTTGGCTCCATCCAGCCCGCCCAGTCGGACTACTATCAGTCCACCCGGGGCGGCGGCCACGGTGATTACCGCATGCCGGTGTTCGCCCCCGCCAGCGTCCAGGAGGCGGTGGAGCTGACCCAGAAGGCTTTCGATGTGGCGGATCAGTACCGCACCCCCGCCATGGTGCTGGGTGACGGCATCATCGGCCAGATGATGGAGCCTGTCGCCATGCCCGATTACCGGATGCCGGAACTGCCCCCCAAGGACTGGGCGGCCACCGGCTGGCAGGAGGGCAAGCGTCCCCGGGCGGTGATCAACTCCCTGTACATCAAGACCGAGGCCTGCGAGGGGCACAACCTCAAATTGCAGAAAAAGTACGACGAGATCGCCGAAAAGGAGACCCTCGTCGAGACGCAGTTCATGGACGACGCGGAATTTGCCGTCGTCGCCTACGGAACCACCGCGCGCATCGCGCTGACGGCGGCGCGCAAGGCCCGCGCGGAGGGAATCAGGGTCGGGCTCATCCGCCCGGTGACCGTGTGGCCGTTCCCGACCAAGACCATTGCGGAATATGCCCCGAAGCTCAAGAGCATCCTCGCGGTGGAAATGAGCCTGGGCCAGATGGTGGACGACGTGCGGCTGGCGGTGGGCGGCGCGTGCCCCGTGCTCTTCCACGGGCGCACGGGCGGCGCGGTGCCGGGCGTGCGCGAGGTCTACGAGCAGATCAAGTCCATGAAGGAGGGGAAATAGCATGGCCGTTTTCAAAAGGCCCGAACTTCTCACGGACGTGCCGATGCATTATTGCCCCGGCTGCACCCACGGCATCATCCACCGGCTGGTGGCGGAGGCGCTGGGTGAGCTGACCACAAAGGACAATGTCATCGGCGTGGCTCCCGTGGGCTGCGCGGTGTTCGCCTACGATTACTTCAACTGTGACATGTACGAGGCCGCCCACGGCCGCGCCCCGGCGGTGGCCACCGGCATCAAGCGCGTGCTGACGGACAAGGTCGTCTTCACCTATCAGGGCGACGGCGACTTGGCGTCCATCGGCGCGGCGGAAATCGTGCATGCGGCAACCCGCGGCGAGAACATCACCGTGATCTTCGTCAACAATGCCATTTACGGCATGACCGGCGGCCAGATGGCCCCCACGACGCTCATCGGGCAAAAGACCACCACCTCCCCGGCGGGGCGGTCGGAGAAGGTCAACGGAAACCCCATCCGCGTGTCGGAGATGCTGGCGACCCTGGACGGCCCCAGCTACATCGCCCGCGTGTCTACCCATGACGTGAAGCACGTCCTCCAGGCCAAGAAGGCCATCAAAAAGGCGTTCCAGAATCAGATGGAGGGGAAGGGCTTTACCATGGTGGAGGTTTTGTCCACCTGCCCCACCAACTGGGGCATGACGCCCAAGGAGGCGCTCAAGTGGCTGGAGACGAACATGATCGCGCGCTATCCGCTGGGCGTGATGAAGGAGGTCTGACAATGGACATGCAGATGATCATCGCGGGCTTCGGCGGCCAGGGCGTTCTGCTCATGGGCCAGCTCATGGCCTACGCGGGGATGCTGGACGGGCGCGAGGTTTCGTGGATGCCCGCCTACGGCCCGGAAATGCGCGGCGGGAGCGCCAACTGCTCGGTGGTGATTTCGGACAGCCCCGTGGGCAGCCCCAAGGTGGAGGACGCGGACGTGGTCATCGCCATGAACCGCCCGTCCATGGATCTTTTTGAGAAAAGCGTGGTGCCCGGCGGGGTGATGCTGTACAATTCCTCCCTCATCGACGAAAGGCCCAGGAGGACGGACATCGCCTGCGTGCCGGTGCCGTGCAGCGAAATCGCGGACGAGTTGGGCAATTCCCGCGTCGCCAACATGGTGATGCTGGGCGCGCTGCTCGAAAGAACCCACGCCTTCGACGTGGAACTTCTGGTGGAGGCGCTGCGTCACAAGCTGGGCGCGTCCAAGGAAAAGCTCATTCCCTTAAACCGCGCGGCCATGCAAAAGGGCATGGACGCCGCGAAACCCTAACCGACACCCCTATTATGGGATTCCAAAGGGACATTGTCCCTTTGGCGGGGGTGCGGGCAGGCAGTGCCTGTGGCAGGCAGCGCCCCCGCCGTATTCCCTTTTCGAATATGCTCCTTCATAACGGCGACATTGTCAAGATGCGCAAGGCGCATCCGTGTGGGAACGACCTTTGGAAGGTCGTATATGTGGGCGCGGACATCAAGATCAAGTGCGAAAAATGCGCGCGGATCGTGATGCTGGACCGCCCGACGTTTGAAAAGCGCGTCAAGAAAATCGTAACAGCGGCGGAGGAGGCCCCGTGAGGCGGCTCCTCGGCTGGATTCTCGCGCTGGCGCTGGCGGCGGGGCTCGGGTTTCTCGCGCGGACGTACGTGTTCACGCTGACGCGGGTGGCGGGCGATTCCATGGAGGAAACGCTCAAGACGGGCGATCTCGCGCTTTTGACGAAGTTCGATTACGTCAGTGACCCGCCCGCGCGCTTCGACGTGGTGCAGCTGAAATTTCCGGGGCGGGACGGGAAGTACCTCAAGCGCGTCATCGGTCTTCCGGGCGAAACGGTGGACATAATATCGGGCGTGGTGCATATAAACGGTACTGCGCTGGACGAGCCCTACGCGCGCCTTTCGGACGACGATTACCACGTCGTTCTGGGCGAGAACGAATACTTCGTGCTGGGGGATAACCGGCCCGAGAGCTACGACAGCCGGGAGGCGGACATGGGCGCTGTGGACGCGGAGGCGTTTCTGGGCCGGGTGCGCGCGATTCTCTGGCCGCTGTCCAGACTTCAATTTGGCATAGAGTAACAAAAGAGGGAAAGCGCAAATGGACGAGACCAAACCGCATCCGAAAAAGCGCATGCGCAAGGAAATCCTCGAGTGGGTCGTCGCCCTGGCGGTGGCGCTTTTGCTCGTGTTCGTTATTCGAACGTTCGTGTTCACCGTCATCCGCGTGGACGGGGAGTCCATGCAGCCCACGCTCTACAACGACGAGCGGCTGTTCGTGACGGTGCTGGACGCGCGGCTGGGCGGCGCGGACCGGGGCGATGTGGTGATTTGCAATTATCCCGGACGCATGACGGCGTACGCCCTCGGCATTCAGGCCAGAACCTGCTTTGTCAAGCGCGTGGTGGCCGTTGCGGGTGACACCGTTTCCCGCGCGGACGGGATTACGTACGTCACCTACGGGGACACCGGCGAGACGGTGGACCTCGACGCGGTGTTCCAGAGCTTCTACGACGGCGACGACTATGTCTACACCCTTGCGGAGGGCGAATATTTCGTCGTGGGCGACAACCGGGGCAATTCCCACGATTCCCGTGACTGGAAGGATTCCGATCCGTCCAGTGACGTCGGACCCATTACGGAGGACATGATTGTCGGCCATGTGCGCGCGGTCATCTGGCCTCTGTCCCGATTTCAGCTGGGCATTGAATAACAGAAGAGAGGCAACTTTTATGGACGAGGAAAAAAGGGACGTACCGGAGACGCAGGTTCAGGAAGGCGACGCGAAGAAGCCCATCAAGAAGCGGGCGCTCAAGGAGATCCGCGAGTGGGTCGTTTCCCTGGCGGTGGCGCTGCTCGTGGTGTTCGTGCTCCGGTCGTTCGTGTTTACCATCATCCGCGTGGACGGCGATTCGATGAAGACGACGCTTCTCAACAACGAGCGGTTGTTCGTGACGGTTTTTGACACCAAAATCTGGGGCCCCGACCGCGACGACATTGTGATCTGCAATTATCCGGGCCGGTACACGGAGCACATTCTGGGCATCAAGACGAAAACATACTTTGTCAAGCGCGTGGTAGCCGTCGCGGGCGACACCGTTTCACGCGCGGACGGGATCACGTATGTCACCTACGGGGACACCGGCGAGACCGTCGACCTCGACGCGGAATTCCAGGGCCGCTACCGCGGGAACGACTATTCCTACACCCTCGCGGAGGGCGAATACTTCGTCGTGGGCGACAACCGCGGCAATTCCCACGATTCACGGGACTGGAATGATTCGGATACCTCCGAGGACGTCGGGCCCATCACCTCCGACATGATCGTCGGTCATGTGCGCACGGTCATCTGGCCTATCTCCGAGATCCGGGGCGTCGACTAAAATGAGGCGCCATGCAATGCGGGTGCTCGCCATCGTCATCGTGGTGGCGATGCTCGTCACGTTCGTCATTTCAATCGTCGTTTCAACCGCCCGGTCCGAGACGCTGACCCGCGACCGGTACTCCATGGACATTTCCCTCGACCAGGACGGACAGGCGCTGCTCGTGACGCAGCGTCTTTCCTATACCAATACAACGGGCACGCGGCTGGACCGTGTGCTCTTTGCCGTCTATGCCAATCAGTTCCGGCGGGAGACCACCGTCATGTACGAATCGGCGGCGGCGCTTCCCAACGGCTACGCCCCCGGCGGCGTGGAATTTACCTCCGTCACCGTGGACGGCGCGGAGGCCGATTGGGGCGTTCAGGGCGACGGCGAGTATTTTATGCGCGTGGCGTGCGATCTGGCGCCCGGTGAGACCGCCGAATTCGGCTTTTCCTATGCCGTGCTGCTCACCGAAAACGCGGGGTTTTTGGGCGCCGGCGCCACCGACTGGCGGCTCAGCGGGTTCTATCCCGTGCTCTGCCTCTATGAAAACGGCGCGTGGCAGGGGAATACCCCCGTGCAGCACACGCGCTACACGCTCACCACCTCCGCGGACTATTCCGTCACCGTCACGCTGCCGGACGAGTATCTTCTTACCGCCACCGGGCGCGCGACGCGCGAAGAAAACGGCGACGGCACATCCAAATGGACGGTGGTCGCCGAGAACATCCGTGAATTTTCCATGTCCCTGGGGCGGGCCTGGCGGGTGTATGCGGGGAATACCGATTCCGGCGTGGCGGTGAATGTTTATACAAATTCCCGGCTCGGCGGACCCCGCGCCCTCTCCGCGGCGCTTGAAACCATCGCGCTCTACGAGTCGTGGTTCGGGGCGTTCCCGGTGGAGGCGGTCAACATTGTGGACTCCGACTTTGCCCTTTCCCACCTGACGTTTTCCGGCGAAATCTGGCTTTCCTCCGCGCTTTTCGACGGGGCCAACCGCGACGAGCTGACCTACCAGCTGCGCTATGCCCTGGCGGAGCAGTATTTCGGGCTCGCGGTGTACGCGGACCCTCTGGCGGACGCATGGATGTCCGTGAGCGTGTGCGAGTATGTCACCTACCTCGCCGTCGAGGAAAAGGACGGCAGCGACGCGTTCCTTGCGCGCCTGAACGGGCGGGTTCTGGACGCGCTGCAGGTCACGGTGCCGGGCGACCTCACCGTCACCACCGACGGCGTGCTCTTTACCCAGGCGGAGTTTGACACCGTGGTGCGCGACCGGGGCGCCGCCGTCATGCACGAGCTGCGCGACCGCATCGGCCGCGACGCGTTCCTTTCCTCCCTCGCCCGCTATTATGCCGACAACCGGGACAAGGGGCTCGTCGTCGAAACCGACCTCGTCGCCGCCATCGATGAGGCCACCGGCGGAGACTGGGAGGCATTCCTCACCGATACCCTCTTCAACATCGGCGATTACGCCGACAACTATATGGACTGGTACGAGTAGGGGAGGGAGACGGCGAGGGCGCCGCCCGCGCGCTCCCGCCAAAGGGTCGGCGGCCCTTTGGAATCCCATCCCATGTGCGAGACATGATGTCCGTTTGCCAGCCGTCCGGGGGCCCGAGCCCCGGACGGCTTTTCAATGCAATTGGGTCAGTTGGCGGACCAGGTTTTCACGGACGGCGGATTCGGGCTCGCCCGCGATGCCGTTGTATTCCAGCGTCACAATGTGCGGATTTGTCCGCTTAAGCGTCCAGTCGAGCAGCGACCGATCCTCTGTCTCCATGGCCTGATGGGTATCCGCGGGAAAGCCGTTTTTGTCCTTGCCGGAGCCGTTTATGTGAATTTCGCGCACGCGCCGGAGCGGAAGCGCGCGCAGGAAGTCCCGAACGTCCCAGCCGCGGAAGCGCGCGGTGATTTTCGCGTGCGTGAGGTCGAGAAGCAGCCCCGCGTCCGCCGTTTCGAGGATGTCCGCGAGCTTCTCCGGCTCGGCGTAGGGATGGTGGTCAAAGACCGTCCTGTCCTGGGGCGAATCCGGCGTATTTTCAAGCAGCAGCGGCACCTGCAGATTTTCCTTGAAGATCCGGACGCCGGAGAGCAGCCTTTCCCGCGCGTCCGCGTCCGTCATGCCCGGGTTCATATCGGCGTTTTGAATGGCCAGATGAAGCCCGTAATGAGGCGAACCGCACGCGGCGATGCGCCCGTTGGCGACGGCGAAGTCGACGGTTTCGGGGCTTCGCATCCCCGCGTGGTCGAAGCACCCCAGGCCGTGGAGCAGGATGGGCTTCAGCGGCCTGATCCGCGCGAATTTTTCGTCGTAGTCCGGGTAAGCCCCGTATTTGACAAAGTCGACGTCGACGGCTTTCTCCGCCAGAAGCTTGCCCAGCGCCTCCGACCAGTTGCATCCGATTTTGTACATGAGCACCTCCCGCAAAAATACGCGCCTCCGGCTCATGCCGGAGGCGCTCCCCTCTCCCACCCCGGGGAAGCGCGACGGCTTCCCCGATCTCAATGCCTCGCGGCACTGCTCTTTGACATCGGTTCGGGTTTCCAAGCGCAATATAGCATGAAATTTACGTTCTGTCAACAATTATTTTTCGCACGCGCCTTTTTCTGGAAGAAATTGGTACGAAAGCCGGCGAAACATTCCCAGCCGAATTCAGGTCAAACTGTCAGAATTCAGCAAGGGAGATGAAAACATGGGAAAGAAACTCACGGCTCTGGTACTCACTTTGGTCTTCTGTCTGACGCTCGCGATGCCCGCCATGGCGTATGGGGCAACCACTTCCGTCAAGCTGCCCGCCACCTGGACCGCCCTCAACGTGCGCGCGGGCGCGGGCACAAACTACGCCGTGGTTACCTGGGTCTCGGACGGCGAAAAAATCGACGTCGTCAAGGAAGGCGCTACCTGGTCGAAAATCACCGTTGCGCGCAACGGCAAAACCGGATACATCCGGAACGCATACATCGAGGATCTTCCCGGCGATACCACAGAGCCGTCCACCGACGGCACCGCCCTGACCGGCGCCGTGTCCGGCAGCCGTGTCAACATGCGCACCGGTCCCGGCACCGGCTATGGCAAGATAACATCCCTGACCAAGGGCGCTAAGCTGCAGATTTGGGAAGAGAGCGGCAACTGGTACTATGTGACCGCGCTGTCGGGCGAAAAGGGCTGGATGTCCAAGACTTACATTTCGCTCGGATACACCATGACGACCACCGCCAATGTGAACTTCCGCAAGAGCGCCAACGGCACCGTCATCAAGACCCTTGAAAAGGGCACCGATGTGGAGGTCATTTCCGTCACCGGAAGCTGGAGCAAGGTCAAGGTCGGCTCCACCACAGGCTACGTGTTCAGCAAGTACATCCGGTAAAAAGCCAAGGGAATCCCCGTTCGCAAGCGCGGACGGGGATTTTGCTTAGACGGCGCGGGCACGGATCGTGGCGGAAAGGAGGATGTGCCCGTCCGATTGGGCGGGGTCGAGCGCCTCGACGGCGAAGCCCGCGGCCTCGAGCTCCCGCTCGTAGCCCGCGCGGTTCATGGCCCGGGCGGGCAGGAGGGGGAGCATCACCTCGATGTCGCCCGCGAACCGCGGCGTGGGGGTCTCGTAGTCGTCATTGGTGATGCGTACCCAGTCCTCGAAGCGCGCCACCGGGCCTTCGTAGGCGTTTTCCCGGTAACTCACCCGGAAAAACAGCATCGGCGCGCCTTTTCGCAGCACCGCCCGGGCGTTTCGGAGGTAGTCCGCCCGGTCCGCGTCGGTGACGAGCATGTGAATGCCCATCACGTCCAGCGCCGCGTCGTACGTCCCGTCCGCGCGTCCCTTCACCATATCCAATTCCAGAATGCGCGCACCGGGAAAGCCCTTGAGGTTCGTCCGCGCCCGGGCGATGGCCGTCGGCGCGATGTCCGCGCCCGTGTAAAGAACCCCCAGCGCCGAAAGCACCGCGCCGGACGCGCCCTCGCCGCACGCGAATTCGATGACGCGCTTTCCGGCGAGCTGCTCCCGCGCCGCCCATTGAGAGAGGATCGCCCGCAACCCGGGATCGTCGGCGCAGTGACCCCACGCGGGGGCTCCCGCCGCGTATACCGCGCGGTAACGGTCCTCGTACCGTCCGTAGTACGGCTTCATTGAACCGTCTCCCCGATGGCGCGGTTGATCCGTTCCCGGGTATTCAGGATGTAGTCCGCCGAGCGGGGATAGCTATCGAATGTGATGGGTTCCACGCCGTCCTCAAGGATGGCCATGACGAAGTCCCGGCCCCTGAGCGATTCCAGAAGCTTCATGGCGCGCAGGTCGTCCATGGCCTGGGCGGTCACCATCATGCGCATGGATTCAAGGGGCCTTCCGTCCTTGCCGGGATACACCTGGAATGTGTCGCCCGCGGGCGCGAAGCCGTCGCCGTCGGTGACCCGGAAGGGGTCAATGGGATAATCCGAAAACTGCGCGCCGTAGAAATTGTACGCCCACTGGAGAAACCCCTCGATGCGGTACTTGTAGAGCTGGAAGCCCAGAATGCGGTTGCGGTAGCCGGGCATGGCGAGAAATGTGTTGGAAACGTTCCTGTACTGCCCGAGGCAGTAGTATGTCCACAGCCCCTCCACGTCCGCCGCCAGGAAGGGCTCCATGTGGTTGGTGGCGGGAATGGGCTTTTTCACCGCGCCGGTTTCATAGAATTCGAAGCTCGAGAGGGCGTCCATCACCGGGAAGCCCTCGAGATACCCCGAAACCATGTCCCGCGCCGCGCGATAGTCGCCGAGCATGGAAAGGGACGGCTCGTCCGAGATGTGGAAGTAGCATTTGTCCGCGATTCCCAGCCGCTTCAGCTCCCCCGTCAGGGCGGGCAGGTACGCGCGCAGGAAATCCTTGTAGAGCGCGCCTGTGGCGTCCGTGTCCCATCCAAAGATGCGCTTTTCTTCGCCGCACACGTTTGCCACGATCTTCGGCGCGTGTCTGGCCCCCCACTGGGTGAACAGGTGCGCCATTTCGAAGGACTCGATCCCACATCGCTTCGCCATCCCCACCCAGCGCCCGAGCTTTTCAAAGCCAAAGGAATACCCGGAATTTCCGGCGTAAACGTCCACCAGCTGGCAGGTCATGCGCTCCCCACCCGCACGGGTGTCCAGCGGAGGCGTGTGGATGGGGGTCAGCAGCATGTTGATGCCCCGTCGAGGCATCGCCGCGACAAAGTTTTCGCAGATGCGCCAGAATTCCTCCGACCACATTTCAACGCCGTAGTAGTGCGAGAGGGCGTCGCAGTGGAACCACTTGGTGTGGATAAGCGTCTGCCTGGGCAGCCGCGCCGCGATGACCTCCAGCCGGAATGTTTCCCGCGCGAGCACCGTCCCGTCCGCCGATTTCAGCCGCACCGCGATCTCGTGGAGGCCTGCGGGGGCGTCCTCCGCGTCGATCCACGCGCATGTCCAGAGGTTTGCGTATGCGCGCCATTTTTCGTCGCCGACTTCATCCAGAAGGTCGGGGTACAGGCCGGGGGACTTGCGCAGATAGTCGGCGTCCGCGTCCGGGAATGCCGCCAGCCCCACGGGCACGGACTTCGCC
>JAEYRW010000138.1 GCA_023435435.1 Bacillota bacterium | reverse complement strand
GTTCAGCTAATCCACCTGTGGCGCGTGGGTATTGGTGTTCACCTGGCCGACGTCCGCGACGGCGGACGGCAGGCCCGTCGATTCGTTGCCGAAGATGAGGGAAAACCGCCGCCCCGCGCAGGCGGCCGCGTCCGGCGCGCACCCCTGCCCGAGCATGAACGGATAAAGCGCGTGGTTTGGGTGCGCGCTCCGGTATGCCGCAAAGCTGCCGAATCTCTGGCAGTTGAGCCAGAACAGGGCGCCGCGGGAGGCGCGCACCGCGCGCGGATGAAAGGGGTCGGCGGATGGACCGACGAGGGCCACGTCCCGCACGCCGCAGGCCAGCGCCGTGCGCAGCATTGCGCCGAGGTTGCCTTCGTCGCCTACCCCCACGAGCACGATGTGCGGATCGCCGCTTGAAAGGCGCGCTTCGTACTTTTCAAATACCGCCAGCACGTATGTGTTTTCCTTCCGGTTGATGAGGCTGAAGGGCCGCTCTCCCGTGCGGATGGGAATTCCGCGCATCAGGCAAAGCATCTCCGTCTCCCCCGGGGCGTCGCATTTGGGATGGATGTACACGGCCCGCACGGCCGCCGGACGGGCGAGAATGAGCTCGCGCGTCACATAGGCGCCGGGCGCGTACGCCAGGGTCATGGTTTCCTTGTATGGCTTGAGCATTTCCGGTTGCTTCACGGTGCACCCACTCCTTCATTTTAGAAAATGCAGGATGCAGGGGCCGCCAAGCGGACAGCCTGGTCTTTCGCTCCATGCAGGTTCGGCTGTCAGCCGCGCGATGGCCCTGCATGGAGATTGCCGCTGAATTTGTTTTGCACAAAAATCATGCGCCTCACCGCCTTTCCCGTGGAAATGCGCGCAAAAAAGCGCCCCCCCTCCGCGCCGAGGGGGAACGCAAAAACACGGGACAAACGGGCCTGTTCCGCCCGATTCCGGCATGCGCGCAATCCCCGCCGACGCACGCAAGACCCCGGCAGCGCCGGCGCCTCGCACCCGAAGGACAGGATTACCTGATCACGACACACACCCCTACCGTTTGATGGGATCAGTATACGCGAAAATCCCCCGCTTGTCAAGGAAGCGGGGCTTTTCGGCACGCCTCGACCGCCCGGGCGAGGCGCCGCGTTCCCGACCGGATCGCTTCCTCCTCCAGATGACCGTATCCCAAAACAAGGGCGCTTTCGTGCCGCCCTTTTTCGATGCAGTGCGTTTCAAGCGGCGTCACGAGAATGCCGTCCCCGGCGCAGCGCCGCGCGAACGCCTCGTCGAACCGCGCGCCCGGAAAATCCACCGCCGCGTGGAGCCCCGCCGCGTCCCCGCAGACGGCAAAGCCGTCCCCGAAAGATTCGGCGAGCGCGGCAAGGAGCGCCTGCCGCCGCTTGCCGTAGAGCGCGCGCATTTTGTGGACGTGCCGGTCCAGCCCCCGCCCGGCGAGGAATTCGGCCAGCGCCGCCTGCTCGAACGGCGGGTTCTGCACGTCCATGTACATGCGCCGCGCCCGCCACGCGGCCTGAAGGGCCCGGGGCAGCACCGCGAAACCCACGCGCAGCGCCGGGAAAACCGTCTTGCTGAACGTGCCCACGTAGACGACGCGCTGGGCATCCATGGCGCACAGCGGGTTTACGGGCGCGCCCGCGTACCGGAACTCGCTGTCGTAATCGTCCTCGATGATGTAGGAATCGCGCGCCCGGGCAAAGCGGATGAGCGCCGCCCGCCGGGCGGCAGGCAAGATGCCGCCCAGCGGGAACTGGTGCGAGGGCGTGACGTAGACGGCGGAAACCGCCGCGTTGTCCGGCAGCATGTCCGTAACGATGCCCCGGTCGTCCGCGGGGACGGGCTCCACAGCGCGGCCCGCGCGCAGAAGCGCCTTGCGCATTCCGCCGTGGCAGGGGTCCTCGATGAGCACCTTCCGCCCGTCCGCGCCGAGGATGTCCGCCAGCAGACTGAGGGCGTGGGTCGCGCCGGCCGTCACGAAAATATCGTCGGGATTCGCGGCAAACCCCCGTCCGCGCATCAGCCACTCGGAAATTTCCCGGCGCAGCGCGGGGAGTCCCGCGCAGTCGGCGTACCCGTACTGCCGCAGGGGAAGATCTGCCGCGCCCCTCATCAGGCACTTGCGCCACGCCTGAAGCGGAAACCGCTCCAGATCGGGCCGCCCTGTGCGGAAATCCGCCCGAACAGGCGGTTTTTCGGCCCGCGCGGGAACGGCGGGCGGCGCGGGCCGCTCCATGGCCACGCCCGCCGCCACGCGGGTGGGCGCGCCCTGCCTGTTCACCAGAAACCCCTCGGCAGAAAGCATGTCGTACGCCTCCACGACGGTGCTCCGGGAGACGCCCAGCTCCCGCGCCAGCGCCCGCGTCGAGGGAAGCGCCTCCCCCGCGCACAGCTCCCCGGCCAGAATGCGTTCCCGGATTTCCTCGTAAATTCGCCGCCTGACGGGCCCCTCCCGCCCGGATGAAAGATCGATCGCGCGCATGCTTCCTCCAACTGGTATGTTCTTTTTTGTCGATAACCGGCCCTTTTCATAAACCAGATTCCCCGGTATCATTATACCATCGGCGGAAGGGGGCGCAAGATGGCGGGAAAACTCTTTTTATCCGGTGCCTTTGCGCTGGCGGGTACGGGCGTGGTGGCGGCAAAGTATGTGGCGGGTCGGCTCGGGCCCTTCACCATCGCCGCGGCAAGCCTCTTTTTCGCGCTCCTCGTGCTGCTTCCTCCCTGCGCGAAAAGGCTCGGGGCGGGCCTTGGCGGATTGTCGCGCCGCGCCCGGATTGCCACCGTTCTGCAGGCTTTTTTCGGCGTGTTCCTGTTCCGGGCGCTTCTCATCGGCGGCGTCTCCCGCACCAGCGCCGCCGAGGCGGGAATCCTGACCGGGGCAACGCCCGCGCTTACGGCAGTTCTCGCATGGGCGGTCTTGCGGGAGTCGGCGGACGGTAAAATCCGCGCCGGAATTTTCTCCACCGTTTTGGGCGTGCTGCTGGTGCAGGGGCTGGGTGGGCGGATTTCCCTACCCGCCGGGCATCTGGCGGGAAACCTGCTGGTGCTGGGCGCGGCGGCGAGCGAATCGGCGTTCAACATTCTCTCGCGCGTCTCGGCGAAGGAAGACGGCGCGCCCTTCGACCCTCTCGTCCAGACGACGCTGGTGAGCGCCACGGCTTTTCTGCTGTGTCTCTTCCCCGCGCTTGCCGAGGGGCCTATTTTGCGGCTGGCGGCGGTTGGGCTCAGAGAGTGGCTGGCGCTCTTCTGGTACGGCGCGTTTGTGACGGCGCTCGCGTTTCTCTGCTGGTTTGCGGGCATCCGGCGCAGCGGCGCGCTTGCGGCGGCGGCGTTTTCCGGCATGATGCCCCTGACGTCCATGCTGCTGTCCGCGCTCCTTCTGGGGGAACGCACCGGGCCGGCGCAATGGGCGGGCGGGCTGTTGATCGTTGCCGGAATGGCGCTGATCGGACTCAAAAAGGAAAGGGTGGTTCAGAAATGATCGAAATTCGGGACACGCGCGGCGCAGCCGCAGCGGATTGCGCGGTGGGTTTTCTGGCGGTGGACGGCGTGGGCGGCGCGGCGGGAAACACCCTCGCGGCGGAACGGAAGGCCGCGGAGAATGCGCTGCGGACGGCGCACGGCGATCTGAGCCGGGCGGATTTGAAGCGTCTTTCGCCTATGGACGCCTATGTCGGATACTACAAAAAATTCGGTTACAGCTACCATGTGCTGGGGCAGCTGGAGTCCATCCTCAAGGGCAAGGGGATCCCGGACGCGCCTCCGCCGGTGGTCGCGATGTTTATGGCCGAGCTTACGAACATGCTCCTGACGGCGGGCCACGATCGCAATAAAATCGAAGGCGCAGTGGAAATCGCCCGGGCGGGCGACGGCGAATCCTATGTGACAATGGGCGGACGGGTTGCCGCCGCCATGCCCGGCGACGTGCTTGTACGGGACGGCGCGGGCATCCTTTCAAGCATCCTGCGGGGACCTGACGGCCGCACGGCCATTTCGGCGGAAACGGACCGGGTGCTGTACGTCGTATACGCGCCCCGGGGCGTCGGGGAAGCTCTCGTCCGCCGTCACCTGGACGACATTGCGGGATATTTGCGCCAGGCGGGCGCGGGGACGGCGGAAACGGCGATTTTCTGATGCGCCGGGTTTCCGCGCGCCCCGCGACAAAGGGACAAACGCACCCGAATGGGCAACAGGAGCATTTCTTCTGATGAAATTCCACGCGCGCCGGACGGCGCGCCTTTTTTGCGTCGCGTAAACTTTTCCAATCATATTGACAAATTTCGATTTGACGCATAAAATGATCATATCATAAATTTTCGATCTGGGAGGTACGGCTGTGGAGACAAACCACGAGGAAAACGCGAAGGTCTTCAAGGCGTTCTGCGACGCGCGGCGCTTGCGCATTCTGGAACTTCTTCGGAACGGCGAAAAATGCGCGTGCGTGCTGATCGAGGAGATGGGCATGCCGCAGTCCTCCCTCAGCTACCACATGAAGGTTTTGTTGGAGGCGGGCGTCGTGGAAGCGCGGCAGGAAGGCAAGTGGACCCACTATCGCGTCAGCGCGTCGGGTGGTCTTCAGGCCGTGGCGCTTTTGGAGGAACTTTTAGAAGCAACCGCCGGGACGTGCGGAAAGTGTGAGAAAGCGGGGACCCGTGCATGCTGATTCTCAAGGCCGCCTGGGATTTTTTTCAGAACCAGATACTCGGAATGAAGTGGCTCAACGCGCTGATTGAAGCCGGTCTTTCCGCGCTGGGCCTCGACGCGGCGAACCGCTGGGTGGGAAGCCTGCAATTCTTTCTGTATGACGTAATCAAGATCACGGTGCTCCTGTGCTTCTTGATCTTTCTCATCAGCTACATTCAAAGCTTTTTTCCGCCGGAGCGCAGCAAGAAGATTCTGGGCCGGTTCCGCGGCGTCTGGGCCAACTGCGCCGCGGCGCTGCTCGGCACGGTGACGCCGTTCTGCTCCTGCTCGTCCATCCCGCTGTTCATGGGGTTTACCGCGGCGGGACTACCGGTGGGCGTCACGTTTTCGTTTTTGATTTCCTCGCCCATGGTAGATCTGGGCTCGCTGCTTCTGCTCATGAGCATCTTCGGCGCGAAGGTCGCCGTCCTCTATGTCGCCGTGGGCCTCGTGGTGGCCGTGGCGGGGGGAACGCTCATCGAAAAGCTGCGCATGGAAAGGTCTGTGGAAAGCTTCATCCTGTCGGCGCAGGGCGTGGACATCGAGGCGCCGGACCTGACCAGGCGCGACAGGCTTCAATATGCGAAGGAACAGATGCTTTCGACATTCAAAAAGGTGTTCCCCTACATCCTCGTCGGCGTGGGCATCGGCGCGGTGATCCACAACTGGATTCCGTCGGAATGGATCGCCCTGGTGCTCGGAAGCGACAATCCCTTCGGCGTGGTGCTGGCGACAATGATCGGCGTCCCCATGTACGCGGACATCTTCGGCACCATTCCCATCGCGGAGGCGCTGCTGGGGAAGGGCGCGCTGCTCGGCTCCATTCTTTCGTTCATGATGGCGGTGACGACGCTCTCGCTTCCGTCCCTCATCATGCTCCGCAAGGCCGTCAAGCCGAAGCTTCTGGCGCTTTTCGTCGCCATCTGCACCGTGGGCATCATCCTCGTGGGCTACCTCTTCAACCTGCTTCAGGGGGTCATTCTTTCATAGAAATTTGCAATATCGGCTTGTCTCCCGGCGCGGCGTGTGATATGATGCTGCCTAACGAATCAATCCGCGAACAGGAGATGACCCGCCATGAAGGACCTTATCCGCCTCTTGTCGTACACGCGCAGGTACCGGTGGCTGCTCGTCCTGACGATGGCGAGCCTCGTGGGCATCACGGCAATGAACCTCGTCGCGCCCTGGTACATCCGTGCGCTGACGGCCCTGCTCACCGCGCCCACCGCCGACGCGCAGCAACGAATCGTCCAAATCGCGCTGATTTTGGTCGGTTCGTATTTTTTTCGGCTGCTGTTCCGCTTCGCGTACTCCTATTTGAGCCACGTCGCCTCCTGGAACGTGGTGGCGACGCTTCGCGCGGCCGTGTATTCCCACTTGCAGAAGCTCTCCCTCTCCTATTATCACGACAAGCAGACGGGCCAGCTCATGAGCCGGGTCATCAACGACACCGCCGTGCTGGAACAGCTGGTGGCACACTCGATCCCGGACATTGTAACAAACGCGCTCATCTTCGTCGGCGTAACGGCTCTTCTTTTGTTCATCAACGTGAAGCTCACCCTGCTCACCATGCTGCCGATGCCCCTCATCTTCGTGATGCTGCGGGTATTCTCCCGCAAAATAAGGCCCTTCTTCTCCCAGGCGCAGGAGCGGCTCGCCGACCTCAACGCGACGCTGCAAGACAGCCTGTCGGGCATGCGGGAGATTCAGGCGTTCAACCAGCAGGCGCGGGAGGCGCAAAAGGTGTACCAAAAGGCGCTCTCCCATGCGAAGACCATTCTCCGGGCGCTTCTGCTTTCGGCGTTTTTCCATCCAAGCGTTGAGTTTGTCACGGCGCTGGGCACGGTAATCGTGGTGTTCTTCGGCGGCATGCTGGCGCTTCAGAACGCCCTGAGCATCGCGGACATCGTGGGCTTTCTCATGTACCTTTCCATGTTCTACGCGCCCATCGCGGTGCTGGCCCGGGTGGCGGAGGAATACCAGCAGGCCGTGGCGGGGGCCAGGCGCATCTTTGAGGTGCTGGACATTGCGCCCGACATCAGGGACGCGCCGAGCGCGGTGGATCTGGGCCGCGTGCGGGGCGGCGTCTCCTTCGAGGACGTGAGCTTTTCCTACGACGGGGACGCGCCGGTGCTCGAACACATCACGTTCGAGGCAACGCCCGGCAGCATGGTCGCCATCGTCGGCCCCACGGGCGTGGGCAAGACCACGCTCATCAGCCTGCTCGCCCGGTTCTACGACCCCACCGCCGGCCGGGTCGCCATCGACGGGCTGGACATCCGCGGCGCGAAGCTGGAGTCGCTCCACGAGAACATCTCCATGGTTTTGCAGGACGTGTTCCTCTTCAGCGGCACCATCGCCGAAAACATCGCCTACGGCTGCCGCGCGGCCACCCGCGGACAGATCGAGCGCGCCGCCCGGATCGCGTGCATTCACGATTACATCGCCGCCCTGCCGGAGGGCTATGACACATACGTCGGCGAGCGAGGCGTGCGCCTTTCGGGCGGACAGAAGCAGCGCATCTCCATCGCCCGGGCGGTGCTGCGCGATTCGCCCATCCTGATTCTCGACGAGGCCACCGCCGCTGTGGACGTGGAGACGGAAATCGAGATCCAGAACGCCATCCAGAACCTGGTGGGCAGCCGCACCGTGTTCGTCATCGCCCACAGGCTTTCCACCGTGCGCCGGGCGAACCGGATCATGGTGCTGTCGGAGGGCACGCTCGTGGAAAGCGGCACCCACGAGACGCTCGTGGCGCAAAACGGAATCTACGCGCGCTATTACGACACGAATCTGAGAAAGTAGGGACGCGAAACTCTTATGTTTACAATTATCCTGTATGTGCTGGCCGCCGCGGGTCTGACCCTGTCCTTTTTCCGGGACCGCAAAAAGACGAGGGCGGCGCTTATCAAGGCGTGGAAAGCGTTTGAAAACATCCTTCCTCAGCTTCTGGCGATCCTGATCCTCATCGGCCTGGCCCTGTCCGTTTTGAGCCCCGAAACCATCACCAGTCTCCTCGGCGCACGCTCCGGCGTCTGGGGCGTGCTGGCCGCCGCGCTGGTGGGGTCGATCACGCTGATTCCCGGATTCGTCGCCTTTCCGCTGGCGGCCGCGCTTCTGAAAAACGGCGCGGGATACATGCAGATCGCGGCGTTCGTCTCGACGCTGATGATGGTGGGCATGGTCACATTGCCCATGGAGATCGGCACCTTCGGCAGGCGCGCTGCCATCGTGCGCAACGCCTGCGCATTCGTATTTTCACTCGTCGCGGCGGCGGTGATCGGGGCGGTGCTGTGATGATGAAGAACTTTCTGAAGCGGTACAGGCTGTTCCTTCTGCTGGCCGCCGTCAACCTGGCGGTTGGACTGGCGCTGCCGGAAATCGGCCTCAAATCCCTCGATCTCACGCGGCGCAACGTGCTTGAGCTCTTGTCCGTCGTGCCGCCGATCTTCGTTCTGCTGGGGCTTCTGGACGTGTGGGTCGACCGGGCGACGATGATGCGGTTCACCGGAAAGGGCTCCGGCGTCAGGGGCGCGCTGCTGGCGTTTTTTCTGGGCTCGGCGGCAGCGGGTCCCCTGTACGCGGCGTTCCCCGTGGCCGGGGTGATGCTGAAAAAGGGGAGCAGTCTTTTCAACGTATTCATCTTTGTCGGCGCGTGGTCGACCACCAAGATCCCGATGCTGACCTTCGAGGCGGCGAACATGGGCCTCGCTTTCACGCTGGTGCGGCTGTCCCTGAGCATCGCCGGCATCCTGATCATCGCGGCCGTCACCCAGAACTCCCTGAATGCCAGACAGAAGGACGAGATCTACGACATGCACCGGTCCTGACGTTACCCCATTGCTTTTTTCCCGGCGATTGGCTATGATAGACGCGGAGCCATGGCGCAAGCCGCGCAACCGCCGAATGCGCTCTGAAAGTGGGGAACGCCGGAAATGAACGAAGAAGAAATACTGCGCCGCCGCATGCACGGGCTCTATTTGACGCGCAAATGCGCGGACATCGTGGAGCTTTCCCGGGCGTTGCTGGGGCTCCACAGCTGGTTTTACCGAAACGTCGCGTTTTCCGCTTTGATCCGCGGCGCGGACATCGGCGGCTGGAAGACCGCGCTGACAAAGACGTGGCTGTATCGCGGCACCCTGCACGGCGTGGCGTACGACGATTTGCCGACGCTGCTGGCGCTGCACGGCGACGACTCCTATCTGGCGCGCCTCTATGGCGAGGACATGCTGCTTCGGATCGAGGACGAGGTGATCCGCTGCCTGGAGGACGGCGTCAACTCCAGAACGCAGCTTCGGCGCATCTTCTTTGAAAACTACGAGCAGCAGGTCATCGAGAACATTTTCTCCCCCTGGGGCGGCATTTTCGTGCGGCTGGCGCGGCGGGGACGGGTGGCTTTTTGCGACATGGCAAGCCGCGACTTCGACCTCATCGACGCGGAGCCCACCCAGAGCCGCGACGACGTCCTGCCCGGCCTGCTGCGCAGGTTTTTCGCGGTCTACGGCCCGGCCACGCTGGCCGACGCCGCGTGGTTCTTCGGCTTCTGGCGGGACGACAAGAAAAAGCTCAGCGCCCTTGATCTGAGCGAATTTACGCGCTTTGAGCTGGACGGGAACGTTTATTACGATTCGGAAGAGAAGAACGACATGGAGGATATTCCTGAACTGACCCTGCTGTCGGGCTTCGATCCTTTGATCGTTTCCTACACCACCGCCGGGCGCGGCGCGGTTCTGCCCGCCGAATACAAGAGCAGGGTGATCCTCAAGTCCGGCATCTGCAACCCCACCGTCGCCGTCAACGGCCGCGTGGCGGGGCTTTGGAACATCAAGAAAAACGCGCCCAGCGTTTCGTTTTTTGAAACCCAGCCCCGACGCATTGCGGAGGCGGCGCGCGAACTGGTGGACGATCTCTACTGGCGCACGTCCGGACGGATGTAGTCCCTTTTCACACGAAAACCGGCTCGCCTCCGGAATTTTTACGCGCCGTTGAAATGCCTCAAACTTGCTACAAATATGCACTTCAGTCCAACAATATCGTGACGATATTTATAGACAGAGAGAAGGAATTGAAGGAAGGCAATCCATATGAGCGTCAGCATCGTCTCCGGCTCCGGCACGAGCACTTACGTCAACAGCACCTCAAGTACAGACACCACCACCTCGGGCAGCACGACCTCCTCCAGCTCCAGTTCTTCCACCAGCGACTCCGTCTCCATCAGCTCGTCCGGTTCCGCGGCCAGCGAGCTTCTCTCGCTGATGCAGCAGCGCGCCAGCCTCCAGCAGGCCAGAAGCGAGTTGGCGGCCACCGCCACGCAAAGCGGCGATTCCTCCGACACCACCTCGAGCCAGCTGGAAGCCTACGACAAGCAGATTTCGGAGCTCGACGCAAAGATCGCCGACGCAAAGGTCGCGCTGGCCAAGGAACAGGCGGAGAGCAACGCGAGCAGCTATGCGAATAACACCTACTCGAAGTCGTCTTCCTCGTCCTCCGATTCGGCCAGCAAGCTGAACAGCCTCGCCGGAATTTCGGGTTCCTACGCCACCGCGAAGACGGTCGCCTCGGCCAAGAACAAAATGGAGCGGGAGGCCACCACGCTGCAGTCTGAAATCGACGCGGACGGCGCCCGCGGGCTGAGCACCACCGACAAGGAGGACGAGCTTTCCACGCTGAATGAGAGGCTGTCTAACGCTTCCTCCACGCTGAGCAACGCCCTGGGCGACATCAACGAAGCCCTCGCAGACGGCAGCGACAGCGTGTCAATCGCCCCGACGATCAGCAGCTCGTCTACCAGCGATGATGACGATTCCTCGTCCGCCGGCACCGCGTCCTCCACGGATTCGGCAACGTCGGCCAGCGCCGCCGAAGCCACCGACGAGGAAAGCGAAAACACATAGTCCCCCAAACTTTCACCCCGGCCCGCAAAAACGGCCGGGGATTTTTTCGACAAAAAATTGATGATATTTCGACATTCTTCCATTGCTTTTTCTTGTCGTTTCGATTATACTGATTGTACCGATAAATGCCAATGGTTGATATCCCCGGTGCTTTCCCCTTTCTGTTTTTCATTCAATTCACGTTTTCTAAATCTAAAATCATTTATTGGAGCGTCACAATCAGTATGAATGCGCACATTCGCAAATCGGATGGTATTCCGCAGGGGTTACCCGCGCACTGCCGCGCGGTATCGCTTCTGGCCGAGCGCACCCTCGCGCCGATGGGGCTTGGCGCGGCGGGGGCGCTGGCAGGTCTTCTCCACGATATGGGAAAAGCGACACGCGCTTTTCAGGACTATCTCATCGCTTCCTATGAGCATCCCGAACGGCGCGGCGATTCCACGCCCCATGCCCCGGTGGGCGCGATCTTCGTTTATGAAACGTGGTTCAAAGGCGAACTAACGGCGAAGCTCACCGCGCAGATCATTTCCATGGCGGTCTACGGCCACCACGCGAGCCTCCCGGATTGCCTGAACGAAAAGGGTGAATCGCCCTACCTCCTGTATTTTACTCCCGAAGGAAAAAAAGAACTGCATTACGACGAAGCGGCGGAAATTTTTCTGCGCGACATCGCGGCGCGGGCGGAGCTGGACGCCCTGTTCGCCCGCGCGCGGTCCGAAATGGATGCCCTTTGCGCGCGGCTCGACCCCGACCAGCAGGCGCACCAGTTGGGCCTTGCGGCGCGCATGCTCCTGAGCGCCGTCGTCGACGCGGACCGCTGGGATTCCGCCTGCTTCGAGCGCGGTGCCGATTCCCTCGCGCCCGCGGAGCCCGCGCCGGACTGGGCGGCGCTTTGCCAAACCTTCGACGCATACGTGGCGGAAACGTTTACGGCAAAATCCGAGCTCAACGACATCCGCGCGCGCATCTCCCAAAACTGCCTCGCCTGCGCGGACCTCGGACCGGGCATCTTCTCTCTGACGGTGCCCACCGGCGGCGGCAAGACGTTTGCGACGCTGCGCTACGCGCTGGCCCACGCGGGATTGGCGGGCATGCGCCGCATCTTCTACGTCATCCCCTTCAACACCATCCTCGACCAGAACGCCGCGGACATCCGGAAGGCGCTTGCCGATTACGAGGGCATCCTCGAGCATCATTCCGGCATCGTGCGCGACGAGGAGGACGAAAGCGCGGAGGCGGAATACCGCCTGCTCACAGAGCGCTGGGACAAGCCCATCGTCCTGACGTCCATGGTGCAGTTTTTGAACAGCCTCTACCGCAAGGAAAACACGGACGCGCGCCGGATGCGCGCCCTCATGCATTCCACTCTGATCTTCGACGAAGTTCAGGCGCTCCCCAAGCGCTGCACACGGCTTTTCGAAAGCGCGATCCGCTTTCTCGTCCGGTTCTGCGGCTGCACGGTGGTTCTGTGCACCGCCACGCAGCCCCAGCTTAAGCTGCCCGCGCGGGAGATGATCAGGGATGTGGGCGATCTTTTCCGCAAGATGCGCCGCGTGCGCTATCTCGACGAGACGCGGCCCGACGTCACATATGCCGAGGCGGCGGAGAAGCTTACGGCGCTCATGGACAAACACGAATCCGTGCTGGCGGTGGTCAACACAAAGGACGCGGCGCGGGAAATTTACCGGCTCGTGAAGGAAGCGCGCGGGGGGAAGACCGCCTGCTACCACCTGAGCACCAACATGTGTCCGGCGCACAGGCTCGCCATTCTGGACGAGGTGAAGGCGCGCACCCAGAAGGACGCCCGCAAGCCCACGTTCCTCATCTCCACGGCACTCATCGAGGCGGGCATCAACGTGAGCTTCCCCGCCGTGGTCAGGAGCCTTGCGGGACTCGGCAGCGTGATTCAGGCCGCCGGGCGCTGCAACCGCAACGCGGAGGCCGAAACGGGCACGGTTTACCTTTGGCGGCTCGCGGAGGAGAACCTGTCGAAGCTCCCGGAGATTCACGACGGGCAGGCGCTGAGCGACACCTATCTCCAGAAATACGGCGACTGCGTCGACCGCATCGCCGATCCGGACGTCATCACGGAGTATTTTGCGGACGAGCGTGAGCAGGCAAAAGATGAACTGCCCTATCCCTATCCGAAATGGAACACGAACCTGTGCGACATGCTTGCCAAAAACGGGAAGTGCGCAAACGAAGCGAAATCCCGCAAAAACGGGGTGCTCAACAGGCTCGCCATCGCCCACAGCTTCCGCACGGCGGGCGAGGTATTCAATGTCATCAATCAGAACACACGCGCGCTCCTCGTGCCCTACGGAGAAGAAGGTGAAAAGCTGATCGCGGACATTCTGGGCGATCACGACATGAAGGAGGAAATCCGGCTCATCCGCCGGGCGCAGTTTTTTTCCGTAAACGTATACGAACACAGCTTCCGCGCCCTCGATGAGAGGGGCGCGCTCTACCCGTTGGGCGACACGGGCATCGTGGCGCTCCGGGGCGAATTTTACGGTGCGGAATCCGGGCTTCAGGTCGAGCCCGGAGAGATGGAACTTATGGCCTATTGATTTTACGGGGAGGTGAGCGATTGAAGATCAGGAATCAGGTGGAATTCAAGGTCTGGGGCAAGTACGCGCTGTTCTCAGACCCCATCACGCGGCTGGGCGGCGAGAAGTTCAGCTATCAGGTGCCGACGTACCAGGCGCTCAAGGGAATTACCGAATCAATTTTCTGGAAGCCCACGTTCATTTGGGTGATCGACGAGGTGCGGGTGATGAACCCCATCCGGACACAGTCCAAAAACATCCGCCCCATCAACTACACGGACGCGGGCAACACCCTCTCGGTGTACACCTATCTTGCGGACGTATGCTACCACGTGCGGGCGCACTTTGTGTGGAACGAGCACAGGCCCGAGATGGCGGGCGACCGCGACGAGAACAAGCACCACAACATCGCCCGGCGGATGATCGAGCGCGGCGGGCGGCGGGACATCTTTCTGGGCACCCGGGAATGCCAGGGCTGCGTCGAGCCATGCGTTTTCGACGAAGGCACCGGCTTCTATGACGGCGCGGACTGCGGCACCACCGAGTTCGGGCTGATGGTGCACGGCTTCGACTACCCCGACGAAACCGGGCGCGACATGCTGTCCGTCAGGCTGTGGCGGGCGCGCATGGAAAGGGGCATCATCCGCTTCCCGAAGCCCGAGGACTGCGACCCCGCGCTCCGGCGGGACATCCGGCCCATGCACAAAAAGGAATTCGGTGCGGACAAGTTCTCCGGACTCGCGGAAGAGGGTCTCGCGGCGCTCGCGAAGGAGGTGGAATAGAGTGGGCTGGATGCAGCATCTTGTCGAGACGTACGAGAACGCGAAAAACGCCCATGCCTTCGAGGAGGCGGACCACCCCCTCGTCCCCGCCGGATTCGTGGAAAAGAAGGCAGCCATTCATGTCATCCTCACGAAGGACGGGACATTCTGGCGCGCGGAGCGGGTGCCCAAGGAGGAAAACCGGTTCGTCATCCCCTCGACGCCAGAGGCGGAAGGGCGAACGGGACAACCGGCGCCCTATCCCCTGTGCGACGAGCTCCGGTACGTGGCGGGCGACTTTTTTGAGGGCGAAAACCCGTATTTCGACGCCTACTTTGGCGCGCTCGAGGCGTGGTGCGCCCGGGACGACGCGCCTCGCCCTCTGCGAACCCTGCGCGACTACCTGGCCGGGCGGCAGTTGGTGGCGGACATGCGCGCCTCCGGCTTTGCCTTCGACACGGGCAAGGATACAAAGAGCTTCGTCGCCTTCACCGTCCAGGAAGCCGGAACGGGCAACGAAGGACTCTGGTCGCGCGCAGATGTGCGCGAAAGCTGGGTTGGCATGACGCGCGCGCGGGCGGGCAGGCGGGCGCTGTGCTACGTGGAGGGCGACGAGCTTCCTGAAATGGAAAGCCATCCCAAGTTTCAAGGAAACGCCAAGCTCATCTCTTCCCAGTGCGACAAGACGATCTTCCAGTACCGGGGCCGCTTCACGGAAGCGTCCGAGGCGGTGAGCGTGAGCTACGACGCCTCCGTCAAGGCGCACAACACCCTCGGCTGGCTTTTGAAGCGGCAGGGCTTTGACCGCTACGGCATGAAGGTGGTGGCCTGGGTGACGAACGGCTGCCCCATCGATCCGCCCGCCGAGGAAAATTTCCTGGATCTGATCGGCGGCGACGAGTATCCGTCAACATTCGAGGCATACGGAAAGGCACTCAGGGACGCCGCGTCAGGGCTGTCGAACCGTATCGCGGACTACAACCCGGAGGCGGCGGACGATGTGATCATCATCGGAATGGAAGCGGCCACCACCGGGCGCATGTCCCTTAACTATTATCAGGAGATGCCGGGCGGCGAATACGTAAAAAGGCTGCGCAACTGGTATGAAAGCTGCGCTTGGGAGATGTGGCGCACCTTTGGAACGGACAAGGAGCGCAGGGCCGTTTCGTGCATTTCGACGCCTACGCCGGACGACATCGCCGCCGCGGTGCTCGGGCGGCGAAACGTGGATGCCGCCCGGGGCGACTATCAGGTGTCAAAGGCGGCCACAAAGCTGGTGCGCCAGCTCAGGATGCGGCTTCTCAAATGCACCGTCGAAGGAACGCCTTTGCCCCGCGACATCGTGCTCGCCGCGTTCCGGCGCGCAAGCGCGCCCCAGGGGTTTACCGATCAGAACGGCCGCTGGCAGGAGTTCGAGTGGCGAAAGACGCTATCCGTGGCCTGCGCGCTGATTCGCAAGGAGCAGGTCAGTCAAAAGGAGAAGGAGCAGCTCGGTCAAAAGAAGGAGGTCAACGCAATGCTGGACGCAACCAATCAGGATCGGAGCTATCTGTTCGGGCGGCTGCTGGCGCTGGCAGACAAGGCGGAGTACGATGCCATGGACAAAAACGCCTACCGGCAAACCAATGCGGTCCGTTACATGACGAGGTTTCAGCAGAGGCCGTACAAGACATGGATGATGCTTCACGACCGTCTGCTGCCCTATTACGGGAAGCTCGGTTCAAAATCCGAGTGGTACAAAAAGCTCATCGCGGAAGTGGAGCAGAATTTCAACTGGGAAGATTTTGTATCCGATAAACCGCTTGAGGGTGCATATCTGCTCGGATACTACTGCCAGCGGCAATCGCTTTTTACCAAGAAGGAAAAATCGGAGGGAGAGAAAGACAATGACGGCACTGAAGAATAAGATCGATTTCTGCCTGGTTTTCACCGTGCGCAACGCAAACCCCAACGGCGATCCCCTGGACGGCAACCGCCCGCGCACCACCTACGACGGTCTGGGCGAGGTCTCGGACGTCTGCCTCAAGCGCAAGATCAGGAACCGGCTGCTCGACGAAGGCGAGGCGATCTTCGTTCAGTCGGACGACCGGCGCGGGGACGAATTCCGCTCGCTGCGCGACCGCGCGGACGCGAACGCGACGCTCAAGGCGCTCTCCCAGAAGGGGAACCGCGAGGAATACGCGAAAAAGGCGTGCGAAACATGGTACGACGTGCGCGCGTTCGGGCAGGTGTTTGCGTTCAAAAAAAGCAAGGACGATGACGGCAGCGACGCCGTTTCCATCGGCATCCGCGGCCCGGTGAGCATCCAGCCCGCGTTTTCCGTGGACGCCGTCACCGTCACAAGCACCCAGATCACAAAGTCCGTCAACCTTGAAACCAACGCCGATCCCGACAAAAAGGCCGCCGACACCATGGGCATGAAGCACCGCGTGGACTACGGAACCTACGTCACCTTCGGCGCCCTCAACCCCCAGACCGCCGAAAAGACAGGCTTCTCGGACGAGGACGCGGACAAGCTCAAGGAGGCGCTCAGGACCCTGTTCCGCAACGACGCCACCTCCGCGCGCCCGGACGGCAGCATGGAGGTCGTCAAGGTCATCTGGTGGAAGCACGACTGCAAGAACGGCCAGCATTCGGCCGCCAAGCTCATGCGCACCGTCAAGGTCGAGGACGCGGACGGAGAGGTCAAGGTGACCCTCGACAACTACCCGGATCTCGTCCCCCAGGTCATCGACGGTGAATGACGACGCCGACTTTCTCATGATCTCGGGCCTGACCCACTTCCGCTTCTGCAAGCGGCGGTGGGCGCTCGTCCACATCGAAGGGCAGTGGAACGAGAACGCGCTGACCCTCGAGGGCCATTACATGCACGAGACCGTTCACGACGAGGGGTTCACCGAGAAGCGCGGCTCGGTGCTCCTCTCCCGGGGCATGCCCGTCCGGTCGGAAAAAATGCGCGTCACGGGAAGCTGCGACATGGTGGAGTTGACCCAGTCCGATTCGGGCGTATCCATTCAAGGCCGGCCGGGCCGTTGGCTCATCTATCCCGTCGAGTACAAGCGCGGGCGCCCCGACCCCACGGGCGCGCCCGAATGGCAGCTCTGCTGTCAGGCGATGTGCCTCGAAGAAATGTTCGTGACGGACATCCCCGAGGGCGCGGTTTACTACGGCCAGACGAAAAGGCGGCAGGCGGTTCCCCTGACGCGGGCGCTGCGCGGAGAGGTTCAGGCGGCGCTCGAGGAGATGCACCGCCTGTTCGTGCGTGGACAGACGCCCCGGGTCAAGCCAAAAAAGGCGTGCGGCAGCTGCTCGCTGAACGAGATCTGCATGCCGGGCCTCATGGTCTCTCCATCCGCCGCCGCCTATGTCGAAACTGCGCTCGCGGAGGGCGACGCGCCATGAAGAGACTGCTCAACACGCTGTATGTCACCAACCCGGACGGGTATCTCTCCCTCGACGGCGAGAACGTCGTGGTTTTGCGCGGGGAAGAAACGCTGGGCCGCGTGCCGCTCATCAATCTTTCGAGCGTCATTTCCTTCGGCTATCGGGGCGCCAGCCCGGCGCTCATGGGCGCATGTGCCGAAAAGGGTGTTGACCTGTGCTTCCTGACGCCCCACGGGCGCTTCCTTTCGCGGGTCGTGGGTCCGGTTCACGGAAACGTACTTTTGAGGAACACGCAGCGTGAGCGCGCCGCCGATCCCGCGCGGGCGGTTCCCATTGCGCGAATGTTCCTCACGGGAAAAATCCACAACGCGCGCTGGTGCCTCGAGCGCGTGCTGCGAGACCATCCCGCGCGCGTCGACCTGACCGCCGTCACATCCGCCATCGGCGAAATGCGCGGCGTGCTGTCCATCCTCGGCGCGGCGGACTCCATCGACACGCTCATGGGCCTTGAAGGCATCGCGGCGAAGGCATACTTCGGGGCGTTCAACCAGATGATCCTCCGGAACGAAACCGCATTCCGGTTCGACGGGCGCAACCGCCGCCCGCCCATGGATCGCGTCAACGCGCTGCTCTCCTTCGCGTACACGCTTCTGGGCAACGAGATCGCGGCCGCGCTGGAATCCGTGGGGCTCGATCCGTACGTGGGCTTTCTGCACCAGCTCCGCCCCGGACGGGCATCCCTGGCGCAGGACCTTCTGGAAGAGCTGCGCGCGCCGGTTGCGGACCGGTTTGTGCTGACACAGATCAATCTGGGCGCCGTCGCGGAGAACGATTTTCTGCGGAAGGAAAACGGCGCCTACTACCTGAAGGACGACGGGCGCAAGAGCTTCCTCGCCGCTTGGCAGAAGCATAAGCAGGAGATGCTGACACATCCGTTTTTGAAGGAGAAGCTTGCGTGGGGGTTGGTGCCGTACGCGCAGGCGATGCTGCTTGCGCGGTATCTGCGCGGCGATCTGGATGCGTATCCGCCGTTTTTCTGGAAGTGAGGAAGATGCATGCTGATTCTCGTGACATACGACATCAACATCACAACGCCAACCGGGCAGAGCCGGCTCAGGCGGGTTGCGAAACAGTGCGCCGTCTACGGCGTGCGGGTGCAGAATTCCGTGTTTGAATGCAGGGTGGATATGGCGCAGTATACGCGTCTGAAGCACGCCATTCTGGCTGAAATCGACGAAGCGCGAGACAGCATCCGTTTTTACCGCCTTGGAGAGAACTACTTAACCAAGGTCGAGCACTTTGGCGTACAAAGAGGGACAGACTTGGATGAACCGTTGATTTTATAGTGCGAACGGGATGCGTACAAAGAATCCCGGGAGGTTCGCACCGATCTTTCGACCGGTTCTTTGCATTTTTCTTCGGATGGGTTGATATTTCGCTTCTTTGTTCGCGCGCATTTAGGCAAGTTGAACAAAGGAATGAAAAAAAGTCGGAGAAAAATGCTGTCGCGCCCCGCAGGGGCGCGGGG
>JAEYRW010000043.1 GCA_023435435.1 Bacillota bacterium | reverse complement strand
GCGCGTGGGTCCAACCCCGCGCGATCCGAATTCGGTTTTGTGCGTATCCCGGAAATAAGTTCGGCGGCCCGGGGTTTGTGCCCTGGGCCGTCGACGGACAATATTTTATTTTCCATTAGATTGGGGTTCTTAAGGGACTGTGTCCCTTAAGCGGGGCCTGGGGCGGAGCCCCAGCGTTTCCCCGTTACAGCTCCCTGAGCGCGTCCAGCAGCAGCGTCTTCTCCGCCGTGCCCGCGTCCTTGCTTTTGATGAAGCGGGCGGGAACGCCGGCGACGACGGTACCGGAGGCGACGTCGGAGATGACGACGCTGCCGGCGGCGACCACGGCGCCTTCGCCGATGCGCACGCCTTCGATGACGACGGCGTTGGCACCGATGAGTACGTTGTCCTCCACGACCACGGGCTTGGCGGAGGGGGGCTCGACGACGCCCGCGAGCACCGCGCCCGCGCCGATGTGGCAATGGGCGCCGACGGTGGCGCGTCCGCCGAGCACCACGCCCATATCGATCATGGTGTCGTGGCCGACCACCGCGCCGATGTTGAGGATGGCGCCCATCATGATGACGGCGCGATCGCCGATCTCCACCATGTCGCGGATGATCGCGCCCGGCTCGATGCGCGCGTTGACGGCCTTGAGGTCGAGAAGCGGCATGGCGCTGTTCCTGCGATCGCATTCGACCACGAGGTCGACGACGGCGTCGCGGTTCTTGTCGAGGGCCGCCGCGACGTCCGCCCAGTCGCCGAACACCACGCAGTCGGGAGTGCCGAATACCTTGCAGTCCGGGAAATCCACCGGGCGGGAAAGCTTTACATACGCCTTTACGGGCGTTTTTTTCTTTGCGTCGTGGATGAATTGAATGATCTCGTATGCGTCCATAAAATCCTCCTACAGGTCGAAGATGTCGTCCATGGTGTAGAACCCCTTGGGCGCGGCGGCCATGGTGCGCGCGGCGCGCACGGCGCCCCGGGCGAAGATCATGCGGCTCACGGCTGTGTGCTTGAGTTCAAGTTCCTCGTCGGTGCCCAAGAAGAGTACGGTGTGTTCGCCCGCCGCGGTGCCCCCGCGCACGGCGCTCACGCCGATTTCCCGACCCCGCGGACCCGTTATGCCCTGCCGTCCGAGCACGTGCCGGTAGCTGTCCACGGGATCAATGGCCTGCAAAAGCGCCTTGGCTGTGCCGCTGGGGGCGTCCGCCTTCTGGTTATGGTGCTTTTCAATGATCTCACAGTCAAAGCCCGTGGGCATCAGCGCCTCGGCCATGAGCTTTGCCGCGCGCTTCATCACCGCCACGCCCAGGGAGTAGTTCGCGGAATACATCACCGCTGCGTGGGCCGCCGCGGCCTTGAGAAGCGCCACCTGCTCGTCCGAATAGCCCGTGGTGCCCACCACCAGCGCACAGCCCGTATCCTTGGCGTAATCGACCATGTTCTGAAGATTCCCCGGATACGAGAAGTCGACGATGACGTCGATGTCTCCCGGCACGTCCTGGGGCCGCGCGAACAGTCCCGGATGCACCGCGCCCGCGATCTTCATGTCCGAAAATTCCGCCATCGCCTGCTCAATGTTTCTGCCCATTCGGCCGTAACCCTGCAAAACGACGTTCATGCGTCCAGCACCTTCATCGCCCGGACGAGCGCCTCCCGGTTCTTCTCGTCCATTTCGCAAAGCGGCATCCGGTAACTGCCGACGGCAAGGCCCATGACGTTCATGGCCTCCTTGACGGGGATGGGGTTCACCTCGATGAACAGGGCGTTGATGAGGTCGAGGTATTTGAGCTGAATCGCGCGCGCGCCCGCCGCGTCCCCGGCAAACCATTTGGCGCAGATGTCGTGGGTCTGGCGCGGACAGATGTTGGCAAACACGCTGATGACGCCCGCCGAACCCAGAGAGAGCAGGGGCACGATCATGTCATCGTTTCCGGACATCATGAAAAAGTCGTCGCGGACGAGGTTTGCGATTCGCGCGGCGTAGGAAATGGAGCCGCTCGCCTCCTTGATGCCGACGATGTTTTTGTGCTTGGAAAGCGCGTCCACGCACGGAACGGAGAGCGCGCAGCCCGTGCGGCCCGGGACGTTGTAAAGGATCATCGGAACGTCCACCTCGTCCGCGATGGAGGCGAAGTGGCGGTACATGCCCTTTTCATTGGCCTTGTTGTAATAGGGGGTGATCACCAGAATGCCGTCCACGCCCATGCCCGCGTAGGTGCGGCTCTTCATGAGCGCGGTCTCGGTGGAGTTGGAACCGCTGCCCGCGATGACGGGAATCTTCCCGCCCACCGCCTCCATGACGGTGCGGATGACCAGATCGTCCTCCTCGTGGGACAGCGTGGATGATTCGCCTGTGGTGCCCAGCGCGACAATGCCGTCGGTGCCGCTCGCCAGGTGCCAGAGGCACAGCTCGCGCAGTTTTTCGACGTTTACCGTGCCGTCGGGGTGAAACGGGGTAATGAGTGCCACGAAACTTCCTTGAAACACTTGAATTCCTCCTCGCGTCGTCGGGCGGCCGGGCCGCCTTGGTGCGGGGCGGATGATATAAAATCAGACGCCCCGTTGCGAGGCGTCCTGCTTATAAATCCATACGATGGAATGGAAGCAAGCGCCTCTGCTTTCCTTGAAAGCAGGAATATTGCGGATGTTCTCACGCAATCTCACGCTCGCTTGGCGCCCCGCGCGCGCGTTCGGCGATGGATACCTTTCCCGACGTTCACGGAATGCCTTCTCCCGTCGGTACTCTGACGCATCGCGACCTCTATGCTTTTTCCATTATAGCAGCTTCCCATACATCCGTAAAGGGGGAATTTTGTTAGAATTCGACTCACTTCGCCATGAGCTTCAAAACGTCCTTCTGCCCGCCCGCGACGAGGATGTGCTCGGTTTCCGTAAAGATGTGGCCCGCGTCCACCAGAGGCGTGACGCGCGCGCCGTCCTTGATGCCGATGATGTTGACGTTGAACCGCGAGCGGACCTTCATGTCGTTCACCGAATGGCCCACCCACGCGGCGGGTGGCGTCGTCTCGAAGATGGCGTACTCGGGCGTCAGCTCGATGTAATCGAAGGCGTTCTTCGCGCTGTATTTGATGGCCGTCCGGTACGCCATGTCGCGTTCCGGATGGATGACCGCGTCCGCGCCGATTTTTAAAAGGAATTTGGCGTGCATCTCGCGGTCGGTCTTGGAGACGACCATGTGCGCGCCCGCCTCCTTTAAAAGGGAAGTGATTTCCAGCGAGGATTGAAAGTTGTCCGACATGCAGACGAAGCACACGTCGAAGTTCCGGACGCCCAGCGAGCGCACGACCTCCTCGTCCATGCAGTCCCCGATGTGCGCCGCCGTAACAGAGGGCATGACGCGGTTGACCGCCGCCTCGTCGCGGTCCACCACCATGACCTCGTTGCCCAGCTCGCTGAGCTTCGTCGCAAGGTGTCTTCCAAACCGACCCAAACCGATGACAAGCATTGAACGCATGATTTCCACCTATCCTACGAGTATTTGGCCGACCGGGTACTTGAGCGCGCCCGCACGCCGCCGCTCGGTCAGCGCCATGGCCACCGAAAGGCTGCCGACCCGCCCGGCGTACATGAGAAGAATCAAAACCACCATGGAGCCGTCCGTGAGCGAACGGGTGAGGCCCTTTGAGAGGCCCACCGTGCCGATGGCCGAGATGGCCTCGAACAGCGCGTCGTGCAGGTGCGCGTCGTTGAGGACGATGAGCGCGAGAAAGCCGGAGAGCATCATGACCAGATACAGCATCATGCCGCAGAACGCGCGCCGCTCGACGCCGGGCGGAAGCCTGCGCCGGCCGATGTTCACGTCGTCGATGCCCCGCGTATAGGCGATGAGGGACAGAAGCACCACAACCACGGTGGAAATCTTGACGCCGCCCGCCGTGGAGCCAGGCCCCGCCCCGATGAACATGTTGAGCATCACGATGGCTGAGCCCGGTTCGCTCAGCGCCGCCATGTCCACGGAATTGAAGCCCGCCGTGCGCGGCGTCACCGCCTGAAACAGCGATGCCAAAATCCGCGTGCCCCGATCCATGCCGGCCATGGACGCGTCCTTCTCCACCGCGTAGAGGATGAGGGCGGAAAACGTCACCAAGGCGAGGGAAGCCGCCAGAATAACCTTGGTGTGCAGCTGATACTTTGAAAACCGGAGTCCGTTTTCGAGCACATCGTTCCACACGATGAACCCGAGACCGCCGATGAGGATGAGCGACATGATTGTGCCCATCACCAGAGCGTCGCCCACGAAGGGCACCAGGGAGCCGAAGGGCGCCATGCAGCCGAACAGGTCGAAGCCCGCGTTGCAGAACGCGGAAACCGCGTGAAACACCGCGAACCAGATGCCCTGCCCGACGCCGAACATGGGGATAAACCGGATCGAGAGCAAAATCGCGCCCAGCCCCTCCACCGCCGCGGTGACGATGAGGATGCGCTTGGAGAGGCGCACCACGCCCCCCAGCTGGAACGCGCTCACCGCCTCCTTGAGATACGAGCGCTCCTTGAGGCCGATGCGCTTGCCGAGGATCATGGAAAAGAGCACCGCGATGGTCATGAAACCCAGCCCGCCGATCTGGATGAGCATGAGGATGACCACCTGCCCGAAGGCGGTGAACTGGGTGTAGGTATCATACACCACAAGTCCCGTCACACAGGTGGCCGAGGCGGAGGTGAAAAGCGCGCTTATGAAGGGAATCGTCCCCCCACCCCGGTTGGCGATGGGCAAACTCAAAAGCCCCGCGCCCACACATATGATGACCGCGAAGCCGATTGCCAGGAGCTGAAGCGCGTTGAGCCGGTTCCAAAGCTTTTGCAGCTTTCCATTTTGAATGAATTCTGTCTTCATAATTTCCTTCCGTATTCGCCTCTATTATATCCGTTTTGTTGAAGCCGCGCAAGACCGGCTTGCGAAGTGGCATAAACACGAACATTTTTATGCGAAATTCATCAAATAACATTCGATTACGCCATTCATAACGAACGACGCGGTTCGCGTGCTTGACGATATTCGTATATTATGATAATCTGTGGGTCGTGGAGGTGGCCAGCATGAAAAAAGTTGCGGTCATAATGGGGTCTGACAGCGATCTTCCCGTGGTGGAAAAGGCGGTCAATACGCTTATCAGCTTCGGGGTTGAATTTGAGGTGCATGTCTTTTCCGCGCACAGGACGCCGGAGGAGGCGCGGGCATTCGCGCTCTCCGCCCGGGAGGCAGGCTTCGGGGCCGTCATCGCCGCGGCGGGCAAGGCCGCGCATTTGGCGGGCGCGCTGGCGGCAAACACGACACTTCCTGTCATCGGCATACCGGTCAAGTCGAGCCTGGACGGCATGGACGCGCTTCTGTCCACCGTTCAGATGCCATCGGGCATTCCCGTTGCGACGGTTGCCATCGACGGCGCGGTGAACGCGGCGCTTCTGGCCGTTCAGATTCTCGCGGTCACCGAGGAAGGCCTTGCGAAAAAGCTCGCGGACGCGCGGGAGGCGGCGAAGAAGAAGATCATCGAAAAGGACAGGCTCATTTCGCATCGCTTCGACGCGATCCACGAATGATAAGGGAAAAGAAGGCCGAACGAAAGGACTGAGCGCATGGACGAAATTTCGCGTTCCGAGAGCTACAAAAAGGCGGGCGTGGACATCACGGCGGGCTACCGGGCGGTGGAGCTCATGAAAAAGCACATCGCGCGCACCACCAGCGACGTGGAGAGCTCCATCGGCGGCTTCGGCGGGCTGTTCCCGCTGGACATCGGCGGCATGAAGAGCCCGGTGCTCGTTTCGGGCACCGACGGCGTCGGCACCAAGCTCAAGCTCGCGTTTCAACTGGACAAGCATGACACGGTGGGCATCGACTGCGTGGCGATGAGCGTCAACGACGTCATCTGCACGGGGGCGAAGCCTCTGTTTTTCCTCGACTACATCGCCTGCGGCAAGAACGTCCCGACGCGCATTGCGGACATTGTAAAGGGCGTCGCGGAGGGCTGCGTGCAGGCGGGCTGCGCGCTCATTGGCGGCGAGACCGCCGAGATGCCGGGCTTCTACCCCGAGGACGAGTACGACCTGGCGGGCTTCTGCGTGGGCGTTGTGGACCGGGAACGGATCATCGACAAAAATCAAATGCGTGCCGGCGACGCCGTCATCGCGCTTTCCTCCTCGGGCGTCCACTCCAACGGGTTCTCGCTGGTGCGCAAGATCTTTGAAAACGCCGACCTTTCGGTGGTCAAGGACGAGCTGGGCGGAATCTCGCTGGGCGAGGCGCTCCTCATGCCCACCACCATTTATGTCAAGCCCGTGCTGGCGCTTCTGGACGCCGTCGCGGTCAAGGGAATCTCCCACATTACCGGCGGCGGCTTCTATGAAAACGTGCCGCGCTCCATCCCGGACGGGCTGTGCGCGCGCATTGAAAAATCCGTTCTCCGCACGCCCCCTGTCTTCCGCATGATCGCCTCCGTGGGCGAAATTCCCGAGCGCGACATGTTCAACACCTACAACATGGGGGTGGGCATGAGCGTGGTGGTGGGGAAGGAAGACGCCGACCGGGCCGTCTCGATCCTGAACGCGGCGGGCGCGAAGGCGTACGTCATGGGCGAGATCGTGGAATCCGGCGTGAAGATTGAAATCGTATGAGAAAACAGCCCATCCGCATTGCGGTGTTCGTCTCCGGCGGGGGCACGAATCTGCAGGCGATCCTTGACGCGCAGGCGGCGGGGAAGATCAGGAGCGGCAAAATCGCCCTGGTGTTTTCCAACAAAAGGGATGCCTACGCGCTTACGCGCGCCCGGGAGAACGGCGTCGAGGCGGCGTTTTTAAGGCGCGGGGATTTAGATGAAAAACTCGAGCCCCTCATGCGGGCGCACGGAATCGACATGATCGTGCTGGCGGGCTTCCTGTGCATTCTCCCCGAATCGTTTACAAAACTCTACGCGGGCCGGATGATCAACATCCATCCCGCGCTCATTCCTTCCTTCGCGGGCCCGGGTTATTATGGGCTTCACGTCCACGAGGCGGTGCTTCAGCGGGGCGTGAAGGTAACGGGCGCGACGGTTCACTACGTCAACGAGGTCTGCGACGGCGGCGAGATCATCGCCCAGCGCGCGGTGCGCGTCCTGCCGGGCGACACGCCCGAGGCGCTTCAGCAGAGGGTCATGCGGCAGGCGGAGTGGAAGATTCTCCCACCGGCCGTGGAAAAGGTGGCAAAGGAGATTCGCAATGAACGTGTATGAGTCAAAGCCCCTGGCACAGCTGCTCGCGGGCAATCCCTACGCCGGGCGCGGCATCGTCATCGGCAAGACCGGAAACGGCAAAAAGGCGGCGGTTGCCTACTTCATCATGGGCAGGAGCGAGAACAGCCGCAACCGTGTGTTCGTCGAGACAAAGGACGGCATCATCATCCATCCCTTCGACCCCGCCAAGCTTGCGGACCCCTCCCTCATCATCTATTCCCCCGTCCGCCGGCACGAAAACAATTTGATTGTCACAAACGGCGACCAGACGGACACGGTGTGGGACTTCCTCAACATGGGAAGCACATTTGCCGCCGCGCTGGACACCCGGGAATTCGAGCCCGACAAACCCAACTTCACGCCCCGGGTGAGCGGCATGCTCACGTTCGCGGGCGGCGATTTTTCCTATCAAATGAACATTCTGAAATCCGCCGACCCGGCGGGAACGGCCTGCCTCCGGCAGAACTTCGCCTATCCGGCGCTGGCGGGCGTGGGGCATTTTCTCCACACCTATGTGACGGACGGCGACCCCATCCCCTCCTTCATCGGCGAGCCGGAACGGGTTTCCGTGCCCGACGGCCTGGGCGAATGGACGGATTCCATCTGGGAAAACCTCGACAAAAACAACCGCGTCTCGCTGTACACGCGCATGATCGACCTCAAAACCGGGGCCTCGGAAGCGCGCGTCATCAACCGCAACCAGTAAGGAGTCAGAGATGAAGGATTTTGAGCTCAAGTACGGCTGCAACCCCAATCAGAAGCCCGCGCGCATTTTCATGCGGGACGGAAGCGATCTCCCGGTGGAAATCCTCTCGGGCCGTCCGGGCTACATCAACTTTCTCGACGCGTTCAACAGCTATCAGCTCGTGAAGGAGCTGAAAGCGGCGCTGGGCATGCCCGCCGCCACCTCCTTCAAGCATGTGAGCCCTACCTCGGCGGCGGTGGGCCTTCCGCTTTCGGACGCGCTTAAAAAGGCGTCGTTCGTGGACGACGTGAAGGGTCTGGACGATTCACCCCTGGCCTGCGCCTACGCCCGGGCACGGGGCACCGACCGCATGTCCTCCTTCGGCGACTGGATCGCCCTTTCCGAGGAATGCGACGAGGTCACCGCCCGGCTCATTAAGCGCGAGGTGTCGGACGGCGTCATCGCCCCCGCGTACTCGAAAAAGGCACTTGAAATCCTCTCCGGCAAGAAAAACGGTGGCTACAACGTCGTGAAAATCGACCCGGACTACGCGCCGGCGCCCGTGGAGACCAAGGAGGTCTACGGCGTGACGTTCGAGCAGGGCCGAAATGAATTTAAAATCGACGAAGCGCTTCTCAAGAACGTCGTGACCGCGAAAAAGGAGATTCCCGCCTCCGCGGCGCGCGACCTCATCATTTCCCTCATCACCCTCAAGTACACCCAGTCCAATTCGGTGTGCTACGCCGTGGACGGACAGGCCATCGGCGTGGGCGCGGGACAGCAGTCGCGCATCCACTGCACGCGGCTGGCGGGCGGCAAGGCCGACTTCTGGCACCTTCGCCAGTCTGCGCGCGTCCTGAATCTTCCCTTCCTTCCCAAGCTCGGACGCCCCGAGCGCGACAACGCCATTGACATGTACCTGGGTGATACCCCCGAGGACGTGCTGGACGACGGCCGTTGGCAGGAATTTTTCACAGAAAGGCCCACGGCATTCACCCGGGAGGAGAAGAAGGAATTCCTCTCGGAGATCACCGGCGTCTCCCTGGGCAGCGACGCGTTCTTCCCCTTCGGCGACAACATCGAGCGCGCGCACAGGAGCGGCGTTTCCTACATCGCCGAGCCGGGCGGGTCGGTGCGCGACGACAACGTCATCGAGGCATGCGACCGGTTCGGCATCGCGATGGCGTTCACCGGAATGAGATTATTCCACCACTGATTCAAATGACAAACGTCCATTTCCCGAAAAGGAATGGACTTTTGCCGCTTTTGACGGCAAGGAGGAGGCCAAAATGAACGTAATGGTCGTGGGGGGCGGCGGGCGCGAGCACGCCATCATACAGGCGCTCCGGAAAAACGGGGAAATCGAAAAAATCTACGCACTGCCGGGGAACGGCGGCATCGCCAAACACGCCGCCTGTGTAAATGTGAAGGCCACGGACATCCCGGGCATCGTGGCGTTTGCCCAAAACAACCCCGTGGACTTTGCCGTGGTCGCGCCGGACGATCCCCTGGTGCTGGGCTGCGTGGACGCGCTCACCGAAATCGGCGTCCCGTGCTTCGGCCCCAACAAGGCGGCGGCCGTCATCGAGGGCAGCAAGGCGTTTTCCAAGGACCTGATGAAAAAGTACGGCATTCCCACCGCCGCGTCCGAGACGTTTACGGACCTCCCGGCGGCGGCCGCCTACATTGAAAGCGTGCCCGCGCCCGTGGTCGTCAAGGCGGACGGGTTGGCGCTGGGCAAGGGGGTTCTCATTTGCGAAACCCGGGCGGACGCCGTCAAGGCCGCGGCCTCCATGCTGGAGGGCGGCGCGTTCGGGGCGTCGGGCGCGAAGATCGTGGTGGAGGAATTCCTCGAGGGGCCGGAGGTCTCGGTGCTGGCGTTTACCGACGGAAGCGTGGTCGTTCCCATGGTCTCTTCCATGGACCACAAGCGCGCGCTGGACGGCGACCGGGGGCTCAACACCGGCGGCATGGGCGCCGTCGCGCCGAACCCGTACTACACGGACAAAATTGCCGCGGACTGCATGGACAGGATATTTCTGCCCACCATCCGCGCCATGAAAAAAGAGGGCCGCGAATTCCGCGGCTGCCTCTACTTCGGGCTCATGCTTACAAAGGACGGTCCAAAGGTCATCGAGTACAACTGCCGCTTCGGCGACCCGGAGACCCAGGTGGTTCTGCCCCTCATGGAATCGGACCTCCTGACCGTCATGCGCTTGACCGCCGAGGGCCGGCTCTCTGAAATCGAGGTCAAGTTCGCCAAGGACAGGTTCGCCTGCTGCGTGGTGATCGCCTCCAGGGGCTATCCCGAAAAGTATCAAAGCGGCGTTCCCATTGCGCTTCCCGAGGCGGGGGAAAATGAATTTGTCTATGTGGCGGGCGCGAAACGGACGGACGGCGCCCTCATGAGCGCGGGCGGTCGCGTGGTTGGCCTCACCGCCACGGACGATACCCTCGAGGCGGCCATCGCGGGGGCATATGCCCTCGCGGACCGGGTCAAATTCGACAACGGAACCATGCGGCGCGACATCGGCGCGCGCGCGATGAAGGCGGTGGTCTGATGGTTTACAGGATTTATGTGGAAAAGAAGCCGGGGCTTGCCAACGAGGCCGCGGCGCTGCTGAACGACGCCCGGGAGTTCCTGGGAATCGAGGCGCTGACGGACGTCCGGTTGTTCAACCGCTACGACGTGGAGGGCATCGAGAAGGAGCTGTTCCGCCGCGCGGTTCAGACGGTCTTCGCGGAGCCCCAGCTCGACCTCGCCACGGAGCATCTGCCCCAAATGCCCGGCGCCGCGGTCTTCGCCGTGGAGTATCTCCCCGGCCAGTTCGACCAGCGGGCGGATTCCGCCGCCCAGTCAATCCAGATCATCTCCCGGGGCGAACGCCCCGCCGTCCGCACCGCCCGGGTGTACGCTCTGGCGGGCGCGCTTTCGGCGGAGGAAATCGAGCGCGTCAAAAAGTACGTGGTGAACCCCGTCGAGGCACGGCTCGCGACCCTCGACCGGTTTCAAACCCTTAAGATGGACTTCGACGCGCCCGGCGATGTGGAGACTTTGGCCGGTTTTACGAAGCTTGACCGCGCGGGACTCGGAGATTTCATTGACGCGTATGCCCTTGCCATGGATCTCGACGACATCGCCTTCTGCCAGGCGTATTTCATCTCCGAACGGCGCGACCCGACCGTGACCGAAATCCGCATGCTCGACACCTACTGGTCGGATCATTGCCGCCACACCACATTTTTAACCACCGTCGATTCCGTCACGTTTGAGGACCCCATGCTCGCCGCCGCCTACGAGGAGTATCTCCGGGCACGGGAGGAGGTCGGGCGCGGACAAAAGCCCGTGAACCTCATGGACCTCGCCACCGTCGCGGCGCGGGTGCTCAAAAAGCGGGGCATGCTCGAAAAGCTCGATGAATCCGAGGAAATCAACGCCTGCACGGTGAAGATGAAAATCGACGTAGACGGAAAGCCCCAGGACTGGTTGCTGCTGTTCAAAAACGAGACCCACAACCACCCGACCGAAATCGAGCCCTTCGGCGGCGCGGCCACCTGCATCGGCGGGGCCATCCGCGACCCGCTCTCCGGGCGCGCCTACGTCTACGGCGCCATGCGCGTGACGGGCGCGGCGAATCCGCTGAAGCCCGTTTCGGAAACAATGCCCGGCAAGCTTCCTCAGCGAAAGCTCACCGCCACGGCGGCGGCGGGCTATTCGTCCTACGGCAACCAGATCGGTCTGGCCACCGGGCAGGTGGATGAAATCTACCACGACGGCTACGCGGCCAAGCGCCTCGAGATCGGCGCGGTGGTGGCGGCTGCCCCGGCGGAAAACGTGGTGCGGGAAACGCCCGTCCCCGGCGACGTGGTCATTCTGCTGGGCGGGCGCACGGGCCGGGACGGCTGCGGCGGGGCGACGGGCTCGTCCAAATCGCACACCCTCCAGTCCCTGGAAAGCTGCGGCGCGGAAGTGCAGAAGGGCAACGCCCCGGAAGAAAGAAAGCTCCAGAGGCTGTTCCGCGATCCTGAGGCGGCCAGGCTTATCAAGAGGTGCAATGACTTCGGCGCGGGCGGCGTGTCGGTGGCCATCGGCGAGCTTGCCGACGGCCTTGAAATCGACCTCGACAGGGTGCCAAAAAAGTATGAGGGTCTTACGGGTACCGAGCTTGCCATCAGCGAGTCCCAGGAGCGCATGGCGGTGGTGGTCGCGCCGGAAGACGCGGATGCGTTTCTCGCCCGCGCGGCGGCGGAGAATCTGGAGGCGACGTTGGTTGCGCGGGTGACGGAGAGCCCGCGCCTCGTGATGCGCTTCGGCGGGAAAACCATCGTGGACGTTTCCCGGGAATTCCTCAATTCCAACGGCGCGGAAAAGCATGTGAAAATCGAGGCCGCGAAGCCCGAGGCATATGGCAAAAAGCTGCCCGCCGACTTCCGCCGCGGCATGGAGGAACTGGTTTCGGACCTCAACGTATGCTCCAAGCGCGGGCTGTCCGAGCGGTTTGACTCCACCATCGGCGCGGGTACGGTGCTCATGCCCTTCGGCGGAAAGCGCCAGCTCACCCCCAATCAGGTCATGGCGCAGAAGGTTTCCGTGGAAAAGGGCGACACAGGCGCGTGTTCGGTGATGGCTTGGGGCTTCAACCCCTTTGTTTCGGAAAAGAGCCCCTACCATGGCGCGTACCTTGCGGTGGTGGAGTCGGTTTCAAAGCTCGTGGCGGCGGGCGCGTCGTTTGAGGACGTGTACCTTACGTTCCAGGAGTATTTCCCCAAGCCCGGCCGCGCGCCGCGCCGCTGGGGACAGCCGTTGTCGGCGCTTCTGGGCGCGTTCCGGGCGCAGATGGATCTTGGCGTCGCGGCCATCGGCGGCAAGGACTCCATGAGCGGAACGTTCGAAAGCCTCGACGTGCCGCCGACCCTGGTTTCCTTCGCGGTGACCACCGATGAGATCAAAAACATCGTTTCAAACGAGTTCAAGGCCCCGGGCCACCGGGTGGCGCTCATCGCACCGGAAATATCCCACACGGGCCTGCCGGACGTGGAATCGCTGAAAGGGACATTTGCCCGGGTGACGAACCTCATGCGCGCGGGCAAAATCGTCGCGGCCCATACGCCCGGCATGGGCGGCTGCGCCGAGGCGGTCTTCAAGATGGCGCTCGGAAACAATCTCGGCTTCGCCTTCGATTGCAATATGGCGACGCTGTTTCAGTACAACTACGGCGCGTTTGTGGTGGAGCTTGCGGATGACGCGGCGGAAGGCATCACCATCGGCCGGACGACGGAAAAAGCGGCGTTTTCTTTCATGGGCGAGGAGATCGCCCTTGACAAGCTTCTCCAAATGTACGAAAATAAGCTGGAATCCGTTTTCGCGTGCAACGTCCCCACAAAGGGCGAAAAGATGAGAAAGTTTTCCTTCGACGCGAAGGCCCGGGTCGCGCCCGCGGTGAAAATCGCGCGGCCCAGGGTGCTCATTCCCGTGTTCCCCGGCACCAACTGTGAGTACGATTCCGCCAAGGCGGTGCGGGAGGCGGGCGCGGTTCCGGTGCTCGTCTGCATCAATAACCTGACCAGTTCGGCGGTGGCGGACTCGATTTCCAGGTTTGCATCCTCCATCCGGGACGCGCAGGCAATCTTCATCCCCGGCGGCTTTTCGGGCGGCGACGAGCCCGACGGCTCCGCCAAGCTCATTACCGCGTTTTTCCGGAACGATGTCATTCGCGACGCGGTGACGGACCTCCTCGACGCCCGGGACGGGCTGATGCTGGGTGTGTGCAACGGCTTCCAGGCGCTGGTGAAGCTTGGCCTTGTGCCGTACGGGAAAATCGTCGACGCGGACGCGGATGCCCCGACGCTCACCTACAACGTCATCGGGCGGCACCAGTCGAAAATCGTTCGGACGCGCGTTTCCTCGAACCTTTCTCCGTGGCTCAAAAACGCGGCGCCTGGCTCTGTGTACGCGGTGCCGATTTCCCACGGTGAGGGACGCTTCCTCGCCTCGGACGCGGAGATTGCGCAGTTGGCGAAAAACGGTCAGATCGCGACCCAGTACGTGGATTTGAACGGCGAACCCACGGACGATGTGCGCTTCAATCCCAACGGCTCGGCATACGCAATCGAGGGCATCACCTCGCCCGACGGCCGCGTGTTCGGCAAGATGGGCCATTCGGAGCGCGTGGGGAAGGGGCTCTACAAAAACGTGCCGGGGGACTACGACATCGGTCTGTTCCGTGCGGCGGTTGATTACTTCAATAAGGTGTGATTCAATGACGGACATCGAGATCGCCCAGTCGGTTTCCATGCGTCCCGTCGCGGACATCGCCCGTGATGCGGGCGTCGATCCCGACGCGATCGAACTTTACGGACGATACAAGGCCAAGCTGCCCCTCGATATTCTGAATTCAGGCGCGGCTGACGGAAAACTCGTACTGGTGACGGCCATCAACCCCACGCCCGCGGGCGAGGGCAAGACCACCACCACCATCGGCCTCGCGGACGGCATGCGCAGGCTCGGCAAAAACGTGGTGGTGGCGCTGCGGGAGCCGTCCCTCGGCCCGGTCTTCGGCATGAAGGGCGGCGCGGCGGGCGGCGGCTGGGCGCAGGTGGTGCCCATGGAGGACATCAACCTGCACTTCACCGGCGACTTCCACGCGGTGGCGGCAGCCAACAACCTGCTTGCCGCGCTCATCGACAACCACATCCAGCAGGGGAATGCGCTGAAAATCGATCCTCGCGCCGTCAGCTGGCGGCGCTGCGTCGACATGAATGACCGCCAGCTCCGGAACATCGTTTCGGGCCTTGGAGGGCATGCCGACGGCACCCCGCGGGAGGATGGCTTCGACATCACCGCTGCCAGCGAGGTCATGGCGATTCTCTGCCTTTCGGGCTCCCTCTCCGACATGAAGGAGCGGTTTTCCCGGATTGTCATCGGCTATGCCTATGACGGGAATCCCGTCACGGCGGGTGATCTCAACGCGGCGGGCGCCATGTGCGCGCTCATGCGCGACGCCATCAAGCCGAATCTCGTCCAAACCCTCGAGGGCACGCCCGCGTTGGTGCACGGCGGCCCGTTCGCCAACATCGCACACGGCTGCAATTCCGTAACGGCGACCAAAATGGCGCTGAAGCTGGGCGATTATGCCATCACCGAGGCAGGCTTCGGCGCGGACCTCGGCGCGGAAAAGTTTCTGGACATCAAGTGCCGCGCGGCCGGACTTGCGCCCGCCGCCGTGGTGGTGGTTGCCACCGTGCGCGCGCTTAGGCACCACGGCGGCGCGGGAAGGAAGAATTCGAAGCTCTCTTCCATGGCGCAGCTCGAACGCGGCATTCCCAACCTCACGCGCCACGTGGCGAACATCCGTGACGTATTTGGCCTCAACTGCGTCGTGGCCGTCAACCGATTCCCGGACGACACGGACGAGGAACTCTCGTTTGTCGAAGCCGCGTGTGCCGGGGTGGGCGTGAAGGCCGTGGTCTCAAGCGTGTGGGCCGAGGGCGGCAAGGGCGGCGTGGATTTGGCGCGGGAAGTGGTCAGGCTCTGCGACGAGCCGTCTGATTTCCGGTTCTGCTACGAGGCCGAGCTGTCCATCTCCGATAAATTGCAGGCCATCGCCACCCGGGTCTACGGCGCGCGCGGCGTAGCCCTTGCCCCGGACGCCAGGCGGATGGAGAAAAAGCTCGCCGATTCCGGCTTCGGGAAGCTGCCCGTGTGCATCGCAAAGACCCAGTACAGCTTCTCAGACGACCCCAAAAAACTTGGTGCGCCCGAGGACTTCGAAATTACCGTGCGCGCCCTGCGCGTTTCCGCCGGCGCCGGCTTTGTGGTGGCGCTCACCGGCGACATCATGACCATGCCCGGACTCCCCAAAGTGCCCGCCGCCGAGTTCATCGACATCGATGGGGACGGCAGGATTTCGGGGCTGTTCTAAGGAGAGGTGGGCGAAGCGACTTGGCTTGCCTTTGGCAAGCCAACCTCCAAGGGCCAATGTCCTTTTGGAAGCCCAGACTGGATGGAAAGATTCAATGTTGTCCGTCGGACCGGTCGGGGGCCCAACCCCGACCGGTCCGAATTTGCGATGCGGGAAGC
>JAEYRW010000183.1 GCA_023435435.1 Bacillota bacterium | reverse complement strand
GGGGGGGGGGGCGGGCGCCCCCCCCCCCCCCCCCCCGACGGACAATGTCCTTTTTTTACAATCAGTCCGGGATTCTCAAGGGACAGTGTCCTTTGCGCGGGGTCCGGGGCAGAACCCCGGCGTTCTCCCTCATTCCCCCCGCACCAGCGCCACCAGAACCTCGACCATCTTGTCCATGTCCTGCACGGCGACGCACTCGAGGCGGCCGTGGAAGTTCATGCCGCCGGTGGAGAGGTTGGGGCAGGGGAGGCCCATGAAGGAGAGGCGGCAGCCGTCGGTTCCGCCGCGCACGGGTTCCGCGTGGGGTTCGACGCCGCAGGCGCGGAAAGCATCGCGGGCCCGTTCGACGATCTCCATGCGGGACTCGAGCACCTCGCGCATGTTGTAATAGGAATCCTTGACCGTGCAATCGACGGTACCTTCCCCGTACTTGTCGTTGAGGTACCGGGCGGCGCGGGCGAAGAACGCCTTGCGGGCCTCGAAGATTTCCTTGGAGTGGTCGCGGATGATATAGGAAAGCTCGGCCTGTTCCGCGTGGCCGCGCATGCCCGTCAGGTGGTAGAAGCCCTCGTAGCCCTCGGTGTGCGCGGGCGTTTCGGCGGGCGGGAGCAGGGCGTTAAATTCCATGGCGACGAGGGCCGCGTTCTTCATGCGGTTCTTGGCGCTGCCCGGATGGATGCTCACGCCGTTCACGACAATCTTCCCGCTTGCGGCGTTAAACGTTTCATACTCGATGCCGCCCACATCCCCGCCGTCCGCGGTGTAGGCAAAGTCCGCGCCGAAGCCCGTCACGTCGAACAGGTCCGCGCCGCGCCCGATCTCCTCGTCGGGGGTAAAGCCCACGCAGATTTTTCCGTGGGGGATGGACGGGTCCTTGAGAATGGTCTCGCACGCGGCCATGATCTCCGCGACGCCGGCCTTGTCGTCCGCGCCGAGGATGGTCTTCCCGTCGGTGACGATCATGTCCATGCCCTTGCGATTGACAAGGGTGGGGAAGAGGGCCGGATCGATGACGTCGCCGGAGGCGAGCACGATCTTCCCGCCGTCGTAGTTCTCGACGACACGCGCGTTCATGGGCAGGCTGGGCGCGGCGTCCACCACGTCCATGTGCGCGATGAGCCCGATGGCGGGCTGATTTTCGCGGTTGGCGGGGATGGAGCCGTAGACGTAGCCGTGCGCGTCCACCCGCGCGTCCGCGATGCCCATTTCCTTCATTTCCTGAACGAGAAACCGCGCCAGCTCGAGCTGTTTTTCCGTGCTCGGGCAGGTCGTGCTTGCCTCGTCGGAGGCGGTGTCAAACTGGATATACTTTAAAAACCGTTCATACGCTCTCATGATGAACCTCCGGATTCTGGATTATCGCCCGAGCATCGCCGCGCCGATGATGCCCGCATCGTTGCCCAGGGTCGCGAGCTCGATGCGCGCGTAGGGCATGGCCTTGTAGAAGATCATGGTCGGCAGCTTTTCGCGCACCGCGCTGAGCAAAAATTCGCCTGCCGCGGACACGCCGCCGCCCAGCGCGATGACCTCGGGGTCGATGAAGTTGATGATGGAGACAAGGCCTACGCACAGGTGGTACACATACGCGTCAAACACCGCCGCACAGTCCGGGTCGCCCGCCTTGGCCAGATCGATGACGTGCTTGGCGGTGATCTCCTCAAGCCGCCCGCCCACGGACCTGGCGAGCGCGCCCACGGGGTTCTTCCGTGCGCTCTCGACGCCCATGCGGATGATGGCGGTGGCGCTGGCATAGCGTTCCCAGCAGCCCTTGTTCCCGCAGGTGCACTGCTCGCCGCCCGCGACGGTGATCATGTGCCCGATCTCGCTGCCCACGCCGTTGGAGCCGGAATACACCTTCCCGTCGAGGACGATGCCGCCGCCCACGCCCGTGCCCAGGGTGATGAATACCGAGTTTTTGACGCCCGCGCTTACGCCGGACACGGATTCCGCGAGTCCCGCCACGGTGGCGTCGTTCCCCACAAAAATGGGCTTGTCGATGACCCGCTGCATCCATTCGACCAGAGGCACGTCGTGCCAGTAGAGATTGGTGCAGAACGGCACGCGCCCGGTGCGGGGGTCTTCGATGCCCGGGATGCCCACGCCCACGGCCTTCACGTCGTCAAGGCCCAGGCCCGCCGCCTCGATGGCCTTGAGGGCCAGGTGCGCCATGTCCGTGATCACCGGCTCCGCGCCGCGCTCCACCAGCGTGGGACAGGAGACCTTGGAGAGGATTTTGCCGTTTTCGTCCACGACGCCCGCCTTGAGACCCGTTCCGCCCACGTCGATTCCCACGTAAACCATATCCCGTTTCCTCCGTTTATCTATGTGATTTTGATGATTCGTCGTCCCCGCCCCGGGTGGCGCGTTCCATGTGCCGGCGCGTGAGAACCTCCGCCGCGTTGTAGCCCATCTGCTTGAGCCGGAAGTTGCTGGCCGCCACTTCGAGCACCGCCGCGATGTTGCGGCCCGGGTGGATGGGCAGAAGCAGCCGCGGAATCCGCACGTCCAGAATTTCCGTGTAATTGTCGGTAAGTCCCAGCCGGTCGTACTCCTTGCCGTCCTGCCAGAGCTCCATGTGCACCTCGAAGTCGATGGATTTTGAACGGATGATGGCGCCGATGCCGTACATGGTGGCGATGTCGATGATCCCGACGCCGCGAATTTCCATGAAGTGGCGGACCAGCTCCGGCGCTTCGCCCACCAACCGGTCTTCCGAAACGCGCCGGATGTCCACCACGTCGTCCGCCACCAGCCTGTGCCCGCGCTTGACCAGTTCCAGCGCGGCCTCGCTCTTGCCCACGCCGCTGTTTCCGGTGATGAAAAGGCCGGAACCGTACACATCCACCAGCACTCCGTGCCGGGTCTCCCTGGGTGCGAGGGCATCGGAGAGGAAGTTGATGACCTCCATCTCGCACTGGGTGGTCTCCTGCTTGGCGGAATAGATGGGTATTTTGCGCGCCACGCCCAGAACCAGCATTTCGTCAAAGCAGGGAAGGCCCCGGCAGATGATGATGCAGGGCAGGTCGTAGCTGAAAAATTTCGTCAGCCGCTCCCGCCTGCTCTGCTCGTCGAGCATGGAGAGGTACGTCATCTCTACCTTGCCCAGCAGCTGCGGCCGTTCGTGGGCGAAAAAATCCCAGTAGCCCGCGAGCTGCAGCCCCGGGCGGTTGACGTTGGTGACCTCGATGGGCAGATATTTCCCCTCCGCCGGGATTACCGGCGAAAGGCCCATGGCCTTGACGAAGTCCGCCTCCTTGACCATCCGTTATGCTCCCTTCAGCGCGCCCGCCTCGAGAAGACGCTCGATGACGATGGCGCAGCCATCCTGCGTGTTTGCGGGACAGAAGTTCGAAAGCTGCGCCCTGACGTTCTCGGACGCGTTCTCGACACAGTAGCCCAATCCCGCGTAGTTGAGCATGGAGACGTCGTTTTGCCCGTCGCCGAAGGCCAGAACCTCGTCCGGGGCGATGCCCATCTCGGCGAGGGTCCTTTCCAGCGCGTCCTTTTTGTCGACGCCCTTTGCCACGATTTCGATGTAGTTGGGCCGGGACATCATGAACGAGACATCCGGAAACGCCGCGCGGAATCTGTCAATGTTCGTAAGGGTATCTCCCTTTTCGCCGATGGCCAGCAGCTTTACCTGCGGGGAGGAAATCCACGCGGAGAGCGGAACGCCCGTAATCCCGCAGTCCACCTTCACGCTGTCCTCGTACTGGCCCGTATAGGGGGTGCGCCGCTGGGCGAAGTATCCTTCGCCGGGATAGGCCTGCACGTAGACGCCCAGTTCCTCCGCCATTTTGCAGATGCCGCGCGCGGCCTGCGTGGGCACCGTGCGCATTTCGATCGTGCGCTTTTCGTTTAAGTCGTAAACCATCGCGCCGTTGTAGACGATGAGGGGCGCGTTGACCGCCAGCTGCCGTGCGAACGGGACGGTGGATTCGAGCATGCGTCCGGAGGCGAGCACGATTGAAACGCCCGCGTCCATGGCCCGCCCGAGCGCCCGCAGCGTGCGCGGGGTGAGGATGCCCTCGGCGTTCAAAAGCGTGTCGTCCATGTCGGAGGCGATGAGTCTGTACAAATGCTTCAATCCCTTCGTATGTTACTTCCGTCCGTTTATTTTAATACATTTCCATTCGGCGTGCAACATTTCTTAATCAAAAGGCGCTATAATATACCCTAATTGACCAGCGATTGGATGAGGGAGTCCTACGAATGCGAGATTCGGCGCGCTATCCGGCGCACTATGCCTTGTTCCTGATGGCCTATTACGTGACCAATTCGGCATACCAGAGTTTCCTTCCGATTTATTTTAAACAGAACCTCGGCTTCAATTCCGCGCAGATCGGCACGATCTTTGCCATTGTCGCCACCGTCTCCGTCGCGACGCAGCCCTTCTGGGGCGCCCGGGGCGACCGGATGAAGAGCCGCAACGCGCTGATCCGCTTTCTGTGTGCGGCCGCCGCGAGCGTAATGCTCTCGCTCCTCCTTGCCAGGAGCTATCCCCTCGTCCTGCTCCTCATCTGCGTGTTCGCGGGCTTTTTCATGTCCATCCAGCCCATGGGCGACTCCATCATTTTTGAGTCGCTCCAGAAGCACGACCATCCCTTTGGCCCCCTCCGGCTGGCTGGCGGGCTTTCCTTCGCCTTTTCCTCCATCCTCTTCGGCTGGATTCTGAACCGCTCGGGCAAGCCCGTGCTCGCCGTATGGCTCACGGCGGGGCTTCTGGGCCTCGTGTTCCTTTCCACCTTCGCGCTCCCTAAGACGCCCGGGCATCAGGCGGCGGGCGGCGCGCGGATGAGCATCACGAAGCTTTTCAAAATGAAAAACCTCATGCTGCTTCTGGCGTTTTCGGTGGCGATCCAGATCACGATGGGTTACTTCTATACATTCTTTTCAAACTACTTCCTGACGCTCCCGGGTGGGAACAGCGCGCTTCTGGGCTGGTGCTACTTCATCTCGGCGGCCAGCGAGATTCCCTACCTCCTCACGAGCGACCGGCTGTTCAAGAAGATCGGCGCGGGCAAGCTTCTCTGCGTCTCGGCGCTCACCCTTTCGGCGCGCTGGCTCGTGCTCGCCCTTTCGACGGACTACCGGGTGGTCATGCTGAGCCAGGTGCTGCACGGTTGGGGCTTTATTGTGATGACGGTGGCGGTCTCGAAGTACATCAGCCTCTCGGTGCCCCGGGAGCTCAGGGCTTCGGGCCAGATGCTTCTCGCGGTGGTAAGCTTTGGCATTTCCCGCGCCATCGGCAACATCGGCGGCGGGCTGCTGGCGGACGCCATGGGCCTTCAGAAGGTCTACTTCGTTTCGACGGGCATCTGCATCGCCGCCTTCGCGCTCTTTGCGCCCTATTTTCTCAGGCAGTCCGCGCTCAACGGCACGGAAGGGCGTTTGAGTGCCGGGCGCGAAAGTGTATATTAAGGGAAAGCGCACATTGGCGCGGATTCGACTATTTTTCCACATGTGAAAGGCAACTTTTCACGTGCAGGAATGGTCAAAGTATGGTATGATTACAGATAGAAAATGGAGGTAATTGATTATGAAAAGGCTTATGGCGATTCTTTCCACGATCGTTGCGGTCCTTCTCGTCGCCTCTCCGGTGATGGCGGGCGCGGAAACGATCCCCGTTACGGCGTTGCAGCTTACCGATCCGGTCGTTTACATGAATGGCGAGCCGATCATGGACATGACGGGCCTCACGCTTCAGCTGGCCGGCGGCTCCACCTCGGACGGCGCGCTGACCCAGATGTTCCTGGACGTGTTTGCGGGCGGTGAAAATGCCAATTCCGCAATGGTCCAGATCGACGAAAACGGCATTGCCGCGTACCTGGGCGGCATGACCAGCGCCTATGGCGTGTCCCAGGAGACGCTCGGCGCGATGCCCATCGAGGGCCTCAATGTTTCGAGTCTGGGCGACCTCATGACCGCCCTTGAAAACTGGACGCTTTTTGACGACATTTCCGCGCTGGCGGCTGACTTCTCCCAGACCGGCATCACCTACGGCGACGCCGAGACCATCGAAGTCGATCTCGCGGCCGGCAAGACCGAAATGACCTATGTGCCCATCACCGCGGATGCGACCGAGTTCACCTACTCCCTCGTCTCGCTCCTCGAAAACGACGCGGTCCTCGGCCAGTACTTTGCCGCCATGATGGCGGATTCCGGCTACGGGAGTGTCACCGAAGCGCTTCAGGCGGGCGGCTTTGCCTACACCCTCTCCGGCGGCCTGGCCTCCACCGAGGATGGCTCCAGCGTGATGGTGGAGGAGAACGTCGTCATCACCATGTACGACGAGCCCGTCCACGCGGACATCAACCTGCTCGCTGACGGCAGCATGGGCGAAACCCAGTACCTGACCATGACGGCGAATGTCTATCCCGAGTCCGTGGACGAGTCGGTTACGCTGACCATGAACGGCACCGCCATGGGCGACGACGTGACCCTCGAGGGCAACGTTTCCTCGAACTTCACGGACGAGACCACGAACTTTGATGCGAACTTCTCCCTGACCTATGCCTCCGCGGCGGGCGCCGGCGCGGGCACCGACAAGCTCGACCTCACCTTCGACATACCGGATCAGGGCAGCTTCGGGCTGAGCGCTTCCGCCGTCGAAACGACGGGCGAGTCCCATCTTGAGGTAAACATCAAGGACGAGTATGCGGACATTTCCGCGTACTACACCTTCACCCCCGCCGAAGCGGCGGACGCGAGCGTGCTTCTCTCCGGCACGGTTGATCTCGGCGTGAGCAACGGGACCGAGACATACTCGGTGACCTGCCCCGTGAACCTCGTTTCGACCACCGTCGAGACGGACGACTTCTACATCGCGCCCGCGAACGTGATCGACGTGACCACCATGACCGATGACCAGACCGAGCAGGCGCAGACCGAGTTGGGCATGGCGCTGATCCAGACGCTGACCAAGGTCGAGGAGGCAGTTCCCGGGCTCCAGGGCCTGACCACCGAGCTGATGGGCGGCTCCCAGCAGTAAAACCGATTCCAAAATAAAGCGAAGGCGCGGCCCGCAAGGGCTGCGTTTTCGCAATCGGGGGACGATCATGGATTTTATCAAAATGCACGGGCTGGGCAACGACTTCGTCGTGCTCGACCTTTTGGCGCGGGAAGCGCCGGCCGAGCCTGCCCGACTGGCGCGCGAAACGTGCGACAGACACTTTGGCGTCGGCGCGGACGGGTTGGCGCTGATCCTGCCGTCTGACCGGGCCGACGCGCGCATGCGCATCTTCAATCCCGACGGCTCCGAGCCCGAAATGTGCGGCAACGCCGTGCGTTGTGTGGCGAAGTACCTTTTTGAGGCGGGGCGCGCCCAGGGCGAGACTGTCTCGGTGGAAACGGGCGCGGGGATCAAGGACATGCGCGTCTTTCTCGCGGACGGAAAGGTTGCCCGCGTGTCGGTGGACATGGGAATTCCCCTGGACATGGGATCCACGGAATTCCCGATCGCCGGAACGCGCGCGGAATTTTTGCGCGTTTCCATGGGCAATCCCCACGCCGTGACCTACGCGCTCTATCCCGAGGACGGCGTCTTTTACCGGTACGCCCCCCGCCTCGAAAAGAGCCCGGCATTTCCGGAGGGCGCGAACATCGAGTTCTGCGAGGTTCTGAACCGGAACCACATCCGCGTGCGCGTGTGGGAGCGCGGCGCGGGCCCGACCCTCGCCTGCGGCACCGGCGCGGGCGCGTCCTTCTTTGCGGGGGTAAAGAGCGGCCTGATCGACCGGCGGGCGGTGGTAACGCTTCCCGGGGGCGACCTCGAATACGAGCTGACGGACGCGGGACACGCCGTCATGACCGGCCCCGCAGCCGAGGCATTCCGGGGAATGTTTTAACGGATGAGCGCAATCGAGAGGTTGCGCCCCTTTCTTTTGCGGAAAACTGCCGGGAGAAGCGCGCTGGCTGGATAATTGTGCTATAATGAAGGAAAAGAATCGCAAGACGGAGGTGCGGGAATGAGAAAGCTGTGCATGGCGCTGTCGATGGTCCTTTTGATTGCGCTCCTGTCCGCTGGCGCACGGGCGGAGGTCATGAATGTTGCGGTCACACAAATTTCGGACCCGATCCTGTACATGGACGGCGAGCCGTATCTCGATTTGAGCGGACTCACCCTCCAGACGGCGCAGGGCGCGACGGCGGACGGTGCCATCGCCCAGTACTTCATCGACCTGTACGCGGGCGACGAGAACATCAACTCCGCAATGCTGCAGAAGAGCGGCGATGTGGTCTCGTTCCTGCTCGGCGGCATGCAGAACGCCTACTCCATGCCTGCGGACGATTTTGAGGCTGCGTTCGGTTCCCTCGAGGGCGGCGCGCTCGGCGGGTTCGAGGACTTCAACCTCGATGAATGGGCGCTTCCCGGGGACGTCGGGGCGCTGATCCTCGCCTACATCGACGCCAACGCCGATCCCGCCGGCACGCAGGAGATCGGGATTTCCCTCGCCGCGGGCGAGGCGACCATGACGCAGATATCCTTTTCGGGCAGCTGCACCCAGCTTTTGCGCGACATCGCCAGGACGATGGATCAAGACATCCTTCTTTCCGGTCTCATCGCGGCCATGGATGTCGAGTATCCGAGCTACGCGTACTTTTTGCGGGCCACGGATTTCCGGGCAAACGTCGAGGGAAGCGTCGCCCAGACGCCGGACGGCCAAAGCGCCCTCGTGAAGCTGAAACTCGAGGTCGTGCAGAGCGATGTGCACACATTCTACACCCTCGATATGCTCCTCGACGGCAGCGAGAGCGTCCGGCGCGTGGACCTCAAATACATGCGGATCGGAAGCGGGATGACCGAGACGGTGCAGCTCAACGGCACCGTAGACGGGGAGGCGCTCGATTTCACCGCCACCGTCATCGACGACGAAGCCGACGATGACTACGACGCCCTTTACGACGTGCGGTTTACCCTGACCCCGGGCCGGGATACCGCCGGCGGCGAGGATTCGTTCGCGCTCACCATTCTGGAAAAATACGAGAACGTCAAGGTGGCCATCGGCGGGTCCGTGGTCGAACGCACAGGCGAGACGCACCTCACACTCGCGCTTACCGCCCTGTACGACGACGTTGAGGCGTACTTTTCCTACCTGCCCGACGAAAAACCCGGCGACGGCGCGATTTCCAGCGGCACGATCGAGATCGGCGCCAACGACGGCTACGGGAATTTCAAGCTCACCTGCGGCGTGCGCACCTCCGAAACCACCCTCGATGCCGACGAATTCTACATCGATCCCACCGCCGCCATCGACACCTCTGGCATGAGCGCCGCCGCGGAACAGGCTGCCCTCAACGAACTTGAAGGCGTGCTCCACGATACCCTCGATCAACTCGAGGACGCCGTGCCCGGTCTGCGGGGCATCGTCGACGAGCTGTTCGGCTATGCCTACGACGAGGTGTTTTAGAGGGGGGAAGAACGGAGACGCCGGGGCGCCGCCCCCGGACCCCTGCGCAACTGAGATAAGTAATGATTGCCCCGGGCGATCCCAGTTTAGGTGCGGAGAGTCCAAAAAATTCGACGGCGCGGGGGTTGGATCCCCGCGCCGGCGCCGGATTTTTGTATTGAAACCCAGTATGGGTTTCCAAAGGGCG
>JAEYRW010000123.1 GCA_023435435.1 Bacillota bacterium | reverse complement strand
CGTCCGTCGGATCGGGCGGGGGCCCAAGCCCCGACCGACCCGATTTTTCATTCCGGGAATTCCGACAGGGCACGCCCGCCCGGCCGCCCGCAAACATAAATCGGTGCCCCGGGGCATGAGCCCTCGGGGCATCCGACGGACAAGATTGAACTTCCGCGCAATCAATCCAGAATTCTCAAGGGCCAATGGCCCTTGCGCGGGAGCCCGAGGGCAGCGCCCTCGGCGTTCCCCCTCGGCACCTCTCCCTCACAGCCTGTACGTCTGCCCCGTTATGTAGAGCGCGTCGCCGTAGAAGTAGATGATGGCATAGCAAAGCGCGCACACCAGTGCGAACACGAAGCCGATGAACGCGAGGCCTTTGGAGCGCGTAATCAGCCCGTACAGCGTCTGAAGGATCGCGACGGCGCCGACGATGAGGATTGCCAGTGTATAATTATCCATCCTCATTCTCCGCTTCCAGCGTCGTGTAGCTGTTCATGAGGGCAAGAACCACCTGCGCAAAGTCCGCGTTTCCGTCGACGGGGTAGAAGTAGAAGGTATAGATACCCTGCCCGGGGATGAGGATGGCGCAGTCGGAGGAGCTGTTGTCGTAGTCCGAGTAGCACACGAACTCGGTTTCGTTGAAGGTGTTCAGGAAGATCGAGACATAGTTGGTGTTGAGGGCGAGGGTCATGGCGTACTCGTTCATGTCCGCGTAAACGCCGGTATCTTCCGCGCGGCCGACGAACATGAAATACGTGCCGTCGCCGAAGCAGGCGATCATGCCGTTTTCAGATTGCGCGTCGGTGAGCGCATAGTTCTGCCAGAGTGCGGGCATCTGCATTTTGAACTGATTGTCGAACTGTACCCAATAGGATTCCTGAAGGTCCATGGTCTCGCCGTTAAAGTCGTAGAGGTCATAGACCGTGCCCGCCGCATCCTCCGGTGTGTCCGTCGGCACGGGGGACGGCGTCGCACTTTCCTCTGCCCACGCGCCCGCCGACATCAGCAAAAGCGCGAGAAGAAGCGATAAGACTTTTTTCATATGCCAGCCTCCATTCTATCAGAATTATAACAGCTCTTTCACCCATCCGCAACCCGGAAAAGTGAACTATTTTTTAACAAAGACAGGTTCCGCTTGACAAAGGATTTTGTTATATAATATGATTACAATGTTTAGGCGGCATATCTTTCAAATCGAAGGGCGGCGCAAACGTGGAAATTCAAAAGTTTACGGAGTATAAGGATAAAATTGTCCAGGCGGTCTCGAAGGCCATCGTGGGCAAGGAGCGGGAGATCGAGCTTGTGGTGAACTGCTTCGTCTGCTCGGGGCACGTGCTCCTAGAGGACGTGCCCGGCACGGGCAAGACGATGCTCCTGCGCGCGTTCGCAAAAGCCGTGGGTGGAGCGTTCCGGCGCATCCAGTTTACCCCCGACCTTCTGCCCTCGGACCTCACAGGCATCAACTTTTATAACCAGAAACACGGCGAATTCGAGTTCCGGAAGGGTCCGCTGTTTTCCGATGTGGTGCTTGCGGACGAAATTAACCGCGCGACGCCGCGCACCCAGTCCTCGCTTCTGGAGGCCATGGAGGAGCGCCAGATCTCCGTGGACGGCGTGACCTATCCCCTCGGGCGTGATTTCATGGTCATGGCGACCCAGAACCCCCTGGAAAGCTACGGAACCTTCCCGCTGCCGGAGGCGCAGATCGACCGCTTTTTCATGCGGCTGTCCCTTGGTTACATGACGCGCCAGCAGGAGCTGTCCGTTCTCGGGCGCGAATCCACCATCGACATCATCGAGGCCATTTCCCCGGTGGTCACGCCGGAGGAGACGGACTACGTCAAGGAAAACTTCCGGGCTGTGGAGTTTACCCCGGACGTGAAGGGGTATCTCATGGACCTCATCGAGAAAACCCGCGGCGAGTCCGCGTTCATCACCGGCGTCTCCACCCGCGGCGCGCTGGCGCTTTACAAGGCCTGTCAGGTCAACGCCGCCTTTGCGGGCCGCGCATACGTCATTCCGGAGGACATCCGCGACGTGGCAAAGCCCGTGCTCGCCCACCGCATCGTATCGGGTTCCGGCGCGCGCGGCAAGGACGCGGAGCTGATTTTGAACCGCATGATTGACGAGGTGCCGGTGCCGCTGGAACAGAGATAGTATGATCGTCTTTTTTATCTTGTTTCTTGCCGTGGCGTTCTTTGTGGAGCGCTGGTCGATGGAACATTCGCTGGACGGCATCGTGTACGACCAGCGCGTTTCGCGCGCGCTGGTGGAAATCGGCGAGTCCTTTGAGATCGTGACGAGCGTGCGCAATTCCTCCCGGCGGTTCATTCCCTTCATCAAACTGTCGGAGGACGTGCCGCGCGTCCTGGGCGTGGGCGCCCGGATGTACACCGTGGGCTTCGACGAAAACCGCGCCCGCATCAACTCCACCATTTACATGATGCCCCGCCAGCGCATGACGCGCAGGGTGTCCGCCTCCCTCGCCGCGCGCGGCCGCTATACCTTTAACGGTGCGACGCTCTATGGCGGCGATTTTCTGGGCCTCAGCGAGCGGCCCAGATACTTTCCGCAGCTGCGCGAGGCGGTGGTTCTGCCCAAGCGCCTCGAATCGAAGCGTCTCGATGAGACCCTGGGCGGGTTTCTGGGCGATATTTCCGTCCGGCGGTTCATTCTTGAGGACCCGGTTCTGACGCTGGGCTTCCGGGAGTACACCGGCCGCGAACCCATGAAGCAGATTTCGTGGCCCGTCACCGCGCGCACGGGGCGGATGATGGTCAAAAATTACGACCACACCCTCGAACTCACCGTGACGGTGGTGCTCAACATTTCCACAAAGCTCTACAGCCAGTCTTCGCATCCGCTCATGGAAAAGTGCTATTCCATCGCCCGGGACGTGTGCGAGGCCCTCGAGGAGAAGCACATCCAGTATTCCTTCCTCACCAACGCCATGGCCATCAACATGACCGGCGCATGGGCCTATGTTTCCGACGGACTGGGCGGCGGTCACCTTTCCACCATTCTGGAGGGCCTCGGCCGCGCCACCTACACCTGCCGGGGCGACGCCCGCACGCTGCTGGACGGGGCGATTCGGCGCGCCGAGAGCGGGCGCGCCCACATCTTTATTTCGCCCACGGCGGTTGATCTCCCGGAGGACGCGCTTTCCGTTCTGCGCGACCGCACCGGAGCCAATCTGCTCCTGATCGCCGCGGAGGAGGTGGAGGCCGAATGAACCTCGTGTTCGCGCTCAAAATCCTCACGGATCTCTGCTTTTACATGTTCGCCGTCTCGTCGGTGGCCTCCGTCGCCCCGCACAGCGGGCTTCTGGAAACGAGTCCCCTGATCGCGTCCGTGGCGGCGTATTTTTCCCGGCTTCTATACGCCAGGTTCCCCAAGCGCGCGTGGCTGCGGTATCTGCCCCTCCTGCTTTGCGCCGGATGCTTCCTGTTCACCGCCCACACGGCGGACGTCGTCGTCACCGTGCCCATCGTCCTCTATGTTGCCTTCGTCATCTTCCGGCGGACCTATGAGGTGGGTTACGACGAGATGCTCACGCGGTTTTACACCTGCCTGAAGATTCTCGTGGTGCCGATGCTCATCATGGTCGTCGCAAACAACTGGCGGGGCTTCGTGGACGTCATGCTCCCGTATTTCTTTTTCTTCCTGGTGCTGACGGTGATGCAGCTGCGCATGCTCCGGCACAACGAGAAGGTGCTCACCGACCGGCGGTTCCGGCTCATGAACGTGGGCGAGATCCTGCTCCTCTGCGGCGCGGGCTACCTGCTCTCCAGCGGCTACATGCTCACGGCCTTCCGGTTCCTGTTGGGGCTCGTGGTGCGCTTCGTTCTCCGGCCCGTTCTGACCGGCATTGTGTACATCTTCGGCGGCTTGGCGTGGCTGCTCAACAAAGCATTCTCCGGCATCGACTTTCATATGGAGGACGTCGACCTCTCGGGCCTGGACGATCTCGGCCAGGCCATGCAGCAGGGCGACCAGACCACGCAGGAGTACGCCCAGAATCCGGACAGCCCCGTCACCCGGATCATGACATACATCCTCATCGGCATCGCCGTCGTCATCGTCATTCTCGTGGTTTTCCTTCTCTTCCGTGCCCTCATGCGGGCGGGCCGGCGCGACGACGACAACAAATTCGACGACGTGCGGGAATCCCTCGACGATCCCGATTCCGGCGCGGCCCGGCGGCTCACCCACGCGCCCCGCGACCGCGTACGCCGCTATTACCGCAAATTCCTCAAGCTCTGTGACGTGCGCGGCATCGGCGCGGGCGAACACCTCAATTCCCTCCAGATCAACGACCAGGCCCGCCGCGTCTTCAGAACCCCGTCTCTGTCCGCCCTGCGCGAACTCTACATCAAGGCTCGCTATTCCTCCGCCGAAATCACCGCCGCCGACGTCAAGGACGCCAGGAGCGCGTACGAGGAAGTGAAAAAGAGCGGGGCGTAGGGGGAGAACGGGGGATGCCGAGGGCGCTGCCCTCGGGCGCCCAGCGGCGGGGGGGATTTATAAAGGA
>JAEYRW010000119.1 GCA_023435435.1 Bacillota bacterium | reverse complement strand
CTTTGCGGGGGCCACCGCCGCCACCGGCCGCGCGGCTCCCGCCGCGCGAAACGGCCTCGCCCCCGCGTTTGCGGCGGGCTTCCGGGGCGGTGCGGTGATGGGCCTCATGGTGGTGGCGGCCTCGCTTTCCGGGGCGGCGCTGATCCACATACTGGCGCCGGGGGAGGCGCGGTACGTGGTGGCGTTCAGCTTCGGCGCGAGCTCCCTGGCGCTTTTTGCCAAGGCGGGCGGGGGTATTTTCACCAAGACCGCGGACATCGCGGCGGACATCACGGGCAAGGTGGAGTTGGGCATTCCCGAGGACGACCCGCGCAACCCCGCCGTCATCGCGGACAACGTGGGGGACAATGTGGGCGACGTGGCCGGAATGGGCGCGGATTTGTTCGATTCCAACGTCGCCTCCGTGGCGGCCGCGCTGGTCATCGGCGCGTCCCTGGGACGCATGGAGCTGATCTTCGCCTTTGGCGCGCTGGGGCTTCTGTGTTCCATCGTGGGCGTGCTCTCCGCGCGGATCGGCAAAAGCGGCGATCCGGGCCGTGCGCTCAACGGCGGGACATACCTTACCTGCGCGCTGTTCGCGCTTCTGACCCTCGCCGCGGCGCTCACCGGGCAATTGGGGGAGCCGGATGCCGGCGCGGCGCTTCGGCTGTGGGGCGCGGCGGCCCTAGGCATGGCGGCGGGGGTGGTGATCGGTCTGACCTCCGACTTTTTTACCGGGGACGAAAGCCGCCCCGTCCGGCGCGCCGCCCAGGCGTGCGAAAGCGGTCCGGCGTTCGTGCTCCTGCGGGGCGTCTCCTACGGGCTCTACTCGTGCATGCCCGCCATGGCGGGCATCGCGCTGGCTGCGCTTTTCTCCTATCGGCTCTTAGCGCCTCTGGGGGCGGGGTATCCCATGCTCGGCATCGCCCTGAGCGCCGTGGGCATGCTTTCGGTGGTGGGCATGGTGGTGGCCAACGACGCCTATGGGCCCATCGTGGACAACGCCCGGGGCCTCGCGGAGATGTGCGCGCTGGGGGACGGCGTCCTCGCGGTGGCGGACAGGCTCGACGCCGCCGGGAATACCGCCAAGGCCATCACCAAGGGCTTCGCCATCGGCGCGGCGGGGCTTACCGTAATCGCGCTTCTGGGCGCGTTCCAGGAGACCGCCCGGTCCTTTGGCGCGGCGGCGGCGTTCGACCTCATGGACCCCCTGGTGTTCTTCGGCGCGCTGGTGGGCGCGGCCGTCCCGGCGGTCTTTTCCGCCATGCTCATCATGGGTGTGGATCGGAACGCCGAGCGCATGGTCTCTGAAATCCGCCGCCAGTTTCGGGAGATTCCCGGGCTTCGGGAGAACCGCAAGGGCGTGCGTCCGGATTACGGGAGGTGCATTGAAATCGCCGCCGACGGCGCGCTCAGGGAGCTGGTGCCCGCCGGGCTCATGGCGATCCTCGCCGTGCTGGCGGTGGGATTTTTGGGCGGCGTGAACGCGGTGGGCGGCTTTCTCACGGGGAACATCGCCGCGGGGCTTCTGCTCGCGCTTTTTATGTCCAATGCCGGCGGACTTTGGGACAACGCGAAAAAGCGGGTCGAGGCGGGACGCCATGGCGGACCCGGCAGCGCCGCGCACCGGGCGGCGGTCATTGGGGATACCGTCGGCGACCCCTTCAAGGACACCGCCGGGCCGTCCATCAACACCCAGATTACCGTGGTCTCGCTGGTCGCCTCGCTGGCGGCGTACCTGTTCTGCGCCTGGTCGCTCTTTGATTGAATCCGCGTTCTGAAAAATGGAAAAATCTGAAAAAATCAATTGAAACACGTGTCCCACGGTGCTATAATGACGTTAACCGAATATGAACGGAGGGAAAACCATGAAGAAGCTGTTGGCGGTAATCGTAGCGATTTCGGTTGTTCTGCTGGGCGGGGCCGCCCTTGCGGAGGCCGCGGCGGGAACGCTCACCGTGTACGTCTCGGGCGAGGAGTGGGGGCCGGCGATTCCATCTCTCGTGCTCGCCTTCGACGTGGACATCGACGCCGCGTCCCTGGCGCCGGAGGATTTCTCGGTGGTGGCGCACCAGAACGGCTTTGTGATGGGCACGGACGTGTCCAGCGAGGCGGATGTCCAGCACACGGTGCTGGCCGCGTCCCTGTGCGACGAGGCGGGCAACGCCGTGGACGCCGCGGCGGGAAAGTATGTGCGGCTTGACCTTCAAATCCATCCGGACGGCGTCACCAACAAGACATACGTCATGGGCACGTTCCCGGACGGCACGTTTATCAAGGCGAGCGGCGTGAACGTGTGGTATGACGGATTTGCGGAAACCGTGACCCTTTCCGAGGGCGCGACCCTCACCTCCGGCGGCGCGGAAATCGCCTCCATCGAAATCGCGCCGGAATTTTCCGTGGTGGAGCCGGACGTGGCGGACTGGACGCTGGATCAGCGCTTCACCGCCTCGGACGGGACGCTCCTCAATTACGCAAGCTTTGCCCCCGCCGAGGACGGCGTCCAGAACGCGCTCGTCATCTGGCTGCACGGCGCGGGCGAGTGCGGGCTTGACAGCACCATCGATCTGCTGTGCAACGAGTCCGCGGACATCGCCAAGTCGCCCATTCAGGACTACTTCGGCGGCGCGTACGTACTGGCGCCCCAGTGCGAGACCATGTGGATGGACGACAACGATCCCGACGGCGACGGCAACTTCTATACCACCACAGGCCTTTCCATCTACACCGCGGCGCTTCAGGAGCTGGTGGAAAGCTGCGTCGCCGCGAATCCCGATATCGATCCCAACCGCGTCATCATCGGCGGCTGCTCCAACGGCGGGTTCATGACCGTCAACATGCTGATCAACGAACCCGGCTACTATGCCGCCGCCTATCCCATCTGCGAGGCGTACCTGACCGACTGGATCACGCCCGAGCAGATCGAGGCGCTGAAATCCGAAAACATCTGGTTCGTCCACTGCCTCTCGGACACCACCGTCGATCCGCAGGCCACCTCCGTCTCGCTGGTTGCCAAGCTGGAGGCGGACGGGGATTTGCCCAACATCAACGCCACATTCTTTGACGAGGTGGATGCCTCCGACGGTTACCTTACCGCCGACGGCCAGCCCTATGTCTACATGTCCCACTGGGTGTGGGTCTACGCCCTCAACGACGAGGTCGTGAACGACGGCGTCTCCCTGTGGGCCTTCCTTGCGGCGCAGAGCAAATAAAGAAACGGCAGAAAGGCCGCCCGGACGAGCCGGACGGCCTTTGTTGTTTTGTCTGGTTCAGCCCAGAATCGCCTTTAGGTCGGCGTCGGGCGTCGTCACGGGTGCCACGGCGTAATTGTCCACGAGGAATTTCAGCACGTTGGGCGAGACGAAGGCGGGAAGCGTCGGACCGAGCCTGATGTTCTTGATGCCCAGATAAAGAAGCGTCAGCAAAATGCACACAGCCTTCTGCTCGTACCAGGAGAGCACCAGGGAGAGGGGCAGGTCGTTCACGCCGCACCGGAACACGTCCGCAAGCGCCACGGCGACCTTGATGGCGGAGTAGGCGTCGTTGCACTGGCCCATGTCCATGATGCGCGGCAGGCCGCCGATCTCGCCGATGTCCATGTCGTTGAAGCGGTACTTGCCGCACGCGAGGGTCAGAACCACCGTGTCCGCAGGCGTCTGCTTTACAAAGTCCGTGTAGTAGTTGCGGCCGGGCTTCGCGCCGTCGCAGCCGCCCACCAGGAAGATGTGCCGGATGGCGCCGGCCTTCACCGCGTCCACCACCTTGTCGGCGACGGAGAGAACGGTTCCGTGGCCAAAGCCGGTGGTGACGGTCGCGCCGCCGTTGATGCCGTAGAACTGCCGGTCCTCGGGGTATCCGCCCAGGGCCAGCGCCTTCTCGATGACGGGGGTAAAATCCTTGTCCTCGCCGATGTGGGTGAGGCCCGGGTAGGAGACGACCTCGGTGGTGAATACGCGGTCGCGGTAGTTGTCCCTGACGGGCATGATGCAGTTGGTGGTAAACAGGAATGCGCCGGGCACGTTTGCGAATTCCTTTTGCTGGTTCTGCCACGCGGTGCCGAAATTGCCCTTGAGGTGCGGATACTTCCGAAGCGCCGGATAGCCGTGGGCGGGCAGCATTTCGCCGTGGGTGTAGACGTTCACGCCCTTATTCCGGGTCTGCTCGAGCAGCAGCTTCAGGTCGTACAGGTCGTGGCCGGAGATTACGATGAACGGGCCCTTTTCCACCTTCATAGTGACGGAGGCGGGGGCGGGGGTGCCGAAGGTCTCGGTGTTGGCGCGGTCGAGCAGCTCCATGCACTTGAGGTTGATTTCGCCGGTCTTGAGAACCAGCGGCAGAAGCGCGTCCATGGTGTTTTCCTTCGCGACGGCGCGCAGGCCCTCGTAGCAGAAAGCGTTCACAGTCTCGTCCCGGTAGCCGAGCACCATGGCGTGATACGCATAGGCCGCCATGCCGCGCAGCCCGAACAGGATCAGCGCCTTGAGGGAGCGAATGTCCTCATCCGCCTTCCAGACGGCCTCCATGTCGTACGCTTCCGCGCCGCAGCACATGGCGCAGCCGCCGCCCAGCTTCGTCGCCTCCGCGCGCACGCGGCCGGCCATTTCGGACACTGTCTCGGCGGAGAAGTTCACGTTGGTCACCGTGGTGAACAGGCCCGAGAGCATTGCCCGGTCCGCGGATTCGGACGCGGGTTTTCCCTCCGCCGCCACCGCGAGGCCGATGAGCGCCCCGGTCAGCTCGTCCTGCAGGTTTGCCACGTCCGCGGGCTTGCCGCACACGCCGGCGTTTCCGGTGCAGGCCGCGCAGCCTGCGGTCTGCTCGCACTGAAAGCAAAACATCTTCTGATCCATTTTTCTTCCTCCCAATCCTTACTCAACCGTAATGGCACTTACGGGGCAGGAATCCCGCGCTTCCTTGACCGCGTCCCCGGCGCCCGCGGGCACCTCGTCCACCGCCTCCGCGACGCCCGCGTCCGTCATATGAAATACCTCCGGGCAGAGATTCTCGCACAGCCCGCAGCCGATGCAGTCCTCGTTCACAAATGCCTTCATTTCAGAAGTCCTCCCCGTCAGATTTGCGCCCCCGGCGCGGGTGCCTTGATGACCATGAGCTCCAGCGTTTCCCCGTTCTCGTTCCGGGCGTTCATTTCAATGCCCATGGGAATGTTAAGAACGGTTTTCTCGGGGTGCGTCTGTGTTTCGCCGTCCAGTGCAATGGTCAGCGTTCCCTGAAGCACTGCCATGTACACGTTGGCGTTGGTTTCGTGTACCGGCAGCCCTTCGCCCGCGGGCAAAACCATGTGCATGATGTGGGCGTTTTCGTCGCGCACCACAGGCTCGATCACCTTGCCCGCCGCCGGGCTCATCCTGTACGTTTTCGCCTTCATTCTTCAATCCTCCAGAATCTGTCCGTCGGCGGAGATGGTCACAATCCGCCAGGGAATGAATTTGCCGCTTTCCTGAAGCGCCCGCTTCACAGCCATCTCAAGCCCGCCGCAGCAGGGTACCTCCATGCGCACCACCGTCACGCTTTTGATCTCGTTGCGGGCGATGATCGCGGTGAGCTTTTCGGAATAGTCCACGCCGTCCAGCTTGGGACAGCCGATGAGCGTCACCCTGTTTTTGATGAAATCCGCGTGGAAACTTCCGTAGGCGTAGGCCGCGCAGTCCGCCGCCACCAACAGATGCGCGCCGTCAAAGTACGGGGCGGAAAGGGGCGCGAGCTTGATTTGCACCGGCCATTGACGCAACTCGGATGCCGCCCGGGAAGCGGACGCCGGGGTCGCTTCGCCCCGGGCGAACGTCGCCGCCCGGCTTCCCGGACAGCCGCCCGCGTGGGTTGCCAGCCGGTTCGCGCGCACCGCAGCCTCGTCGTAGGCCGCCGCTTCGCGCTCGACAAACGTGATGGCCCCCGTGGGGCACGTCGGGAGGCAGTCGCCCAGCCCGTCGCAGTAGTCGTCGCGCAGAAGCTTCGCCTTTCCGTTTACCATTCCGATGGCGCCCTCGTGGCACGCCTTCGCGCACAGCCCGCAGCCGTTGCACGTTTCTTCGTCTATCTGAATGACCTTGCGAATCATGTTTTTTCCTCTTTCTCTTGACTTTCCGTTCGCAGTATACTAAAATCCAGACAACAAGTCTGTTGTAAAAACAACAGAACGGAGAAAATGATGATGAATTTTTCGATGCTTTCCAAGTCCGTGCTGTTCCGGGGGATCGAGCCGGGCGAGTTGGAGGAGATGCTTCGCTGTCTTCAGGCGCATGTGCGCGCCTATAAGAAGGGAGAGCGGATTCTCCGCGCGGGGCAGCCTGTGGCGGAGATGGGGCTGGTGCTCACCGGGGGCGTGACCATCGAATCCGACGACGTGTGGGGCAACCGCACGGTCATCGACCACGTAGGGCCGGGGCAGTCGTTCGCGGAGGCATACGCGTGCGCGCCGGGGGAGCCGCTCATGGTGGAGGTGGTGGCGGCGGAAAGCTGCGAGGCGCTTTTTCTGAACGTGGAGCGCGTCATGACCACATGCTCGTCCGCGTGCGTCCACCACAACCGGCTGGTCAGCAATCTTCTCGCCGCCACGGCGCAGAAGAATCTCGTCCTGACGCGCAGGATGTTCCACATCTCGCCCAAGACCATCCGGGGAAAGCTTCTTGCTTACCTTTCCTACCAGGCCATTCGGCAGGGAAGCTGCCGGTTCGAAATTCCGTTTAACCGTCAGCAGCTGGCGGACTATCTGGGCGTGGATCGCTCCGCGCTGTCCAACGAAATCTCGAAAATGGCGCGGGACGGGCTTCTGCGCTGCGCGCGGAATGTGTTTACCCTCTCCGAGCACGCGCCGGCGGGGGGATAGATGGGCACAAAAAAACCGCCCGCGCTCCATCCGGATCGCGGGCGGTCAGGGTTGCGTCGGCCGGAACGGGCTACGTTTCCCGCAGCTCCGCGCGGCATTTTGGGCACAGGCCCTCGAAGACCTTGATGTGGCCCCTGATTTCGAAACCCGTGGCCTTTTCCAGGGCCTCGTCGTCCGCGCTCTCGTAGTCCACGGGCGCGTCCACTACCTTGCCGCAGCGGGCGCAGACGATGTGGTAGTGGCGGTCCGTGCGCCAGTCGAAGCGGTCGACGCCGGGCAGCCGCACATGCCGCACCTCGCCGTTTTCCACCAGCAGGTTGAGGTTGCGGTAGACCGTGCCGCGGCTGATGTGCGGGTCGTCCCCGCGCACCTTGAGATAAATATGGTCGGCGGTGGGATGTTCCCGCATCGCCTGCACCGCGTCGAAGACCAGCCTGCGCTGCCTCGTCGAGCGCTGTTTCATCGGGCATGCCCCCGGATCGTCTATTTGCGCTTGCGCATTACATGATTGTATCGGAAAGCGTCGCCTGATTCAAGTCATTGTTTGTTAGCTGTGCGAGCTCCGCGACCTTGTCCGGACAGAGCCCCAGCGCCTCGGTGAGCCGCCGCCCGTATTCGGGGTCGGCGTGTAAAGCGTGCACGGCGTGGCGGTACTTGATGTTCTTGGTTACGCTCGCCATGTCGCAGGCGGTGTTTTCGATGAGCATCTGCTTTTTGTCCTCGGTCATGACCCGCCAGAGATTGCCGCCCGCCCGGAAGCAGTCGTCGGTGGGGTCGTCCTTGGGATCGTAGCGCCACACCGCACCCTCGTTTTCAAGCGGCGGTTCGGCCACCTCGGGCTGCGCCGTCCAATATTGGCCGCTGTTGGGCGAATAGGCGGGGGTCGCGCCGTAGTTGCCGTCCACGCGCATGGCGCCGTCCCGGTGGTACTCGCTCACCTGGCACTTGGCGCGGTTGACGGGGATCAGGTTGTGGTTTACGCCCAGGCGGTAGCGCTGCGCGTCGCCGTAGGAGAAGAGTCTGCCCTGCAAAAACCGGTCGGGGGAGAACCCGATGCCCGGCACCACGTGGGCGGGGGTGAAGGCTGCCTGTTCGACTTCCGCAAAGTAGTTTTCCGGATTGCGGTTCAGCTCATACTCGCCCACCTCGATGAGGGGATACTCCGCGTGGGGCCAGATCTTGGTGATGTCGAACGGGTTTTCGTAGTGGTTCTTTGCCTGCTGTTCGGTCATGACCTGTATGTACATGCCCCACTTGGGGAAGTCGCCGCGCTCAATGGCGTCGAAGAGATCCTTGCCGTGGTGTTCCCGGTCCATGCCGTTGATCTGCGCGGCTTCCTCATTGGTCAGGTTCTTGATGCCCTGCTTTGTGCGGAAATGGAACTTGCACCACACGCGCTCGTTCTTTTCGTTGTAGAGGGAGAACGTGTGCTCGCCGTAGAAGTGCATGTTTCGAAACGACGCCGGAATGCCCCGGTCCGACATAACTACCGTCACCTGATGGAAGCACTCGGGCAGGAGCGTCCAGAAGTCCCAGTTGTTCTGGGCGGAGCGCCGCCCGGTGTGGGGATCGCGCTTCACGGCGCGGTTGAGGTCTGAGAAGTTGTGTACGTCGCGGATGAAGAAGGTCGGGGTGTTGTTGCCCACCAAATCCCAGTTGCCCTCAGGGGTGTAAAACTTGGTGGCCACGCCCCGGATGTCCCGCTCGCAGTCCGCCGCGCCGCGCTCGCCCGCCACGGTGGAAAATCGGGTAAAGGTCTCGGTGACGGCGCCGGGCTGGAGCACCTTCGCCTTGGTGTACATGGAAATGTCGCGGGTGACGGTGAGCTTTCCGTAAGCGCCCCAACCCTTGGCGTGCATGCGCCGCTCGGGGATCACCTCGCGGTTGAAATGGGCCATCTTTTCCATGAGCCAGACGTCCTGCATCACCACGGGCCCCCGCGGGCCGGCGGTGATGGCGTTCTCGTTGTCGGCGACGGGCGCGCCCACTTCGTTGGTCAGCTTTTTGTATTCGTCCATGGTCAACCTCCTTTATCAATATTTGGAATGGACGGGGCGGACGGTTTGCCCGCCCCGCCAAATTCAATTTACGTTCTTGGCGCACATCACCAGAATCCAGACGTAGGCCAGCGTCTTGGGCAGCATCAGCATGCCGATCCTGGGATGCTCGTTGGCGAAAAGCACCACCGGAATGTAAAAGAGGAAGCTCAGCAAAATGGCCAGCGGCATCAGCGGCAGCGCGTCGCCCATGAGGAACAGCACCGCCACCTGCGCCCCCATGAGGAAGAACGGGACGTTGCGGATGACGCCCCACTTGACGGGCGGCTTCTCGGACAGCCAGCGGTTGTCGGCGGGCAGGCACAGCGCCACCCGGATGATCAAAAGCGCGTAGAGAATGTCCGTCCAAAGTGCGTGGACGCCCGGGATGAGGCGCATCCCCAGGTGCCACAAAAGCGCGTAGAACGCGGTCATGGTGATGGACGTTATGAACTTCCCAATGCCCAGCGCGCGCACGAAGCGCGCCTCGCTTCCCGCCCAGATCGCGGCGATCCGGGGTGCCAGGTGAAACGCGTCGCCGCCCGCGAGCACCAGCGCCATGACGCCCGCCAGCGTCCGCGGGCCGCCGGACGACGTCCGGAGCATGTAAACGCCCAGCCCCAGCGCAAACGCGAGATAGAGAATGTCAAATACCGCCTCGAAAACCCCGAAAACCCGCTTCTTTTCACCCGCCATCCCTGTGATCCTCCTTCGGCCTCGCGACCATCAGAATATGAACCGTCACCGCCGCGCCAATCCCCGCCAGCAGAAGCGCCAGCCAGAATTGCCGCGTCAGGAAAACCGACAGGCCCAGCATTCCCCACAGAAAAACAAGACTCGCGGCCACCGTCCTCCTTTTGAGGCCCCGCCGCGCACGGTAATTTTCGAGATATTCCCTGAAAAGAGGAACGCGCAGGATCAGCGCCCGCAGCCGCGGCGCGGAAGCCAGACACCCGAACGCCGCCAGCACAAACGGCGTCGTCGGCCAGACGGGCAGAAAAAGCCCGATGAAACCCAGCAGCAAAAGCAATATTCCCGCACCCGCCCGCAGCATTTCCCGAAAACCCATCCGCGCCCTCCCGTTCATCTTATTAGGACTTAATCTTAATTATACATGTTTTTCCGCCCGCGTCAAGCATTTTTTTGCGTTTTCGTTAACACGGGGTTGGTTGATGGGCGCGTGGGAGTTTGTTACAATCAAGGGGATCACCGGGAAGGGGGGAACGCGATTGAACGTGCTTGCGGAAAAGGCGAAGGAGGTCCTGTATTCGGTTCTTCCGATCACGGTCATCGTGATCATCCTTCATTTCACCATTGCGCCCGTGGGAAACATGGTCCTGGGACGCTTCCTGATGGGGACGTTTCTGGTGACGGTGGGCCTTTCGGTGTTCCTCGTGGGGGTAGACATGGGCATCACGCCCATCGGCCGGATCATGGGCCGGGCGGTGGCGAAGACCAACAGGCTCTGGGTGGTGATTGCGGGCGGACTGATCCTGGGGTTCTTTGTTTCCATTGCGGAGCCGGATCTTCATATATTGGCCAGCCAGGTGGAGGCGGTGACGGGCGGGGCGATCTCGAAGCTCTCCATCGTGATCGCGGTATCGGCGGGCATTGCCCTGATGCTGACCATCGGGCTTTTGCGCATCGTATTTTCCATTCCGCTGTACAGGCTTTTGACGGCGTGCTATCTGGCCGTTCTGGCACTGGCGTTTTTTTCGTCGCAGGAATTTCTGGCCATCTCGTTTGACGCCTCGGGGGCCACCACGGGAGCCATGACGGTGCCGTTCATCCTGGCGCTGGCGGTGGGCGTGTCGGCCATGGAGAAGGATTCCAAGGGCTCTGAGAAGGACTCGTTCGGGCTGGTGGCCATCGCCTCGGTGGGTGCGATTCTGTCGGTGATGGCGATGTCCATTGTGCGCGGGCGCGCCGGGATCGCCGGTGAGGTCTCGACAGGCGGCCTCGAATCTGATACAATCATCTGGCCGTTCATACAATCCCTGGGGCACATCGCCCTGGAGATTCTGATCGCGCTATCGCCCATCGTGATTCTGTTCACCCTTTCGCAGCTGTTCCTGATCCGCACGCCGAAAAAGACGCTGGCGCGGATCGCGGTGGGATTGCTGTTCACCCTGATCGGGCTGACGCTTTTTCTCAGCGGGGTGAACAACGGCTTCATGGACGTGGGGCTGGTGCTGGGCGAAAAGATCGCGTCGTTCGAATCCAAAGCGCCTCTGGTGGCGGTGGGATTCCTCCTGGGCTTCGTGACGATTCTGGCCGAGCCCGCGGTGCACGTCCTCACGGACCAGATCGAGGACGTGACGAGCGGCTACGTCCGGCGGCGCATTGTGCTGATGACGTTGGCCCTCGGCGTGGGCGCGGCGGTGGCGCTTTCGATGCTCCGGATCGCGACGCCAGGCATCCGGCTGTGGCACTATCTTCTGCCCGGCTACGCGATTTCAGTTCTGCTCATGTTCTTTGTGCCCAAGCTCTTTGTGGGCATCGCGTTTGACTCGGGCGGGGTGGCCTCAGGGCCCATGACCGCAACGTTCATCCTCGCCTTCGCCCAAGGCGCGGCGGACGCCATCGAAGGGGCGAGCGTGGTGGCGGACGGCTTCGGCATGATCGCCATGGTGGCGCTGACGCCGCTTATCGCCCTGCAAATTCTGGGTGGAATCTTCAAGCTGACGACCGGAAGGCGGGAGGGCAAGGCATGATGACGAACGAATGCAATCTGGAGCGCATTTGCGCCATCGTATCCGGCGGGCAGGGAAGCCGCGTTCTCAAAATCGCGCGCCGGCTGGGCGCGCAGGGGGGCACGGTTCTCCTGGGAAAAGGCACCGCGCGGGGACGGCTTCTGGATTTTCTGGGGCTCACCGATACGCGCAAGGAGATCGTGCACGTCATCGTCGGGCGAGCGACGGCGCGCCGGGTTCTTAAGGGACTCGACGAGGAGTTGGCGCTTTCGAAGCCCAACCACGGCATCGCGTTTACGACGAAGGTGGCCGTGCTTGCGGGCAGCCGCAACTGCGGGGAGGCAGAACAGACGGGGGACGGGGAGGTTCCGATCATGTTTCACGCGATCACGACGATTGTGGAAAAGGGCAACGCGGAGATGGTAATCGACGCGGCGGCCAAGGCGGGCGCCAAGGGCGGCACCATCATCAATGCCCGGGGTTCGGGCGTCCACGAGACCCAGAAGCTGTTTTACATGGACATCGAGCCGGAGAAGGAAATGGTGCTCATCCTCGCCGAGGTGGAAAAGACGGACGCCATCGTCGAGGCCATCCGGACGGACGCGCGGATCGACGAGCCGGGAAGGGGCATCCTCTTCGTGCAGGAGGTCCAACGCGTGTACGGCATTGTGAGGTAGCATATGCGCAAGGTCATCGTCAGCAACATGGTGTCGGTGGACGGCTTCTACGAAGGCGAAAACCGGGATCTTGGCGCGCTCTTCCGCCACATGCACCCGGCCTACGCGGGAGACGAGACGTTCGACCGGTCTAATTATGAACGGCTCCTCCATGCGGATACCCTCCTTCTGAGCGGAAGGGTTAATTTCATGGGCTTCCGGGACTACTGGCACGGGCGCGAGCACAACGCCGAGGCCACCGAAATCCGCCGTGCCATCGCCCGCCGGATGGACGAAATCGAAAAATCCGTGGTCTCGGACAAGATTGCGGCCGATGAGACGGCGCCTTGGGGCGAGGCCGAGATCGTCCGGGTCGCCCGGGCGAACGCCTGGCTTTCGGAAAAGAAGGCCGGTCCCGGGCGGGACATCCTCATCCTCGCGGGGCGGATCATGTGGAATTCGTTTCTCAGGGCCGGCCTCGTGGACGAGCTTCACCTGGCGATCTTCCCCTTGGTGGGCGGCGCGGGCACGAAGCTGTTCGACGAGGCCCCCGACGCATCCCTGCGCCTCCTCGAGGCGCGCACCTGTCAGGGCTCGGGCGTGGTACTTCTCCGCTACGCGGTGGAGCGCGCGTAGTCAAAAACCCGCCGTCCGCGCGATGGGCGGGTTTTTTTATGGGAAAAATCGAACCGCGCCCGGGCGCGGGCTGTCTAATGGGCGAAGATCTTCAAAGGGAAACGGAGGGGTTGCGCATGACCATGGCGGTGCACCGGCTGGTGAGCCTGGCGGCGGCGGGGGATGAGCGGGCGTTCGCGGAACTGGTGCGCGCGTCCGACCGCACGCTGTACGCTGCGGCACGCGCGATCCTGTTAAACGACCAGGACGCCCAGGACTGCGTGCAGGAGGCGATTCTTAAGGGCTGGGCGAAGCTTCACACCCTGCGGGACGAATCGCTGTTTAAGACGTGGCTGACCCGGATCGCCATCACCACTGCCATCAACATGACCCGCAAAAAGAAGCGCGCGCGGGGCATGCCGCTTCTTACGGACGTGCCCGCCCGGGGGGAGCGCGTCGCGGAGCACATGGATGTCCGGCGCGCCGTGGAAGCGCTGGATCAAAAGTCGCGGGTATGCACGGTGCTTTATTATTTCGAGGACATGTCCGTGGACGAAGTCGCGCGCGCACTGGGCATCCGCGCGAACACGGTGAAGACAAGACTGTTCCGCGCCCGCGCAAAACTGCGGGGCGCACTGGAGGGATATGAACATGACGACGAAGCGTGATTTGGAGAGAAAGCGGATTCGCGCCGCGCGTTGGGAGCCCGGCGAGGGATTTCGCGCAAGGATCGAACGAACGTTGGACAGCCTGCCGCCCCGAAAAGGGGCTTCCTACGGGAAGCTGGCGCTCTCGACTGCGGCGGTGGCCGCCGCGCTGTTTCTGGCCCTCGCCCTGCCACCCTTTCTGCGCGCGACGCGCGGCGCGCGAGACCCAAACGTTGCCGCCGCCGCGCGAACGACGCCCATACCAACGGCGGCAACTGTCGCAATGGTGGAAGAAACATCCGCGGCGACCGGCACCGTGGCGGAAGAAGCCCCCGTGCGCACCGCCGCGACAGGGGAGGAAGCGCCTGCGCGCACGGCCGCGGAAGCGGAAGAGGCCCTCATGCCCAATGCCGCGACAGAGGAGGAAGCGTCTGCGCCCATGGCCGCGGAAGCGGAAGAGGCCCTCGTGCCTACCGTTCCGGCGGCGGAAGAAGCCCCCGTGGCGGCGTTGGCTGCGACCCCTTTTCCCTACGCGGATTTGGAATCGGAAGCGACCGCCGCGCCCAATGTGAACGTGCAGGCCTACGCGGGCATGATTTTTTCCCTCCGGCGCGGCAACGAGGTAAGCGCCTATGCGGAAATTCTGGGCGCAACCATGACCGTCACCTCTGTGCGCGTCCGGGCCGCCGATGAAACGGGCGCGGCGGGCGCGGGCGAGGCATCCCTGGTGATTGCCTGCGCGGGAAACCCCGCGTTCGATCCCGCCGCCGTGAAATATACGCTTGTGGTGGACGGAACTGAAATTCCCATGCGCGATTCTTACGAGGACAACGGCGTGCAACGGACGGAGCTGCGGTTCGATCTTTCCGATTGGGCGTGGGACGATGCAAAACAACTGGAACTCAAGGCCGACATCGGCGGTGAGGCGCTTTCCATCCCCTTTTCCTACGATCCGGATCAGGCGTACACCGAGGCATTCGCCCAGGCGCGGGACGTCTACGCCGCAATCGCCGCGCACGTTCAGGCGGCCCGGGACAAAGAAGCCGACCGCGCGGCCAGCGCCCTTCCCGTGGGTCTGGATGTGGCCATTTTGGACCGGACGTTTACCCTTACCGGATTTCTGTATCGGGACGATGCCATCACGCTGGTCTATTCCGTTTCCGGCCTCAAGGCCGCGAACCTCGAGGATCTGGGCGGGATCAAAATCAGCAACGTCACCGTGGACGGCATCTGCGCGGGCGACGGGCAGCCGGGCATTGAGGCGTTTGCGGACGGCGTGTACGAAAACGTGTCCAGCTTTGCCCTGGGGCGCAACCCGGAGAATCTGCCCGAGGAATCCCTCATTGCCTTCGACGTGGTTCTGGATGATTGGACGCCCAGGCGGGTCGCATGCAAGGTCAACTGGACAGGGGGCACGTTTACGCTTCCGGCGGATGCGGACGAAATGGCGGCGTGGGCCGAGGAGGCGGACGGGATGAGCGCGGCACTGTACGGCGCGTACGGCGCCACCGTCTACAAGGATCTGACGTCCATGGGCCTTTCCCAGGAGCTCGACGGCGTGACCGTGACCCTCACCTCCCTGACGTATGTGAACGGCACCGACCGCCTGCAGCTTTCCTATAAGGTGGAGGGTGACGTGAGTGGCAGCCGATACAACTGGACGTCCGCACCGACGCTTTCCGTCGACGGCCGCGCGGCATATGGCATCGACAGCGGTGTCGAAAACGCGGCGGGTCAGCAGTGGGACTACAACGCGCCCGTAAGCATCGCGGAGTTTGGGACGGGCGAAAAATACGAGATTTCGATTCCGCTCTGCGACGTCGCGTACACCGCGCGGGAGATGGTCTATGCGGAGCCGGAAAAGACGCTGACGTTTGCGTTCACATTAGCTGGGGAATAATGTAAAGGGCGGCCGATTCGGCCGCCCCCGTTTTACGCCCTCTATTGCGCCAGATTGTAGATCGCAAGCACATCCTGCCAGAAAAGCTTCTTGAGCCCGCCGATGGGATGCTCGTCGCCGAACGCCGCGCCGGTGGCCTTTTTCGCCATGAGCTCCAGCTTCTCCGGCCCGATGCCGAGCTCCGCGAGCGTGCCGGGCAGACCCATGCGGCGGAAGAACCGCCTGAGCCGGTCGATGGCTTCGAGGATCAGCGCCTCCGGGTCCCGGAGCGAGCCCTCCACGCCCATGACGTTCAGGGCGAACTGAGTAAACATGGGGATGTTGTCCCTGTAGACGTAGGTCATCCAAGCGGGCGTCAGAACCGCCAGTCCCGCGCCGTGAGCCACGTCGTAGAGGGCGGAGAGCTCGTGCTCCATGCCGTGGCACGCCCAGTCCTGCTGGCGGCCCATGCCCACGAGGCCGTTGTGCGCCACCGTGCCCGAGAAGCCCACTTCGCTCCACGCGTCGTAATCCGCCGGATCGGAAAGAACCAGAGGCGCGTTTTTCATGATGGTCTTGAGGGTCGCCTCGCAAAGGGCGTCGGTCAAGTCGGTGTGGAGGGTATTGGTAAAATACCGCTCGAACACATGGCTCATCATGTCCGCCACGCCGTTGGCGATCTGATTCTTGGGGAGCGTGAAGAACAACTCGGGGTTTACGATGCTCAGAAGGGGCCGCAGGCGCGGGCTTCCGTAGCCGTACTTGAGCTGCTTTTCCTCGTTGGTGATCACCGTGTCGCCGCTGGCCTCGCTGCCCGCCGCCGGAATGGTGAGCACCGTGGCCACGGGAAGCGCCTTTGCGATCTCCTTGCCCTCCTCGTACACGTCCCACACGTCGCCGTCATAGTAGACGCCCATGGCGATGGCCTTGGCCGAGTCGATGGCGCTGCCGCCGCCCACCGCCAGGATGAGGTCGACGCCCTCCTTCTTGCAGAGCGCGATGCCCTCGTGCACCAGCGCCAGCCGCGGATTGGGCTTCACGCCGCCCAGCTCGACGAAGGAAACGCCCGCGCCTTGGAGGGATTTGACGACGCGGTCGTAAAGCCCGCTCTTCTTGATGCTTCCGCCGCCGTAGTGGAGGAGCACCTTCTTCGCGTGGGGCTTCAGCAGTTCGCCGATCCGGTCTTCCTCGCCCCGCCCGAAGACGAGGCGCGCCGGGGAATAAAAATCAAAGTTCAGCATGCTTTCCTCCTTAGAAGGGACGCGTGTCCGGGTCGGACGAGAAGCCGACGCAGCCGGTGAGGCCCGCGATGATCCCGTGATCCGCATCGGTGAGCTCGAAGTCGAACACCTCGAGGTTTTCGCGGATGCGTTCGGGCGTCTTGGACTTGGGCAGAGGCAGATAGCCCCGCTCGAGGCTCCAGCGCACGCAAATCTGCGCCACGGTTTTCCCGTGTTTCCGGGCGATTTCGACGATTTCCGGCACCTCGAAAATTTTGCCGCTGCCCAGGGGGCTGTACGCTTCGAGCAGCATTCCCTTTTCGCGGCTGAAATCCACGAGGGGTTCCTGGGTGTCGCCGGGGCAGAGCCGGATCTGGTTGACCATGGGCGCTATCTCCGCGGTTTCCAGAAGCGCCTCGATGTGGTGCCGGTGGAAGTTGGAAATGCCGATGGCGCGGATGCGGCCCTCCCGGTAGAATTCCTCCATGGCGCGCCAGGAGCCCGCGTTCTTTTCCTTCCAGGAATCGCGGAACTTCGCCGGATTGGGCCAATGGATGAGGTAAAGGTCGAGGTAGTCCGTCTTGAGCCGTTTCAGGGATTCCTCGAACGCGAGTTTCGTGTTCTCGTAGCCGTGCATCTCGTTCCAGAGCTTGGTGGTGAGAAAAATGTCCTTGCGCGCAACGCCGGATTCAATGATCCCCCTGCCCACGCTCTCCTCGTTTCCGTAGATGGCCGCGGTGTCGATGTGCCGGTAGCCCATCTCGAGCGCCGCGCGCGTAGCGTCCGCCGCCACCGGGCCGTCGGGAATCTGCCAGGTTCCAAATCCGATGGACGGGATCGAGACCCCGTTTGTCAGTTCGTATTGTTTCACTGCCTTCATGCTGGTTCACTTCCTTTGCGGTCTTATTGGGTATATTATAAACCGAAAGGGCAATGATGAAAAGGCGTCCCCCCAAGAGGGAGAGGCCACGGGCGGTTTGCCTATCTGCCCCTGTGCTTCTCTTTCTGTTTTTGCTGCCGCAGTTCAAACTGCCGCTGCTTTTCCTCTTCTTTTTGCCTGCCGCTTTTCTCTTTCCGGGCGGCCTTGCCTTCTTCCCGCCGGAGCTTTAGCGCCTGCTGCGATTTTGTCCCGACGCCCTGCGCGTCGAGCTGTTTCCTGATTGCGCGCTGCATCCGCTTGGGATTGATTTTCACCTCCCGTCCGGCGTCGGCCTTGACGGGTGGGCTGAAGCGCAGCCCGTTCCAGTTTTGCAGGAGAAATTCATATACCTCGTAGTCTTTCGGCTCCGCGCCGAACGTGATTTCGCAGACTTCGAGCCGTCCGTCTGAAATCCGCTCATAGATCCCGACCCAGAACGGGTCATCGAAAAATACCGTCAGCTTGCTTTCGGTTTTTTGCATAACAACTGCCCCTCGTTTCTGCGGCAAAGAACGGACAACCGAGGAGGCAGGTTACTGACAGATATTTCTGCGCCCGGACTACCGGCCGGGACTGTGTTTTTATCCTTGCGCCTATTTGATTGTAGCCCCATTATACGCGGAAAAGCATGTTTTTTCAACCGTGCGGCACGAAAGAACGGAGAGCGTCATTTTTCCGAGACGCAGAAATCCCGGGCCGTCCACTGCATGACGCTGTCGGTGTACGGGAATCCACCCATCGCGGGCGCTTCCAATTCGTCCGTCATGTGGGTGGTCTCCGTGCGCGTGAAGCCCGCTTCGTTGGCACGGCGGAGCCAATCCTCGCGCGTCAGATAATCAAGCCCGCGCACGTCCGGGTCGTCCATTTCTTCGATCAGCTTCATCCATTTCGCTGTATTTTTGTCGCCCATGACCTTCAGCGCGGTATACAGACAGCTTCCGCCCTCTTTCAGCGCGCGGCGCGCCTCCCGGAGGCCGTCCATGCATTTATTCTGCATGCTCTCGAAGCCCGCCAGCGAGGTCACGCAGTCGAACGTTTCGTCGGCAAAGGGAAGCTTCGCGCAGTCGCACGCCACGTGGGCGAAGCGCACGTTGGGGTTGTGGAGGTGTTCGCGAAGCCACATCCGGTCGTATTTCAGGATGCGGCAGCTGATGTCCGCCAGTACCACCACGCAAGGCCAGGAGATATGCCGCGCATAAAATCCCACGCAGTCCCCCGCGCCGGAGGCGATGTCGAGGATCATCTTCGGCCTGCGCCGTTCGATCTCCCCCCAGATCAAGGTTTCGAAGTCCATTCCGCGAAAAACACCGGAGACGCGTCTCTTCATTTCGCAATACTTCTCGTAATTTTTGAAAAACACCGACCAGTACTCCCCGGGAATCTCCCGGGTGTCGAAGTCGGGCACGCCGTCGATGAGCTCGTATTGGTGCCCGCTTTCACACGCGAGGAACGCCTTTTCCCCCGCGATCTTCATGGAAACCCGCGCGCCGCATTTGGGGCAGGTCATGCGCGGGGCGAGGAGCCGGAGGCCCTTATCGAAGCGGGAGAGTGCGGGCTCCAGCGCGTCGGCGATGGCGGCGGACAGTCCCGCAAGCGCGCCGTCGGGGAGCTCGTCCGCCGTGCGCGCGGCCTCTTCGCTTCCGATCTTGATCCGCACCTCGAGCTGTTCGCCGCCCGTCTGCGCGGCCAGAAGCGCCAGCTCCTGCGCCCCGAAGAACCGCGACGCCGCGCGCAGCACGCGCCGCTGGGTTTCGCCCAGCCCCGGGGGCAAATCCGCCCGGGGCAGCGGCACATCTTCCGCATCGTCCAGAATCGAATCCACCGATACCCCGAACAGCCGCGCCATTTCCAACAACAGCTCGACGTCCGGCAGCGACTGGGCGCACTCCCACTTGCTCACCGCCTGGGTGCTCACCGCCAGCGCTTCCGCCAGCGCCGCCTGGGAAAGCGCGTGCTTTTTGCGCAGATAGGCGATCCGCTTCGCGACATTCTCTCTGTTCAGCATGCTTTTCCCTCCCGTCATGTCGAGTATAGCACATCCCAGCGCCGGACAAAAGCAAGCGCTCGGCGCGGCGGGGAGGCTTCATCAACCCCCGGTTGACGCGCCTTGACAGCTTCGTTGCTTTCCTGTAAAATCAGGCCATCGACGAAATGGTTCAGGAGGCGCGCATGGCGGTCACCATCAAGGACATCGCGCGGGAACTATCCCTTTCCCCGGCGGCGGTCTCCCTCGCCCTCAACGGCAGTTCCGCGGTGAGCCGGGAGACGATTTCGCGCGTCAAGGAAACGGCGTTGCGGATGGGCTATGTGCGCAACGAATATGCGCGCGGGCTCGTGCGGGGGAAGAGCGGCACCATCGCGCTGGTGGTACCGGACATTGAAAATGTGTACTTCGCGGCGCTGGTCAAGCACGTGACGTCTCTGGCGCCGGACTACGATGTGACCATCTCCATCACCAACGAATCCGTGGAGGCGGAGTGGCGCGCGCTCAAAAAGCTCGTTCAGCAGCGGGCGGAGGCGATTCTGCTGGCACCGGTGAACCGGCCCATCGCGGAGGAGGCCTACCTCGACTGGCTTTCCGCCTGCCCCGTGCCCCTCGTGTTCACCACCGCGCGGCACCCCGGGGTGGACAGGCCCTGCGTCATGTGCGACATCAGGACCGGAATGCGGGCGCTCACCGCCCATGTGGCGGGCGTCGGCATGGAGAAGATCGCGCTGCTCACCGGTCCCCCGGACGTCCAGACGCTGGATTTGCGCGAGGCGGGATTCTTCGAGGCGCTCCGGGCGGCGGGGAAAAAGGGCGAAGTCTGGCGCGTGGGCGAGGTGACGTATGAAAACGCGTACGACCGGGTGCGGGCGGCGGAGCGTCTGCCCGACGCGCTCATCTGCGTCAACGACATGATGGCCATCGGCGCGCTCAACGCGCTGGGCACGCGCGGCGTCTCCGTGCCGGAAAATGTACGCGTGGCGGGCTTCGACGGCAGCGTGTTCGCGGAGGTCTCCCCGGTGCCGCTGACCACCGTCCGGCAGGACGTTGCGACGATCGCCCGGCGCGCGGTGGAAATCGCCCTCGCGCGCATCGCGGGAAAGGACGCCGTTGGGGACGAGGTCATTCCCTGCGCGCTGATCACCCGCAGATCCACCATGGGGTAAAATTCGGCATCCGGAGGAAATGCGCATGATTCACGGTCCCCTGGGCGCGGGACATCCGTCTTTTGCGGACGCGCGGCCCTTTGCGGACGGCATGATGGAAACGGGCGGCATCCACAGGATCTACTGGGAGACGTGCGGAAATCCCGCCGGGAAGCCGGTGCTGGTGCTCCACGGCGGGCCGGGCTCCGGCGCGACAGCGTATTGGCGGCAGTTTTTCGATCCCGCCAGGTACTTCGTGATTCTGTTCGACCAGCGCGGCTGCGGCCGGAGCACGCCCCACGCCGGGGACACGGTTGAGGCGCTGGCGGAAAACACCACCGCGCACCTCATCGGCGACATCGAGGGGCTTCGCGCGCTTTTCGACATCGAAAAGTGGATGCTCTTCGGCGGCTCCTGGGGCTCGACGCTGGCGCTGTCTTACGCCGTCAGCCACCCGGAACGCGTCGCCGAAATGATCCTCTGGGCCGTGGTGACCACCCGAAGCCATGAAATTCAATGGTTCACCCACGGGATGGGGCAGCTTTTTCCGCAGGAATTCGAGGCGTTCACGCGCCCGTTTCCGGGAATCGGACCGGCGGACAACATTCCCCTCCTTTACAACCGGCTGCTGACGGACCCCGACCCCGCCGTGCACATGCCCGCCTCCCGGGCGTGGTGCGCCTGGGAGGACCGTGTGGTCACGCTCCGCAACGAGGCCGCGCCCAGCGCCCGCTACGGGGACGATCGGTTCCGGCTGGGATTTGCGCGGCTCGTGACCCACTATTTCGGCAATTATGCCTTCCAGGCCGACGACTTCATTACGGGCCGGATTCAAAACCTCGCGGAGATTCCCCTCGTCATGGTTCGCGGGCGGATGGACATCGCCTCGCCCCTGACGGTCGCCTGGAAGATTCACCGGGCCCTGCCGCGTTCGGATTTGTACGTGCTGGACGACGCCGGGCACGGCGGCGCGGAGGCCATGCACCAGATTTTGCTTGGGGCGGCGCGGTACTTTTCCCGCTGACGTCCCGTTTTTTTATGCCCCGGAAAGGCTCACGGGGAAACGGCGGCGCGGAGAAGGCCGGCGAGGGCGTCGGCGGGGACGGTCCTCTGGGCCATTGTGTCCCGGTCGCGCAGGGTGACGGTGTTTTTTTCGAGGGTCTCGTCATCCACGGTTGCGGTGAAGGGGGTGCCCGCCGCGTCCCCGCGCCGGTAGCGCCGCCCGATGTTGCCCGCCTCGTCGTAGGAGGCTGGGACGATGCGCCGGATTTCCTCGTAAAGGGCGTGCGCCCGCTCCCCGTGCCGGTTTTTCACGAGGGGCAGAACGTTTACCTTCACGGGCGCGAGCCGGGGCGCGAGCTTGAGCACCAGCCTTTCTTCCTCCTCCGCCAGATTTTCGCACAAGAGCGCCAGCACAAGACGGTCCGCCCCGCAGGTGGACTCTACCACGCGTGGCACGTACTTTTCGCCTGTTACCTCGTCCCGGGCCTCCATGCTCCTGCCGGAGGACGCCTGATGGCGCGAGAGGTCGAAGTCGCCCCGGTTGTGGGTGCCGTTGATCTCGCCCCAGCCGAAGGGGAAGAGGTACTCGATGTCGCACGCCGCCTTGGCATAGTGGGCGAGCTTTTCGTGGTCGCGGAAGCGCAGCTTCTCGCGCGGAAGGCCCAGGGAGACGAAGAAATTCATGGCGTATTCCTTGAGCTCCTCGTAGCGCGCCCCGTCCGTGCCGGGTTTTACGAACATCTGGTATTCCATCTGCTCGAATTCGATGGTGCGGAAGGTGAAGTTGCCCGGGGTGATTTCGTTGCGGAACGCCTTGCCGATTTGTCCGACGCCGAACGGCGGGGCGCAGCGGCACACCCGCGCGAGGTTGAGATAATTGACGTACTCGCCCTGGGCGTTCTCGGGGCGCAGGTAAATGGTGTCCGCGCTTTCCTCGGTGACGCCGCGCCTGGTGGAAAACATCAGGTTGAACGTGCGGATGTCCGTAAAATCCCGCTTTCCGCAGCGGGGGCAGGGCACACTCCTTTCGCGGATGAAGGCGAGCATCTCCGGGAGGGTCATGGCGTCCGGATGCGCGGCGGGGTCGAAGGCCGCGATGAGATTGTCCGCCCGGTGGCGCGCCTTGCAGTTTTTGCAATCGAGGAGCGGGTCGGTGAAGCCGTCCAGGTGCCCGCTCGCCTTCCAGACCGTGGGATTCATGAGGATAGACGCGTCGAGTTCAAAGCTCATGTCCCGCGACTGGATGAACGCGCGCCGCCATTCGTCCTTGACGTTGTTTTTGAGCCGCGCGCCCAGCGGCCCATAGTCCCATGTGTTCGCGAGTCCGCCGTAGATTTCGCTGCCCTGAAAGATGTACCCGTAGTGGTTTGCGTACTTCGCGATCTGATCCATTGTCATGCCCGATTCCTCCTTTTGACGTATAAAAAAACATCCCAAGCGTTTGCCTGGGACGAATTTTATAAAAATCCGCGGTGCCACCCTGATTCAGATGAACTGCGCTCGACGGGTACGGAAAAAAATCGATACCCCGCTCCACGGTAACGGGAAGCACCCGGCGGCGTCTACTTTGCGGTTCGAGCCGCGGCTCAAGGGCGCCTTCTCCGCCGCCCTCATGAAGACTTTCACCGGCCATCTTCTCTCTGAAAATCGGGCGCGCGGCTACTGTTCCCTTTCTTAGCCTGTCGCGTATGAAATTTTGCACAGTATACCACGGGCCTGACGGAAAGTCAACATCGGTCTTGACAATCTCCGCGCGCTATGCCATAATGTATCAGTCTGCTCCGACGGGCAGCCGCTTTTTGTCTCCGTAGCTCAGCCGGATAGAGCGTCCGCTTCCTAAGAGAATCTATTGTGTTCGCTTTCGGCGGATAAGGCAAGACTCAAAATTTCATATGCGCCTGTAGCTCAGCCGGATAGAGCGTCCGCCTCCTAAGAGAACCTACTGTGTTCGCTTTCAGGCAAGCGGGACAGGCCCACAATTTCATAAGTTCCCGTAGCTCAGCCGGATAGAGCGGTCGCCTCCTAAGCGACAGGCCGTGGGTTCGAATCCCGCCGGGAACGCCATTCAGGACGCCAAAAGCCTTGATTTCATTGGGTTTTCGGCGTTCTCCCTTTTTCTTCCTTTCTCTCAAATCTGCTAATACAATGTTAAGTCTGCTAATAAGAGTGTTCACATTTCCCAGCGTTCATCCATTCTGGATAGGCCGAAGCACCATGCCTCTTGCTAATAAACCCGCTTTCCGAGCGCCCTTTCGGGGTGCCTTTCAAGGTCATTTGCTAATACGGCTTTTTGACCTCGCGCGCAATCTGCTAATAAAGTCAGCCTTTATTAGCAAACTGGACGGACTGAAGAACTTTGATCAGCAGGTTCGGGTTGGCGGCGATCAGGGATGCCAGCGCATTTTCATCAAGCGCAGGGACTGCAGACGGAGCCGGTTCCGCCTCCGGTTTCTGTGAAACCGCCGGGACTGGGGGATCGGGCGGAACATCCGCGCCGTTCTGATAGAACTTTGCTTCCATCTCCACCGCGAGGCTCCTGCGATCTTCGTCCAGAATGTGTGCGTACCGCTTCGTGACCATGTCCGGGGTGTTCCAACCTCCGTCGCCCTGAACGGCCTTCACGTCGCCCTTGGACAGCTTCAGCTTGACGCCCGCGCTGGTGTGCCGGATGCTGTGGAACACGATTCCCTCCGCGTCGATGTCGGGATCGCCCATCGCAACGAGAACTTCTTTGAACCGCTTGTTCAGATGCTCCGTCATGATGGGACGCCCGTTGGCTTGACAGATGATGAGATCATAATCCATATAGCCATCGGTGCCCAATTCCGCCTTGAGTTTCTCCTGCATGCCGCGCAGCGCTAGCAGTTTCTGCGTTACGGTGCCCGGCATGTAGACGTTTCGGATACTGCCTTCGGTCTTGGGTTGTTTCAGCACGATGACCGTCCGCGTACCCGGGTATAGGTTAGGGAATCGGAACTTAATCTCCATCTTCGGCAGCTTCTCAATGAGCGCCTTGTCCACGCGGTCCACTACGCGATCAACGTAGAGCATGTGGCTTTCCGCGTCATATCTGTAGTCCACCCGGTTGACACGCCGGTTGTAGAGCGTCAGTTTGATCGCCGCGCCCACATCCAGCGCGTTGATGACCGCGCACCATTTCAGGAACATGGACATCTGGTCCTCTTTGCTGGCGATGGCGTAATTGATGTCAGAAAAACGGTAGGTCTTTGAAAACCTTCCCCCATAAAAGAAGATGCCGTCCGCGTATATCCGCCGGATCGGCATCCACTGCTGCACTGATTTGGGAAACGGGTAGTGCTCTTTGTCGCGCTTTCGCAGCGTCTGAATCAGTCTCATCTTGCGTTCCTGCCTCTCTTTCTGAATTTGAAGATGTTGCGCCCGCGCCGCTCGAAGTCCTTTTCTCGGCGTCGCTTTTCCGTTTGCCGAAAGACCTGCTTTTTGTCGGACAGTTTGATGAGCGGTTTGCGTTTGGGCCGCGCCGCTTCGGTGCGGCTTTGCTCAATGGTCTCCATGTATAGGTTAGAGCCTCTGTAGATCAGCACCTTGGGAAACAGCAGCTCCGAATGCACCCAAGTTCGCGCAAACTGATCGGCGGTCATGCCGTTATAGTGAACGAAACCCAAAAACGCGAAAGGCAAGGCGGCTGCGATACAGATCCAACTCGTCGTCTCCGTGGCCAAATACGGGCTGCAAAGCAGATACGCGCCAACCGCTACGCCGACTGCTAACAGCGAAAAGAGGAATTGTCTGAGCGAAAGTCCGAAGAACAGAGCTTCCTCGTACTTCAATATGTCACGCGGGACCTTTACCTCCATTGGATTCACCTTCTTTCCGGTTGTTCTCGATTATTCCATGCTTACCAATACAAAAGGCATCCCCCCACAGGTGCCCGGTTCGATTCGGCGGTCAATCCATGCGCACAGGTGTGTTCGGGCCGATGCCCACGACTTCGTTCCCTTGCTGGGGCCGCCCTGCTTCAAAAGGTTCGCCAGATAAATCGCCAGATGCTTCGCCCCGTCGCCGGTTAGCCGAAGCAGGACTTCGCCACCTTTGAACGAGTAGGAAATCATCTGGTCAGCGGCCTCGCCGCCATTGTACATGGTCGTCACCTCACTTGATCTGAATTTGCACATCTTTGTGCCGATATACTGCGGTTTTTTCCGGCACAGAAATGCGCATACTTCCTGCAAAAGGAGGGATGCGCATTGTCTGTCAAGCAATCTGTTTCGTTGTTTTCTTTTGGCGCGCTGGGTTACATGGGCATCGAGGTGCTCGCGCGCGGCCACAGCCACTGGACGATGGGCCTTACTGGCGGGCTGTGCCTGCTGGGCATGGTGAACATCCACCGCCGCGCCGCTCATTGGCCGCTGCTGGCGCGCTGCGCTGCCGGTGCTGCGCTGGTCACGGCTGCCGAGCTGACGGTCGGGCTGACCGTCAACCGGCTGCTGATGTGGAACGTGTGGGATTATTCGGCCCGCTGGCTCAATCTGTGGGGCCAAATCTGCCCGCGCTTTACGATGTATTGGTTCTTGCTCAACGTGCCGGTAGCGCTGATCTGCGATCGGATCGGCATTCGTAGCCCCACCTCACCCCATCTCTTCAATCAGCCGTATGTACACTTACCCAGGTACTATCGTTCTGGGCTTCAAAGGGCCATAAAAGCCGCTGAATGTATGAGGCGTGGGATTTCATTGCCTCTCAGCTAGCGCCTCTGTATGGGGCCCCTACGCGCCCTCCATAAACGGTTTATTCAAACAAAACTCTAAAGGCGTCCTTCGCGGATCAAATTGACAAAACTGAACCCATCTTCATTTGCAACGAACATCGCTTGCTCAAGGTTGGAGGCTGAACGATGGATGCCGATCTAGCCTTGCATAACTATTCATACCCGTGGACGGCAACCTGTAGGGGTATTCAGGGGTTTTCAATTTCCCCAGAAAAGGTCGCAGAAAGGTCAACATAAAGCCCAAAACACCCTGAAATACAGAATCATTCTCTGACGGCGCGAATTATGTTCCCCGCATCTTCTTACCCGTCTCAATGTTTAGTCTCATCAATTCTGCATCTACAAACAAAAAACCTCCGTATTTCTACGAAGGCTTCATTGTATCAAGCTTAACGTTTGATCCTGATAGGGTTAAATGGGCTCAAACCCAAGACATTGAGGCCTATAAAGTCAGCAGACGACATTAAAAGCGCTCATTATATGGGCTTTTCTACCTGTCTCGTGGTTGCATTTATAACCCTTTGTAGAACGTTGACCCGCCTTCGGCACCGGCGGCATGTTGTCTGCAGCGGAAGAGTTCCGAAAGAGCCAGATGCCTTGCGAGGCACTCAGGACCGGCCGGCGGCCAGGATACGCTTGGGCATCTTGCAGAGGTAGGACGAGGTGGGGTTGACGAACTGGGTGGCACGCGCCTCCATAACCTGCCCCATCAGGAGATAAGCCTCAGGAGCGGCATAGCCGTAGTCGGAGACGATCCAGCGGAGCAACTCGCCTGCAGCCCCCTGAAAGGATTCCTCCGCCGTGCGATCGCAGCAGGCAGCCATCAGGTACTCTGCATCCTCCATCCGCACGCATCTCATATCGGCCGGGCGATCGACCAGGCGCACGCGCAGCCGCACGGTCGCGGCGCACTCGATGCCGCCCGAGTTACAGATTTCACCATCCCCCTGCATCGCATGTACGTCCCCGATGTGTAATAGCGCCAGCGGCGTCTCAACCGGCAGATAGACGATCGTTCCGGGGCGCACCTCCTGGATGTCCATATTCCCGCCATGCGGTCCGCCCTTGGCGTTGGAGAGCGACTCCTCCTCTGGCGCGGTCCCCAACGTACCGATCATCGGCCGCACAGGCAGCTTCAGGCGGTCGCTCCAGACGACATAACCATCTTCGATGCGCACCGTGCGCGTGTTTAGGCCGTAGGGATGCGGGTAAATGCGGCTGGGTAGCGCCAGCATGCCCTCAAGAAAACCGGTGTAGCCGAGGGGTTCGGGGGTGATTTCGAGAATGTCCACGGCCAGTAGGTCGCCTGGCCGCGCACCCTCGACGGCGATGACTACGGTGGGGTTGAGCGCGCAGGACTTGTCGGGCGTCCAGGTATCCGAGGCGTCATGCAGCCAGCCACCTGTGGCCAATTCCGTCTCGGCCAGGAATTCCTCGCCGGGCTTCACGGTAATCTGAGGCTGGTTGTGGGGACTGTGATGATTGTAGGTGATCGCTCGGGAGGCTTTCTGCACGGAGGCTCATCCTTTCACTTCCGATGGCTATGTGCGAGCTTATCATTCCTTTATGGGACACCTATTGGAATTTCTTGCGGGAGGTTAGCTAGACGCATCCCTCGCGCGGACAAACTCCGCAACGCATGTTTCCACGTCCTCGTGCCCTGTGCGCCAGGAGGACACGCTGAGGCGGATTACGCTTAGACCGTTCCAGACCGCACCACCACACCAGCACACCCCACCCAGCTGGATGCGCTTCAGCGTTTCAGTGGTTTCTTCGTCGGTTTCACATCGGACAAGCACCTGATTGAACACCACGTCGTTTTCAATAAAAAACCCGCACTCGGAAAGGCGCTTTGCAAAATATCGCGCGTTTTCGCACAGCTCGTCGACCAGCGCGCTGACACCGCTTGTTCCCAGGTATTTCAAAGTCGCCCACAACTCGATGCTCCGCGCACGGCGAGACATCTCCATCGTATACAGCATTGCGTCCCGGTTTTCACTGTATTGTATATAGGAGCCGGTCGCCTGCATTGCGCGGACGAGCGCCGAGCGGTCCCTGACCAACACAATGCCCGAATCGTAGGGCACGTTCAGTGTCTTATGCGCGTCCGCGGACCAAGAATCCGCCCTTTCAAACCCTTTGATCAGCGCGCGCTTCGTCTCTGACGCCGCGGCCCACAGCCCGAATGCGCCGTCCACGTGTACCCAGGCGCCCGCCCGCTGCGCCACCTCGCATAGGGGACCCATCGGGTCAAATGCACCACCGTTTACATTTCCAGCCTGGATGATGAGGAGGGTGTTTTCATCAATCGTCGGCAGCTTCTCGGGGATGATCCGCCCTGCGCCGTCCACCTCGGCCCAGTGTAGCTGGCTCTTCCCAATCCCCAGGATTGAAAGCGCCTTTATCACCGACGAGTGCGCCTGCGCGCCCAAAACAACGCGAAGCGGTGGCGCGCCGAAGAGACCGTTTTCGTGGATGTCCCAGCCCTGCCTTCTAAGCAACTCATCTCGTGCCGCCGCGAGCGCGCACGTCGTCGCGGCAGAAGAACCCGTAACAAACCCTGCCGCGGTCTCCGGCGGCAGGCCGAGCAACTGCACGACCCACTTCTCACATACTTCTTCCAACTTCGCGGCGATGGGGGACATGACGTAGAGAGCGCTATTCTGATCCCACGCGTCGCCCATCCACCTCGCGGCGATCGCCACCGGGAAATTCGCTCCGTTGACAAAGCCAAAATACCGCCCGCCGCTCTGCGCGACGGTCGCTCTCGCCCCTATTTCGTGGAGCGCGTCCAGCATCTCCTCTGGGTCGGACGGCTCGGCCGGCAGCGGCTCGTCAAAAGCACCCAGCGCAGAGATCGCCGCCTCATCCGGGGACACCCGTCCTCGGCCCAGATTCCGTATGTATTCCTCTGCGTATTCTTTTGCTTTTTCAAACAGCATCCCGTTCATTAGCTGGTCCCCGATCTCATGTTTTATATCCTCGAACCGCATTACTTCCCCACCCTTGCCCGCTTTTCTAATTGTTATACCGTATGAAGTTCGGTATCATAGATTACAAGTCAATGTTTGCTTTTCTTGCCTGGGCGCATAAATCCTTTACTGCCAATGTATATTGTTTTCCGTCTTTGATGAAATGCGTACCGCATTGACGAAACGCAAAACGAACCTCCTGCCGTCTGCATTGCTCACGAAGATTCAAAACCCAATCATAATCCAGGGAGCGGGCATTTCTGTCCGATTCACCGCCCACAACAACCAGCTCGACACAACGCAGATATTTTTTGATATCTATTCCCTCAATCAAAGGCTGACAGATGATACTCTTGTGCTTTATGGGCAAATCTGAAAGAATACGCAAGCGATAATCAGCCTGCTTCTGATTTTCCACCGTACAGCCG
>JAEYRW010000086.1 GCA_023435435.1 Bacillota bacterium | reverse complement strand
GTCGGGGCATAGGCCCCGACCGATCCGACGGATAAACATGTCATTTTCACCCAATCCGGGATTCTCAGGGAAACAACGTCCCTTGCGCGGGGTTTGGGGCAGAGCCCCAGCGTTCCCGGTCTCTCTTACACCAGCCCCCGCGCCGCCGTGTACGTTTCGCCCAGCGCGTCCGCCACATGGGCGCAGGTGATTTTGCCGCGGTAGGTATTGAGACCGGCCATGAGGGCGGGATCGCGGCGCATGGCTTCCTCCGCGCCGTTTTCGGCGATGGAGATCAGGTAGGGGAGGGTCACGCTGGTGAGGGCGTAGGTGGACGTACGGGGCACTGCGCCGGGCATATTGGCGACTGAGTAGTGCACCACGCCGTACTTTTCGTAACAGGGGTTGTCGTGGGTGGTGACGCGGTCGATGGTCTCGACGGAGCCGCCCTGGTCGATGGCCACGTCCACGATGACGGAGCCCATCTTCATGGTCTTGACCATGGCTTCGGTGACGAGCTTGGGCGCGCGCGCGCCGACGACGAGCACCGCGCCGATGAGAAGATCGGCGCGCCTGACCATCTCGGCCACGTTGTATTCATTGGAGACGAGGGTGGCGACGCGGCCGCCGAACACGTCGTCCAGGTGCGCGAGGCGCGACTGGTTGATGTCCATGACCGTGACGCGCGCGCCCATGCCCAGGGCGATTTTCGCGGCGTTGGTGCCCACCACGCCGCCGCCGACGATGACGACCTCCGCGGGCATGACGCCCGGCACGCCGCCCAGAAGCACGCCCATGCCGCCGTTGTATTTTTGCAGCATGTTCGCGCCGACCTGAACGGACATGCGCCCCGCCACCTCGCTCATGGGAGCAAGGAGGGGCAGCGCGCCGGCGGGCGTCTGCACGGTCTCATAGGCGATGCCCGTCACGCCGCGGGCCACCAACGCCTTGGTGAGCGGCGCATTGGGCGCGAGGTGCAGGTATGTAAAGAGGACCTGGTTTTCGCGCAACAGTTCATATTCGCTCTCCAGCGGCTCCTTGACCTTCGCGATCACGTCCGCCTCGGCGAAGACCCGTAGGGCGGTGTCGGAAATTTCCGCGCCCGCCTTGACATACTCCGCGTCCGCGATGCCGCTTCCCTCGCCCGCCGCGCGCTCGATGAGCACCCGGTGGTTCCGCACCGTCAACGCATGCACGCCCGCGGGCGTGATGGCCACCCTGTTTTCGTTGTTCTTAATTTCCCGTGGTACGCCAATCGTCATAGCCATGCCTCCCTGGTTGGTTTGCCATTTCCTTTTTGAATATAGACGTTTTTCCGCCGCTTGTCAATCGGATTTGAAGGCGGTGTGCCATTTGCGCATAGCGGTTGACAAAGAGGCGGCCATGGGTTATTTTGAGGCGGGAGGGATCATATGGAACGATTCGCTTGGAAGGCCCATCTTCTGCCCGGAAAGCGGGACGAGTACGTTCGGCGGCACGACGAAATCTGGCCGGAGCTGACCCGGGTGCTCGACGAGGCGGGCATCCATAACTACACCATCTGGCGCGCGGGAGACGAGCTGTTCGGCTACTACGAGGCGGCGAACGGCGTCGCGTTCGCGGCAAAGACCCAGGCCGGAAGCGCCGTCGTCGGGCGCTGGAATCAATTCATGAAGGACGTCATGGTCATGGACGTCGACCCCGCCACCGGAACGGTCTATCGGCTGGAACAGGTCTTTTATCATCCCTGACGCAGGGCAATCGCTTACGGCTTCGCTGTAAGCGATTGCGGGAGAACGAGGAACCGGATTTCTGAATTTTCTCGTGAAAATTCGGGGCGAAATCCGGGGCGGATGAACTGATTTGTTGCCCGGGGCAAACGACGGTCTGTTCCGGGCGCGGGGGGGATGTGACCCGGCGCGCCATCCTGGATTTGCTGGCCTTTAATAGGCCTCTGCGCGTGTCGGAGATCGCCGTGCGCTTTCCCCGCCCGGCGCCCAGCGGCATCTCGAAGCATTTGACGGAATTGCGCGTATGGGCCGCGCGTTTCAAATGCGGGAGGAATGTGTATCTGAATCACAAACGAAGGAGGAAAAGACATGTTTCGCGTCATCGGCTTCATTACCGCCGGACTTCTGGTCCTGATCACCGCGCCCTACTGGTTCCGCATGCTGAACAAGTACGTGCTCCACATCCCCGCAAAGAAGGTTTTGCCCGTCACAAAGGCGCTGCGGGCCATCCACAAACCGCTGGGCCTGGCGCTGCTCGTCATCGCGGCGACCCACGGATACATGGCGCTGGGGGCCATCCGGCTCCACACCGGCTCGGTGGCGTATCTCTCCTTCGCTGTCACCGCGTGCCTCGGCATCACATTCTATTTTACAAAAAAGCGCCCGGTGCTGAAGCTGCACCGCGCGTTCGCCCTCGTATCGGTTCTTCTGGTGCTTTTGCACCTGTTCTTTCCCAGTGCGCTTTACTACCTGTTCGGATAACCGACGGAACCCCACGTCCCCGTTCTCTCCAACCGGACGTCTCCCCAAAAAACAAACGCGGCGGCGCGGGGCATGGG
>JAEYRW010000065.1 GCA_023435435.1 Bacillota bacterium | reverse complement strand
GTGTGCAGAATTCGACGGTGTAGCGGCCGGGGGCGGACTTTCCGCCTGCGGCAAGAATTCTGCGGGCACGAGATGGCGGAAACACAGCCGCCCGCGCGCGTAGAATTTGGGCGGTGTTGCCCGAAGGGACACTGTCACTCCGGCGGGCGCGCCGGAGGGCGGGGCCCTCCGGCGTCTCCCCTCCGTTACTTCCTGATCTCCGCCCCGAATTCCTTCTCCACGGCTTTGAGGACCTTCTCCATGGCGGTTCCGATTTCGGCGTCGGTGAGCGTCCGGTCGGCCGCGCGGAAGGTGATGGCATAGGCCAATGACTTTTTGTTTTCACCAAGGCGTGGGTCACGGTAAACGTCAAACAGCTTTACATCCTCGAGAATGCGGCCGCCCGCCTTCCGGACAGCCTCAAGCACGGTGCCCGCGCCGGCCGCCTCGTCCACGACGAGGGCAAGATCGCGGCTCACCGCCGGGTATTTGGGCAGTTCCTTGATCCCATAAATCGTCACCTCGAGGGCCATGAGAGCGTCCAGATCCACCTCGGCCACATACACGCGCACATCGTCGAGGCCGAACCGCGCGGCGACGTCGGGATGCACCTCGCCCAATTGCGCAATTTTCGCATTTTTTGCGCGGAGCACAGCCTTGCGGCCCGGGTGATAGTAGGAATCGCCCGCCGCCTCGATGTCCGCCTTCACGCCGAACGCGCCGAGCAGCCACTCGACGGGGTTTTTTACCGCGTAGAAATCGCAGCCCTCGCCATACATGCCCAGACACAGGGTCAGTTTCTCCTCCGGCAGCTCGCCTTCGGCGGTGGGCTTGAATGCGTGGGAAATCTCGAACAACTTCCCCGCGCCGTTTCCGCGGTTGACATTGGCGGCAATGACGTCGAGCATGGTGGGCACCAGCGTCGTGCGCATGACGGAGGTATCCTCGCCCAGCGGATTCATGATCCGAATGGGCGCACTGCGCCAGTCCCCTTCCGGCAGTTCCAGCTTTTCCAACCACTTGGGGGTAACGAACGAGTAGTTCAGCGTCTCGAAGAAGCCCATGGCCGCGACGGCGCGCCGCACCCGGTCGATGAAGAGCTGCCTGGCGGAGCGCTTGCCGGGCATCGTCACCGCATCCATGAGGGTGGAGTGTATGTGCTCGTAGCCGTAAAGCCTGAGGACCTCCTCGGCGATGTCCGCCTCGGATTCGATGTCCCCGCGCCACGCGGGGGGCGTGCAGATCAGCCGATCCCCCGAAAGCTCGGTTTCGATGTAGAGCTTTGAAAGGATATCCTCTATGGCATCGCCCGGAATGTCGACGCCGGTCAGCGCGCAGACCCGGGCGACGCTGGCCTCCACAGGGGCAATTTCCTTCGGCGCGGGATAATTGTCGTACGTTCCGGGCACGACCTTGCCGCATTCCAGCATGTTCACAAGCATGCACGCCCGCGCGAGGGCATCCATGGCCGTCGCGGGACACACGCCCTTTTCAAACCGCCCCGATGCCTCGGTGCGAATGCCGAGCTTGCGGGAGGTGAGCCGGTTGTTGGTGCGGTCGAAGGCCGCGCACTCGAACAGCACGCTCTGCGTCCCTTCGGTAATCTCGCTCTCCTCGCCGCCCATGATTCCCGCAAGGCCCGTGGCGCGCGCCCGGTCGGCGATGACCAGCATGCTCTCGTCGAGGGTATACTGCTTGCCGTCGAGGGTCGTGAGCGTTTCGCCTGGATAGGCCCTGCGCACGACGATGGCATGCTCGCGCACCTTGGAAAGGTCGAACGCGTGCATGGGATGGCCCGTCTCGAGCATCACATAGTTGGTGATGTCCACGACGTTGTTGATGGGCCGGACGCCCGCGCCGTAGAGGTACTCCCGCAGCCATTTGGGCGACGGCGCGATTTTCACGTCCGCAATGACCCGTGCGCAGTAGCGCGGGCAGGCTTCCGCATCCAGCACCTCGACCGACGCGTAGTCGGAAAAGGTGCCCTTCCCGTCCTCGGTGACGGAAATTTCCGGCATCACGCAGTATTCGCCCAAGGCGGCCGCGCTCTCGCGGGCGATGCCCCACACGCTCAGACAATCGGGACGGTTGGCGAGGATTTCATAATCCATCACCGTGTCGCCCAGCCCGAACGCAACCTTGACGTCGGTGCCCGGTGCCGTCTCGCCCGAAAGCTCCATGATGCCTTCGTCGCCGATGTGCGGATAAAGCTCCGCGGGCACCTCGAGCTCCGGCCCGGAGCACAGCATGCCGCAGGATTCGACGCCGCGAATCTTGCCCTTTTTGATCTTGCCGCCCGGCAGCTTCGCCCCGTCCAGCGCCACCGCCACACAGATGCCCGCGCGCGCGTTGGGCGCGCCGCACACGATCTGCAAATGCTCGGTTGCGCCCACGTCCACCGTGCAGATGTGCAGGTGGTCGGAATTGGGATGCTCCTCACAGGTGACGACCTTTCCCACGACAACGCCCTCGAACTGTGCGCCGGTCTCCTCCCAGCCCTCGACGGCGGTGCCCGTCCAGATCATCCGGTCGGCATACTTCGCCGGGTCGAGCTTCACGTCCACATATTCCCTGAGCCACTTCATCGGTATCTTCATTTTCTGTCACCCCTTACCGGAACTGCGAGAGATAGCGCAGGTCGTTTTCGTACATGATCCGCATGTTCGGAATGTTGTATTTAAGCTGTGCGATGCGCTCGATGCCCATGCCGAACGCGAACCCGGAATATTTTTTGGAATCGATGCCGCACATCTCCAGCACCTTGGGATTGACCATGCCCGAACCAAGCACCTCCAGCCAGCCGGTGCCCTTGCACACCCGGCAGCCCGCGCCGCCGCAGTTGGCGCAGGTGAGGTCCACCTCGGCAGACGGCTCCGTGAACGGGAAAAACGACGGGCGGAACCGCGTGGTGATCCCTTCGCGGAACATGGCGCGGGCGAATTCGTCCAGCGTGCCCTTGAGGTCGCCCATGGTGATTCCCTCGTCGATGACGAGGCCTTCCATCTGGTGGAACACCGGCGAATGCGTGGCGTCCGCCTCGTCCGCACGGTAGGTGCGCCCGGGGCAGATGATGCGGATGGGCGGCTTGCGCGTGGTCATGATGCGCGCCTGCACGGGGGATGTCTGCGTGCGCAGAACGATGTTCTCGTCCACGTAGAACGTGTCCTGCATGTCGCGGGACGGATGGTTCTTCGGCAGGTTCAGAAGCTCGAAGTTGTAGTGGTCGTACTCAACTTCCGGCCCTTCCACCACCTCGTAGCCCATGCCCACAAAAATGTCGATCATCTTTTCGAGGGCCATGTACATGGGATTCATCGCGCCCGTCACCCGCGCCGGGCCGGGCAGCGTCACGTCAATGGCTTCCCGCGCGAGCCGCACTTCCTTTTCGGAAGCTGCCAAGGTCTCCATCCGCGCGGCGAGCGCCGCCTCGACGGCCTCGCGGGTATCGTTCACCATCTGGCCCGCCTTGGGCCGCTCCTCGGGCGCGAGCTTGCCCATGCCGCGCAGAAGCGCCGTCAGCTCGCCCTTCTTGCCCAGCACACGGACGCGAATCTCCTCGAGCTGCCCGCTCGCCGACGCGGCCGCGATTTCGCCAAGCGCCCTTTCCCGTATCTCCCGCAGCATTTCCTCCATAATGAACCCCTCCTTGTGAAAAAAGAAGCTCCGCCCGCAGAAAGGGGCGAAGCAATGCTCGCGATACCACCCAGATTCGTCTGGCGAAAACCGCCAAACCTCGGAACCCCGTAACGTGGGTCAACCCGTCTCCGCCTACAACAGAAGCTTCAGCGGAAAGGCTCGGGAGTGAACTTCACGCCGCCTCGCATCCACCGCACTTCCAGCCATGGTGCGGTTTCTCTGTCGAATGCCCGTTCGGCGCTACTCTCTCCGTCATCGCGGATATGATTTGCATCGAAGTATAGCACGTCGCGGCAAAATTTGCAATCAACGCGCAATTTTTTAACAACCGGACCAAGGAAATGCGCCTACTCCCCCTTGATCTCGTAGTCGCACGACACGGACCCGCTGCGCGCCGCGTGCATGCCCGCCTTGACGGGCAGGTGCGCGGGATGAACGAGATACGCCCTGTATGCGTCCCAGCTCTCGAAGGAGGTGATGAGCGCCAGATCGTACGACCGCTCGGAGCCCAGCTCGTCGCCGCCTGCCTCCACGTCGAGAAGCCCCGGAATCTTCCCCTTCATGCCGTAAAAGGCTGCCACCAGCTCCGGAATTTTCGCCTTGCAGTCGTCCTTGATGGTGTAAAGTACCACATGCCGTATCATTTGCTTTCCATTCCCTTCCGCATGTTTTCCAAAATCTCCCGATACCGTTCCGTCGCGCACGCGCTGACCTCGCCCTTTTTGCAGAAGTTGAACTTCGCGAGCTTGGGCGCCACCCGCTCGACGACGATGCGCCCGTCCCGCGCCTTCGCAGACAGCGCGCAGAGTGCTTCCAAAAACCGTGCGTCTCTCCGCGCCTGCGCATAAAAAGACAGCACGTAAACGTAGACGAAGAGGTTGTACGTCCGAAACGGGTATTCGGCCTGCATGAACAGCGTGCCGATGCCGTAGTGGCACGGCCCGATCGGTTTGCGGATCGTCCAGTGGGCGAGCAGAAATTCCACAGCGTCCCCGAGCGACCGTTCGTCTTCCGAATGCCCGCGCAGACGGAACGCGTTGAGGGCCATGAGCGTCGGAAACGGATTCGAGCATTCGGTTTCCGGGCCGCATCCGTAGCTGAATTTGTTGCACTGCCAGCCGCCGTCCGCGTGGCGCGTTTCCAGCAGATGCCGAAACGTCGCCCCAAGCCGCTCGTCGCGCGCGAAGCCCATCTGACAGAGCGTCTGCGCGGCGTGAATGGTCTGGCATGGATAGATCGCGCCCTTGGGATACACCCGGAACCGCCCGTCCGGCTGCCATGTGCCAAAGATCAGTGCGGCGACGTCCCGGAGGATGGGCTCGTCCGGACTCATCCCCAGTTCCAACAGATAGGACGCGCTTTCCAGCGTCGAAAAGGGCGCGCCCACGATGAGGCGCCCGTCCGGCGTCGCCCAGAGGTCGCTTCCGTTGTCGTGCCTGTGCGAAAGGATCGCCTCGACGTCGGCCGCGCGGCGCGCGTCCACCGCCATATTCCCCACCTCCCCGAAACGCGTCCCCATTATAGCCACGGCCAACGCATGAACTAAGAAAGTATGAACGCCGGGCGGTTTGGAAGGCCACAGCCCTCCATGTAGAATCATTTTTACCGGCTGAGGTGAATGTGACACATTTCATGCGTCAAATTGAGTCCCGAAGGGACAGGTTTTGCCGGCTGGCAAAACCTCCTTGCCGGTGAAAATGGATTCGTCCGGGCGTGCCAATCGATTTAAAATCGACTGGCACGATCGCGAAGCGACTTGGTTTGCCAAAGGCAAACCAACCTTAGGGCGGGCATGCCCGTCCGGCGAGACCCGGCCATCGCAAGAGGCGACCACGAAGCGGGTGGCGCTTGCTCTGGGCGGCGAATCCGTTCATGCCCCCGGATTTCGCCCGGAATTTGCGGAAGGTCCGCCCCCGCGTGAGAAAATTCAGAAATCCGGGACTTCGTTCCTTTGGCTTACACATGAACGCAGTTCATACGTAAGCCCTGCCATTATAACACATGCCCCTTGAAATGCGAACCCCCTGCCTGTATAATGGGAATCGACTGAGAGGTGTTTGCGCTTGCATCGGTACATGTACGGCTTAGGTTCAGCCGATTTTCCCGGTTCGGCAAGGAAGCTGCGCCGACTGGGCTACGACGCGGTGGTGCTCTCCGCCGTCAATGCCGAGGGTTTTTGCGCGGCCAAGGCCGAGAATCTCGAAACGTGGCTTTGTTTCGGTGCTTACGCCATGGGCGATTTTGCCCAGGCAGACGTCGGCGCAAAGGACGCCAGGGGCGCGGATGCCCCCTGGTTCGGTTCCGCCTGTCCCAACGCCCGCGCGGTGAACGAACGCAACATGGACGCGGCGTTTTCCTTTGCCGCAAAATGCGACGGTCTGACGGGCATCTACGTCGACGGCGCGCGATTCGCCTCCTTCGCGTCTGAAGAGGGCGCGTCCTCCTTTTTTGGGTGTTTCTGTGACCGCTGCATGGAAAAAATGACCGCGCTGGGCATCGACGCCCGGGCGACCAGGGACGGCATCGTTGCGCTGACGGACTTCCTGGACGGCGGGGACGGCGACATTCCCATGATCCGCGCCGCCATGGAAAACTGGTTTGATTTTCGCGCGGCGTGCGTCCGTGCTTACATGGAGGGGTTCGCGGCCCGGGCCCACGCGTCCGGCCTCAAGGCGGGCGCGTTCGTGTTCGCGCCGACCCTTTGGTACTATGTCGGCCAGCGCCCGGACGCGCTGAACGCCCTGGACGTCGTTTCTCCCATGCTCTACCGGGCCTATCCCCATGAGACGGGCGCCGCCTGCCTCTCCCACGAGTGGGCGGCGTTCCACGAACTGCTTTCCCACGCCCAGCGCCCCGCCGAAGAAGCGGCGAGCATGCTGTTCGACATTTCGTTCATGACGGATGCGCCCATGAAGGGCTTTCCCCCCGCGCACGTAGGTCTTGAAACGAAGGCGGCCCGCGCGCAGCTTTCCAAATCTGTCGCCCTCGCGCCCATCATCCAGACCGAGGACGCGCGGCTCGACGAGACGGTGGAAGCGGTTCTGAAGGGCGGCGCGGACGCATGCGGCGAATTCATGTACGCCCAGAAGTTTCCGGAGGTTTCCCATGTTTGAAAAGGACTACATCATGCGTCAGATTTCAATGGCGGTGCAGGTAGCCGCGCGCCTTTTATTTGGCAAGAACGAGCCCGCCTATCGCGAGGAAGACAGTCAGAATTCCGCCGGCGGCGACCTTCTGCATGCCGAGATCATGCGGCTTCTCCAGGCGGGGAAAATCAACGAGGCGGAGGATGCGCTGTTCGACCAGCTCGACGCCGGCATCCCGGACCTCCCCGCCATTGCCACGGACTTCTACTATCGGCTGAGCCTTTTGGACGACGATGAACTGGAGGCGTGCGGCTTCTCCCGTGGGGAGATCGACCAGGGCCTCATTGACCTCATGGCCCGCTGCGGCATCGCCCTCCCGCTTCCGGAGGAAAAAGGATAAAACAGAATTTGCATGATTTTTCAGCAGGTAATCTGCTTTCATCGAACCGCGCGCCAGAATCGGCCTTTGGCCCTCGTTAATTATACCAGCAGAAAAACAGACTCCGATTTGAGGCCGGAGTCTGTTTTTTATGGAGCCGGAGTCTGTTTTAAGTCTTCTCGAACCGGATTACATTCCAGGAGAGCGCCGGGAGGGTAATCTCCGCCCTGCCGCCGTCGATATGCCCGCCCGGGCCTGCGGTGGGTGCGACGTTTGTCGGATTATCCTCCGTATTGACCGCCTTGACATCGGAATGCTTGAGAAGAATGTGCTCCCTGATGCGCAGCGCTCCGAACGCCCTGAGGTCCAGCGACAGCGCGAAATCCTCCGCCAGATCGCGGTTCACGCAGAACACCGTCACGTTGCCCGCCGCGTCCATGGTCGCGGTGGCGTCGATGAGGGGCACCTTCTCATAGTCCGCGCAGTCGTAGGCGGGCGCATCCACGACGGCCCGAAGCGACGTTCCGCGTCCATATTTCGAAACCTGCATGTAAGGATAATACGTCGGCTGTGCCCACACGCCGCCGCCCGTGCGCGTCATGATGGGCGCGATGACGTTCACAAGCTGCGCGAGGCAAGCGATCTTCACCCGATCCGCGTTCCGCAGAAGCGTGATGAGCATCGAGCCTGTCAGGAGCGCGTCCTCGAAATTATAGACATCCTCCAGGATGGGAAGCGCGCGTCCCCACTTTTCCCGCTTCCAGATTTCCTTGTCCTGCTGGTTGGAATGATACCAGACGTTCCATTCGTCAAAGGAGAGATTGACCGTCTTTTTCGAGTGCTTTTTCCCCTTCACGCTGTCGCAAATGCACACGACCGTGCGGATAAAGTCGTCCATGTCCATTGTGCGCGCGAGGAAACCAGGCGTATCGCCCGTCGGATTCCCGTAATAGCGGTGCAGGGAAACGTAATCGATGCTGTCGTAGCACTCGGTGAGCATCTGATATTCCCATTCCCCGAACGTGGGCATCTGGGAACTGGATGAGCCGCAGGCGACCAGTTCGATGGTGGGGTCGACCCACTTCATCATCTTGGCGGCTTCGCCCGCGATCCGCCCGTATTCATAGGCCGTCTTTTGTCCCATCTGCCAGGGGCCGTCCATTTCATTCCCGAGGCACCACAGCTTGATGTCGAAGGGCGTTTCCTTCCCGTTTTTACGCCGGAGGTCCGACCACGCGGTACCGCCCGGATGATTTGCGTACTCCACCGCGTTGCGCGCGGCGTCCGCGCCGCGGGTGCCAAGATTGACTGAGTACATGGGCTTGGTTCCCGCCTTGTCGCACCAGTCACAGAATTCGTGAAGGCCGACTTCGTTGGTCTCGGTGGTAAACCACGCGAGATCGAGCCGCTTCGGACGTCCTTCGCGCGGACCGATGGAGTCCTCCCAGTTGAAGCCCGAGACAAAATTACCGCCGGGATAGCGCACGACGGGCACGTCCGCGCCCTTCACCATCTCGATGACGTCCCTGCGGAATCCGAGCGCGTCCGCGGTGGGATGTCCCGGCTCGTAGATGCCGCCGTACACGGCGCGCCCGAGATGTTCAATGAACGAGCCATAGATGCGCGGGTCGATTTTCCCCACCACATAGTCCTTGTCCAGCACCATGGAAGCCTTTTTCATTTTACCCCTCCGTCAGTTTTTCAGCCGGTCGTCGCCCGTGCGCGTGTACCCCTCGTCCACAAGCGCCTTCGCGTCCGCCGGCAGGTTCTCGTATCCGCCGTAGACTCCGATGAGCGTGACATAGTAGTCCGCGTTGTCCGGCTTCAGCGCGATGAGTTTTTTCAGCATCGCGGCAGCCCTCGACGTTTCTCCGTTCTGGATGTACGAATTGACGGCGTAAATGGCATAGTTGACGTTGTCCGCGTCCTTTTTGAGCGCGGCTTCAAAATAGCGTCCCGCCTCCGCGTAGTCCCCGGCGTTGTAAGCGTTGGTGCCCAGGCTCGCGTACGCGGACGCGGACCAGGCAAGGTCGAGCCGCGCCAGCACGAGCTGCGTGTTGGGCGTGAACGCCCAAGTGAGCACGATGGTCGCCGTGACGACGAGCAGAATCATCCCGACGATCCCCCGCACGTGGCGCATAAAAAAGGTCTGGCTTTCCGCTTCCTCGTACGGGCTTGCCCGCCGGGCGGTCTTTCGCGGCGCACGGGGGGCGCGGTCGAAATCGTCCTCGTCAAAGGGCGTTTCTCCCCGCACGGTAAACAGGCGCTCCGGGTCGAGGGTGACGTCCCGCCGGGGCACCAGCGTGCTGGGCTGTCCGACCCGCACAGGCCGTTTTTGCGTCAGCGTCGGCGGTTTGCGGACTTCCTGATTGGGCCGCGCATAGGGACTGCCGTCGCTCTTTGGCTTTTCGTCCGCCCGGCCGTCGAAGATCCGTTCGCGCACGAGGGGCTCCGCCTTCTGCGTCAGCTCCGGCCAATCCTCCTCGTAGAGCCTGCGCACGCGCTCGCGGCGCGTGAAAAAATCCGTCTCGCCGTCGGGCTCGTCGTCAAGAAACGCGGCTTCCTCCGGTCCCTTTGCGTCGGGCACAGGTTCCGGATCCTTCGCCTTACGATAGATTTTGATGTCGTCGTCCGGCTCAGTGGTGTCCGGCGCGGGCATCCCCGCCTCCGAATCGAGCAGCTCCCCGCATCCCGAGCAGAAAAGCCGGATTCCCGGGTTCTCCCGTCCGCAATTTGGGCACTTCATGTGATGATCAGCCTCCGATTCGGTCATTTCCACAGGGGGTCAATCCGGTTCCTCCCGCAGCCGCTCGAAATCCGGATCGCCGTAAAACTGCCGTTCCGTGCCCGGGTCGCCGCCGAGGGCCTCGATGGCGTTTCGGATTTCCAGATAGTCGTAATACGTCAAATCGCTCAAGCGGGCAAGGGCCTCGAGGGGCTTTAAGAGCGCCTCGTCCCCCAGCCGCGCGGCATAGGACGCGTGCAGCGCGCGCTTCTCATGGCGGGACAAAAGCCGTTCGGCAAGGATCTCCGCCGTGCGCCCAACGCCCGGATACGCGCACAGGACGTCCAGAATCGCTTCCCGCGCGTCCTCATCCGCCGTTTCGTAGCGGAGGAGCAGCGGCTCAACCGCCCCATATCCCGCGGCTTTCAGCCAATCCGCCGCTTCTTCCGCAAGCGCTCCTTCTCCAAGGAGCATGTCCGCGGCAAGGCTCGTCAGCCCGTCCGCCTCCATGTCGATGAGCAGCCGCAGCGCCGTTCCCCGCGCCTTTTCCGAAAGATTCCGGTTTCCCGCGATTTCAAAAAGCGGCGGCGCGCATTCCTTTGTTTTGGCGATGCGCCGGTAGAGCGGCTCCGGCGGGCGCATGCCGGCCTCGCAGTATGCCAGAAGGTTGTCCGCGAGCGCCCCGGGCGGGAGATCCGCAAAGTACTCGTCCGGCGTCTTTCCACCCAGGTCCGCGTCCTTTGTCGCAAGCCACCTTTTCACCGTGTCGTTCAGCGCGTCCTCAAGCTCGTCCTCCTTGAGGTTGGCCATTTCCTTGAGGGAACCGGACGCGAATACCATGTATTTTTTGTCGAAATCAATCAGCTTCGCCACTGGGCGACCCTCCCCGCTCGAGCACCGAGGCCATTCTGCGCGCGAAGAACATCAGCTGCCGGACGGGGCATCCGAATTGCGCGCTCAGCCGGTAAAAGCTCGGTTTCTTTTCCGCGAGCACCAGATAGCAGTATGCCAGCGCCGCTGCCGCGGTCTCCGTCTTGACCAAAGGATCGGTGCGCATGGGCGTGTGCCGCCGGTACATGTCCCACATGACCGCCAGATGATCGAACGCGAAGACGTCGTACCGCCTTTCGAGCACGTCGCTGGCCAGCCGCACGAGCTGCCTGTGCCCCACGCTCATGCCGTCCAGCACCCGGTTTCCGTCGGGCATCAGGCCGTCGCTTTTTTCCATATAGGGCGGCAAAATCCGCCGCACATCCAGCCCGCGCATGCGGTACATGGTGGCGGCCCGGAGCGTCATGTCAAAGCCCGTGTCCACCCTGAGCATGTATTCCCTGAGCTGGCTTTCCGCCTGCGGATCGTCGATGGAGGAAAGAAGCGTTACCGCCGCTTCGCGGAACCGCCGGTCGGAGGCCGTCAGACACCACGCGAGCATGGTGCGGAAACGCACATCCGCCTTCCAGTCCTCGCCCAGCTGCGCCAGGTCTCCGTCGAGCTTGTCTGTGATATACTTGAACCGCTCGAGCATTTCCGCGCGCGGCACCTGGTACTCACACGAAAGCTCCTCGGGATCGATTTTATTTTCCGCCGCCGCGCGGCAGTAGTACGCCGCCACGGTGTCCTCCGGATCGATGCGCGCGATGCGCTGCCAGAAGCGCGCGGCCTTTTCGGGACTTTCCCCCGCGCAGATGCTCGTGACCGCCATGGCGTGCAGAAGGGGCCTGTCGTAGGGCGCGTCGGTGAGCCCGTCCTGGGCGCAGCCCCGCGCCTCCTTGTACATCTTAAGCTCGAACAGCGAGAATATGAGCATGCGCATCTCGAGCCCGTCGGGCCTGAATTCCATCGCCCGCGCAAGGGCCGCGCGCGCGCGCGCTTCGTCGCCCGCCATATTGAACACCTGCGCGGCGACGCACAGCGCCCGGAGCGTCGTGCCCGGCTCCCGGATGGCGTCCTCGGCGTTGAGGATGGCCTCCTCGATCCGCCCGAGCAGCATGTATGTCATGGCCAAAAGCGCCCGCACGTCCCGCTGGCTCTTGTCCATGCTGATTGCCCGCTCGAACAACTCCCGCGCGCCGGGATAATCCTCGCGCCGGAGCTTGTCGCACGCCATGTCCGAAATGATGAGCATGCGCTCCAGCCTGCGCGTCATCGGACGGTTGAGCGCCTCGTACATCTCAATTTCGCCGGAAAGCGCCCGCGCCTGGTCGCGGATGGGGCTCTTTGCGGAATCGTCCAGGCACATGCGCAAAAGCTTCTTGGCGGCGTCCGGGTTGTTCATGTTGAGCTGGTTGATGGCAAGCGAATACAGGCACTCGTCCTTGCGCGCGCCCTTGTTCAGCATGTCGAGCAGCACCTGATTCGACTGGGTCAGGCATCCGAGCTCCGTGAGAAGCTCCGCCAGATCCATCTGATAGCCCTCGTTTTCCGGCGAGGCTTCGACGGCCTTGCGCATAAGCTCGAGCGCGTCGATGATGTTATTGTCGCGCCGGTTTTTCAGCGCGCGCTGATGCACAAAATCCGCGCCCCGGTCAAAGGGCACGATCTTCGGATCGAAGCTCATTTTACCTCCCCCAGCGCGTGCGCCAGCAATGTTTTGAGGTCGTTTTCGGAAAACTCGTACCGCTTGTTGCAGAAGTGGCAGTCCACCTGCGCGCCGTGCTGTTCCTCGATCATCGATTCGAGTTCCGCGCGGCCCAGGGTCACCAGCACCCGCTCGATGCGCGGCCGAGAACAATTGCAGCGGAACGCGGGCGTCGTCTCGGAAAGCACCTCCGGCTGCAGATGGCCGAGCAGGTCCCGCATCGCGCCGTGGAGATGCAGTTCCTTCATGGTGCCGGAAAGATCGTAGAACATGTTCGCGCTCATCTCGACGGACTTGATCGCCGCCTCGCTGGCGCCGGGCATCATCTGGATGATGAGTCCGCCCGCGCTCTCCACCGTTTCCCCCACGAGCACGCCCAGCGAAACAAGCGAATTTACCTGTTCGGAAGCCGTGAAATACATGGCGAAGTCCTCCGCGATTTCGCCGGAGACGAGGTTTACCTGTCCCACATAGGGCTCCTTCATTCCCAGATCTTTGACGACGGTAAGCTTTCCCTGTGTTCCCACCGCCGCGCCCACGGGCAGCTTTTTCCCGGTTCTGGGGAGATCGACCCCGGGATTGTCGCAGTATCCCTTGACGGTGCCGTCCGGATGCCCCACCGCAACGATGGAGCCGATGGGCCCGCCACCCTTAATGGTCACCGACAGCGATTCGTTTTTCCCCTTGAGCGTGGAGGCCATCATGACGGTGGCGGAAAGCGTCCTGCCAAGCGCCGCCGTGGCGATTCTGGAAAGCGCGTGGATTTGCCGCGCGCGTTCGACCAGATCCGTCGACTCAATGAGAAGCGCGCGCGCCTGCCCCTCGAGCAATGATATGTTCAAAAGTCCGTCCCTGTTCATTGCGTTCATTTCATTCTCCGTTTTCTATGCGCGAACCGCGAAAAAATGGATTCGCTCTTCCTGCGCACCGGGCGCGCCAAACGTCCGGTCGCCGCATATTTGTATACCCCGAAACCCGCCGCCCTGAAGCGCCTCCGCGATTTCGTCCGCCTCGTGGGCGCGCTGGACGTGCGCCTCGTTGACCCGCTGGTAGAGTCCGCCTTCCGTCCGGATGAAGAAGGTTACGTCCATATGAACGGTCCTTTTTTCCGGATCGAAGCGGTTTGACCAAAGATACGCCACGTCGTCCCGTTCTTCCCCGAAAAAGGCGTTTCCAACGACGGTTTCGAGCTTGTACCGGGACGAAATGTCGAAGGCGAGGCAGCCGCCGGGCCGAAGCGCCGCGTGCGCCGCGGCGAAAAACCCACGCACCCGCGCAACCGAGGTCAGATAATTGACGCCGTCGCAGGCGCACACAATTGCGTCCACGGGCCTCGGAAGCGCGAGGCGGCACATGTCCTGTTTGACAAGCATGATTTTCTGCGCCGCCGCGCGCGCCTTGACAGCCGCCACCTCAAGCATCTCGGCGGAAATGTCGACGCCCGTCACGCGCAAACCGCGCTTCGCCAGCGCAACCGACATGGACCCCGTTCCGCAGGCGCAGTCGCAGACGGTCTGGATGGATGAAGCGCCGGTTCGCGCCATCGCCTCGAGATAATAGTCTGCCCAGCCCTCGTAATCGAAATCGTCCATCAGCCGGTCGTATACCCCGGCAAAGCCCCCATATATTCCCATTTTTCCCTCTTGCTTGGATTTATCCAACCTTATTATATCATACGCGGTGCCCCGTTGCAAATTGTTGCGTGTACCATATAACGCAAAATAAACCGTGCCGCAACCGCCGCTTTTGGCGCGCGTGATACGATAGCGGAAAAGGAGAGATCGCGATGAAATACGACCTCGTCATCTTCGATTTGGACGGCACGCTGCTCGATACACTGGACGATTTGAAAAACGCGGTCAACGCGGCTCTCGCCGGGCATGGCGCGCCCGCCCGCACCCGGGAGCAGGTGCGTATGGCCATCGGGGACGGCCTGCGAATGCTCCTCACGCGCTCCCTGCCCACAGGCGCGCCGGACGCGGAGATTGCGGAAGCCATTGCGGACTTCAAGGCATTTTACGATTCCAACATCGACGTGGAAACAAAGCCCTATCCGGGCGTCGCCAATCTTCTCGCGGCGCTCATGGACGCGGGCATCAGGATCGGTGTCAACTCCAACAAGTATGACGAGGCGGTCAAGGCCCTTTGCGAGAGCCATTTTTACGGCTTTTACGGGCGCGCCTTCGGTGAATCTGCCGAAACGCCGAAAAAGCCCAGTCCCGTCGCGGCGGCGCGGATCATGAAGGAGCTCGGCGTGGCCCCAAACCGTACGCTCTATGTGGGCGACTCGGCGGTGGACCTCGAAACCGCGAAGAACGCCGGCATTGCTGCCGCGTGGGTGTCCTGGGGCTTCCGCACCCGCGACGAAATCGGCGACTTGGGCGCCGTGCCCGCTTTCGACACCGCCGATGCACTGCGCACATACATTTTGGGGTAAATCCCGGAGGCTTTCATGGAGATTGTCGACATCAAGGGCGGCCTGCGCGACGCGCGGGTTCAGGCGGTCATTTCGCAAAGCGTGTATCTTCCGACGGACGAAAAGCTGAACCAGCTGGTTGACGCATACGAATCGGACGCCGACGTCGTCGCTTTTGCCGGCATCGAAAACGGTCTCCCGTGCGGCGTTCTCATCCTGAAGCGCGCCGGAGAAGGCGAATTTGAAATCCTGCGCGTCGCCACCCATCCCGCCCACAGGGGACAGGGCATCGCGGCGAATCTGATCTCCTTCGCGGAAAGAGTCATGCCCATCGAGACGGTCACGGCGGAAACGGACGCGGACGCCGTCGGATTCTACCGCAAATGCGGCTTTCAAATCGAATCTCTGGGCGAAAAATATCCCGACACCGTACGCTATCTGTGCACGAAGGGCAAACAAAGCGCCGCAGTTTTGCGGTCCAAGTGTGAGAAGCCCGTCATGGTCCGCAAGGCAGCCGCTCCCGACGCGCGGGCCATTGGCGCCGTTTATCGCCGCTCATGGCAGGCGGCTTATCGGAATCTGGTGCCGGACGCCTTCCTGGATGCGTTGACCGACGAGAACTGTGCGCCGAATGCCGTCGACCCCGGACGCAATCTGGTCGCGGAGCGGGAGGGCGCGGTGGTGGGTGTGGTCTCCTTCGGCCCTGCGCGCGACGCGGCGTTCGAGGATTGGGGTGAATTGCGCGCGATCTACGTGCTGCCGGACGCATGGGGCACGGGTTGTGGCGTCGCCCTCTTTTCCGGTGCGGCGCAGGCCTTGCGCGAGATGGGGTACGAAAAAATCTATCTCTGGGTCCTTGCCGGAAACCTGCGCGCGCGCAAATTCTATGAAAAGGCCGGCATGCGGGAAAGCGGCGCCGCGCGCTCCGTCGAGATCGGCGGAAGCAGCGTCGGCGAAGTCAGATATGAGCTACGCTTCCCTACCCGGTAAAAGGCAACCCCGGACGATCACTCGTTCGGGGTATCCTTTTTGAGGGAGAACCAGAAATCCGCGCCCTTGCCCGCTTCAGAGGTGACGCCGATTTCGCCGTCCATGCGTTCCACGATGAGTTTGGCGATGGCCAGACCCAACCCCGTGCCGGATGTGCGCATCCGCGACTTGTCCACCTTGTAAAAACGCTCCCAGATGTAGGGCAGGTCCTTGGGTTCGATGCCACAGCCCGTGTCCCGCACGCCCAGCACCACCCGGGAGGCTTCCTCCCGCACATAGGCCGCGACGGTGCCGCCGGAGGGCGTGAAGCTCATGGCGTTGTCCAGAAAGACCGTCAGCACCTGCAAGATCCGGTCCTCGTTGCCCAGACAGACCGCGCATTCGTCCGGCACCTCGGTGAGCAGCGTGATCCCGGCCTCCGCCGCCGTCTGCGCGACGCGCCGGACCGCCGATCCGATGATGGCGTTCACTTCCAGCGCCTCGATCTCGATGGTGAGCCGCCCGTCCTGCAGCCGCGACATGTCGAGCATCTCGCGGATGAGCTTTTCGAGCCGGATGGTCTCCTGATAGATGATCCGGTAACAATCCTGCTTCTCCTCATCGGTGTCGATGTACCCGTCGAGAAGCGGCTCCACCATCCCCCGAATGCCCGTCAGCGGCGTCCTGAGCTCGTGGGACACATTGGCCACGTAGTCCCGCCGCATCTGTTCCAGCCGCTCCGCCTCGGAGACGTCCTGCACCAGACAGACGGCGCCGATGACCATCTCGTCCGCTTCGAGGGGCGATGCGATGGCGGCGAGCTTCCGGTCGCCCACCGTCCACAGGGCGCGCTCGCGCACCCGGCTGCGCATGCAAAGGTTCAGGATGCGCCCGTATTCCTCCGCCGGGAACACGCGCATGGGCTTGCGTCCCAGCTCCGCCAGCCGCAGAAAGGAATCGTTGCAGTGCACCACACGCATGGCGCGGTCCACCGCGATGATGCCCTCGCCGATGCCGTCGATGATGAGATCGAGCTTGTCGCGCTCCTCGCGCAGCCGCCCGACCACGTCCTTGAGCCGCACGGAAAGCGTATTGAGGGTCTCCGCCAGCTCTCCGATTTCGTCTTTGGACTTGACCTCGATAAACTGTCCGTACTTGCCGTCCGCCAGCCGCCTGGCGGCGTTGGTAATCTCGATGATGGGATTGGACAGCCGCCCGGAAAGCAGCCACGAGGCCGCGATGGCGATGGTGATCGAGATCGCCGTCACGATGAGCAGCATGAAAAGGATGACCGCTGAGCGCTCCCGGAACACGTTTACCGACTGAATCAAAACGATCCCGCCCATAACCGTTCCGTCCCCATCCAGAATCGGCGCGCCCGCGAAGATGATGTCCCCCTTGACGAACTTGAACGCGCGGATGTCCGCCACCGACTCGCCGGCAAGGATGCGCGCGATGAAGTACTTGTCGATGGCGTCCATGATCTGCACCTGCTGGAGCCGCTCGTCCGCCGCCGGTCCCTCGGTTCCGGAATTGAACTGGAAATCGTCCACGGGCGGCAGATGGGTGGCGACATAATTCGGATCGATGTAAAGGATCTTCGCGTCCGAAAGGTTTTCGTACATCTTCATGAGGGAGATGTCGTAACCGATGATCGCGCGCCCCGATTCCGCCTGGGCAATGGCCTGGGCCTGCCTGAGCAGCGACTGCTTTTTGTCGTCGCGCATGAAGGAATAGACGGCCACAGACATGGAAATCGACACAAAGATGATGACCAGAACAGCCAGCGATATGTGGCTGAACGTCGTCTTTGCGCCGATTCCCAGCTTCACGGATTTCCGTTTCAAATGAAATTTCATCAAGCCTCGCCTATTTCAAACCTGTACCCCACGCCCCAGACCGTCTTGATGTCCCAGTCGTTTCCGTCAATGCAAAGCTTCGCGCGGATCCTTTTGATGTGGCTGTCCACCGCGCGGGTGTCGCCCAGGAAATCATAGCCCCAGATGCTCTGGAGCAGGTGCTCCCGGCTGAACACGAGGCCCGGATTGCTCGCCAGCGTCCAGAGAATCTCGATCTCCTTGGGCGTGCAGGGCACGATTTTGCCGTTGAGCTTGACGATGAACGCGCTCATGTCGATGTCGAGGTTCCCAGCCACCAGGTGCGAGCCCTTGCCGACCTCCTTCATTTCGTGGATGCGCCGGAGCACGGCCTTTACCCGCGCCAGAACTTCCCGGGGGCTGAACGGCTTTGTAATATAATCATCCGCGCCCAACTCGAGGCCAAGCAGCTTGTCGAACTCTTCGCCCTTGGCGGTGAGCATGATGATCGGGATATTCGACTCTTTTCGCGTTTCGCGGCACACGATCAGCCCGTCCATCTTTGGCATCATGATGTCCAGAAGCATGATGTCCGGGCGATATTTTTTGACAAATGAAAGCGCTTCCTCACCGTCGTAGGCGGACAGCATCTGGTATCCCTCGCGCTTGAAATACGCGTTCAGGCTCTGGTGTACGTTGACGTCGTCGTCCGCCACCAATATGCGGTAGCCGCCGCGGAAATCTTCCATTTGATCACTTCCCTTCTTTTCATTCGCGTTGATTTTATCTTATATCCATGTCGAAGCTGTGTCAAGCCGGTCAAATGATATTTCTCATCGTCGCCTCAAATTGGCAGGGTTCGCGCGCGAAGCTGGGATCAATACTATATCACGGCGAAAGGCGGCGGTCGGTTGAGGAATATGCGGTCGCTGCGCGGCATGAGCGTCGTGGTGGATGCCCGCACCGTCGGGCGCGTGATCCAGGTTTGCCTCTCCGGCGACTTGAAACGCATGGACGGCATCTGGGTCGACGCGGGAATCAGGGGCGTTCGGTTCATCGACGCAGAGCGCGTCTCGGTCATCGGCTCCCGAGCCATCATCGCGGACGAAATGGGCGAGCGCGTGCGCATCAAGCCCAACCCGCTGTTTCTCAGGGCCGTTTCCACCGCCGGGCGCAGGCTCGGCGCGGTGGTCGGCGCGGAAATTGACGAGGTGAGCCTGACGGTGACAAATCTGATCCTTTCGCTTGGCTACCTGGAGGATCTCGCGCGGGGCGAGGTGCGCGTCGGCGACTATGCCTACGACGCCGAAAACCGCCGCGTCGTGATCCCGGAGGCTCTCATCGATTCGGAGGTGTGACAATGAGGATGCATGGTTTTGGCGCGGTCGCGCTGGGCGCGTTTATGGGCGCGGCGACGGCCGTCACGCTGGTCACGATGGACCCGGCGATGCGCCGTCAGATGCGCGTAAGGGCCGTCAAGGCCGGGCGCAGGGCGGCCCGCATGGCCGAACACTACTTCAGGTAAGGACGGATGCAGCGGCTCAAGCGCATTCCGGCCCGCGCCCTGCGGACGTCCGTCGCAATTTTTGTTCTTTTTGCGACGCTCGTCCTGTTTCGGGGCGTCGCGGTGTCCGTCCTGCGGCTGCTCGCGGAAGCGGGCGCCGCGGCGTTTGTGCTTGAGCCCCTCGCGCATCGCTATGAAAAAAAAGTGGGCCGCGCCTGGGCGTCGCTTCTGGCCGTCCTTTCGGCCTTTTTAATCGTTGCGCTGGTGCTTCTGCTGCTCATTCCGGCGGTAACGGGGCCGCTGGCCGATCTATACGCTTCCCTTCCGGCGATGATCATATCCCTGCGCCGGCTTCTCGACGGGGCGCAATCCGCCCTCGGCGCGCTCGGCATTTCCTTCGGTTCCCTGTCCGCGTCTGTGCAGGCGCGCTTTGAAGGACTCGCCTTTCAGCTCACCGCCTATGCGGCCCGCGTCGCGGCGACGACCGCCCGGCTCGTCATCGTCATCACAATCAGCTACTTCATTCTCCGCGACAGGGAGCGGCTCCAACTGCGGCTCGAGCTGCTCGTGCCCCTTCCCTTCCGGGAGCGGGTGGTGCGCGCGTGCGCGTCGGCGCAGCGGGAACTGCGGATGTACCTCAAGGGCCAGATGATGATCTCCCTCATGGTTGGCGCGCTTTCGGCGGCGGGACTGGCCGCGGCGCGCGTTCCGGCGGGCGTGGGGCTGGGCATGCTCACGGGCATTCTCAACGTCATTCCCTATTTCGGGCCCGTGCTCGCGTGCGTGCCCGTCACCCTCGCGGCGCTGACGGTGGATCTCCCCTGCGCGGTGGCCGCCGTGGCGGTTCTGGTTGCGGTGCAGCAGATCGACGGTCTCGTCATTTCCCCCCGCGTCATGGGGGGCGTCACGGGCTTTTCCTCGGCCTTCGTCATCGTCGCGCTCTATGCGGCCGGGGCGTACAAGGGCGTCATGGGAATGCTGCTCGCCCTGCCGGTGCTCATTTTAATTCGAACGTGCGTTAGAGTTTTTGTAGAATCCGGCGTGGGGAATTGATATTCGCCTTCCTTTGTGCTATACTAGCATTAAGTTTTGCGCGTTAGGTTTTTCGGAAAGGCGGTGCGCTATGGACGGCAGAATGGGAGAGACACGGAACTTCAGGTTACCCGATAATACCCCCGAATCCGCAGAGGAAATCATCCGGGTGGTTTATCAGGCGTTGAAAGCCAAGGGTCACGATCCCATCATGCAGATCGTCGGCTACCTGATCTCCGGCGACCCCACGTACATAACCAGCTACAACAATGCCCGTTCCCTCATTCGTCGCCTGGAACGGGACGAACTGCTGGAAGAATTTGTGCGGTATTATCTGGAGAATCACGAGAAATAGATGGAAATGGCCAAATTGGGCCGCACGGGAATCGCTGTCTCGCGCCTTTGCTTCGGCACGCTTACCATGGCGCCGATGCAAAAAAATCTCTCCCCCGCGGCGGGCGCGCGGCTTCTCCTGTACGCTTACGAGCGGGGTGTCCGATTTCTGGACACCGCGGATTTATATGAAACGTATCCCCACATCCGGCGTGCGCTTGCCGCGGCGTCGGATTATGTTGTCAGTACGAAGGCCTACTGCTACGACAGGGAGACCGCCCAATCCGCGCTCGAGCGGGCGTACCGGGGTCTCGGCCGGGACTATGTGGATGTGTTCATGCTCCATGAACAGGAATCGCTTTATACGCTGCGGGGCCACGAAGAGGCGCTTGCCTACCTCACGGAGCAGAAGCGGCGCGGTCACGTGGGCGCGGTGGGCGTGAGCACCCACTACGCGGGCTGCGTCCACGCAACGCGGTTCTTTCCGGAAATCGAGGTCATCCACCCCATCATCAACATCGAGGGCATCGGCATTCAGGATGGTTCGCGGGCGTTGATGGAAGGGTATCTACAGGAGGCGCATGGCCGCGGCGTGGGCATCTTCGCCATGAAGGCGCTGGGCGGCGGACACCTCATCGCCTCGAGTTACGACGCACTCCGCTATGCCGCAAGCGCCCCGTGGGTGGATTCCGTCGCCGTGGGGATGCAGTCCGTCGAGGAAATCGACGCCAACGTCGCGGTGTTTGAAGGCGATGAAAACGCCCGGGAACTGCTCGAAGGGCTCCGCGGCACGAAGCGCCGCATCATGGTGCACGACTGGTGCGAAGGCTGCGGAAAATGCGCGGCCCGCTGCCATCAGAACGCGATTTCCATTGTCGGCGGCAAGGCGGAGATCGATCAGGAAAAATGCGTCTTCTGCGGCTATTGCGCCCGCGCGTGCCCGCAGGTGTGCATCAAGGTGGTGTGACGATGCGCGTATTGTGCCTGGATGTCGGCGAACGCCGGATCGGCGTTGCGGTGACGGACCCTCTGGACATCACCGCCCAGGGCGTCGAGACCATCTTCACCAAGGGGATTGAAAACGATGTAACGCGCGTGTGCGCCCTCGCGAAGGGCTACGCCACCGATCGGATTTTGGTCGGACTTCCCCGGAACATGGACGGTTCCGAAGGCCCCCAGGCTTTGCACAGCCGCGCGTTCGGCGAGAGGCTCTCCGCCGCCGGGCTGAACGTCCGCTATCAGGATGAGCGCATGACGACGAAAAGCGCCGCGCGTACCCTCATCGAGGGCGGCGTTCGCCGGGAAAAACGCAAAGAGGTCATCGACAAGCTTGCCGCGTGCTACATCCTCCAATCCTTCATGGACGCCGGAGGCTGGCGCGAGACAGATCATAACAAGGATGAAATCCCATTGAGGAAAGAGGTTTTTCGTATGGCGGACGAGCACAATCATGACATGGACATGGAACAGGAGAATCTCGTCGAGCTCTTCGACGAGGATGGCAACACATTGAAATTCGAGCATATCATGACGCTCGAGCACAAGGGGAACGCCTACATCTGCCTCGCGCCCGCCGAGCCCATGGAGGACGTCGGCGAGGATGAACTGGTCATCATGCGCATCGGAACCGATGAGGAGTCCGGCGAGGACGTCTACGAAACCATTGAAGACGAGGCCGAGCTCGACGAGGTCTTCGAGGAGTACCTTAAGATCGCCGAGGCTGACGAAGAGGAGTGAGGGAAAAGCCCGGGGGCTCTGCCGCCGGGACCCCGCTTAAGGGACAATGTCCCTTAAGAATCCCGTACTGGGTGTAAAGTTGATCTTTTTTACCGTCGGATCGTCCGGGACCCCGGCCCCGGACGATCCGAATCTGCGTTTTTGGCGGGCCGTTCTCTCGGACGGGCCGGTGTTTTGGGGATGGTAATCCGGCATCGTTCGTTGACAAAGGATTTTTGGGCGTGTATAATAAGCAGCAATGATTGTGTGACGGTTCTTGGGCCGTCACGGGCGAAATGGATGCCCGCGAACGCGCTTCGCCTCGATGTCGGGGCGGCGCTTTTTTGATCGGCGGGCGCATGGAGGTGCTTTTTTACAAATGGAGCAGGTTTTTGGCGCGGTGCAAATTGTTTTGACGATTTTCATCATGATCGGACTCGGCATGTTCCTGAACGCCATCGGCTGGCTCAAGGATGAGCATTCCGAACTGGTTTCGAGGCTGGTGGTGAAGATCGCCCTGCCCGCGATGATCATCAACAACATGTTTCTCAACTACACCCGCGCGAGCCTGATCTCCAGCGTCGGCGGCATCCTGATCCCGTTTCTCTCGATGCTTCTCACGTTTTTCCTCGGCCGCCTCATCGCGCGCGCCGTCGGGCTCCCGCGCCGGATGATCGGCGTGTTTACCTGCATGTTCGCCTTCTCGAACTCGGTGTTCATCGGCGTTCCGGTTTCCCAGGCGCTGTTCGGGGAGGCCGTGACGCCCTACACACTGCTTTATTACATCGCGAACACGACGCTCTTTTGGACGTTCGGCTTTTCCATCATGCAGAAGGACGGCGCGCTGACCGCCGAAAAGGTCAGCTTCCGCGCCATTCCCAAGTACCTCAAGGCGCGCAGGGCCGACGCCGCCGCCCGCGTGAATCCCGCCTACGCGCCCGCCCGGGCGGCGCTCGCGAAGCTTTCAAAGACGCTTCCCGTGCCGCTGCTCGTGTTCTTCCTTTGCGTGATCGTCATCCTGCTGGACCTGATGCTCCCGAAATTCGTTCTCGACGCGGCGGGCTATGTGGGGCGGCTCGTGACGCCCCTCGCGCTCATCTATACCGGCATGGTTCTCATGCGCATGGTGCGGAACCGGCGCATCCGCTGGATGAAGGCCTACGAATGGGTGATCGCCGGCCGGTTCGTCATCTCGCCGCTGCTTCTCATCGGCTGCGTCTTGCTGATGAACGCCGCGGCGCGCCTGACTGGCGCTTCATTTCTGAACGTGCCGACGCTCATGCGCGACGCGCTCATCATACAGGCGGCCATGCCCGTCATGGCCCAGACGCCCATCGTCGCGGCCGCCTGCGGCTCGGACGAGGAATATGCGGCCGGCGGCATCGCGCTCACCACGGCGCTTTCCCTCATCTTCATACCGCTCTACATGTTCATCATCACAAAATTCCTGTGACGGGAGGGTCATTATGAAATGGATCGAGGTTCAGGGCGGCGTCCGGCTTTCCGCCGTCACCATGGGCGTCAACGCGTTCCGCGCGGGGGTCGCGGACGAGATTTTCGACCGCTACCGCGCGCTGGGCGGCGCGAGCTTTGACACCGCGCGCATGTATTTTGACGGCGAATGCGACAAAATGCTTGGGAAGTACATAAGCGAGCGGGGCATCCGTCCGGACGTGACCGTCTGCATGAAGGGTTGCTATCCCGCGGACAGCGGGAAGATGCACATTTCCCGGCTCTCGCCCGCGGAGATCCGCTTCGATCTGGAGGAGAGCCTGCGCGCGTTCGGAACCGACTACGCGGACCTCTATCTGCTCCACCGGGACGACCCGCGCATTCCCGTCGGGGAGATCGTGCCGACGCTGGACGCCCTCGTCCGGGAGGGCAAGGCTCGCGCGGTGGGCGTGTCCAACTGGACGGTGGGACGCATTCAGACGGCCAATGAGTTCGCGAAGGAAAACGGTCTCGCGGAGCTTTCCGTGAGCCAGATGCACTTTTCGCTGGCGCTCACGACCCCGCCGCTGACCAGGGACATCACCCACGTGCCCATGAACGCCACGGAGGAAATGTGGTACCGGGAAACCGATTTTCCCATCATGGCATTCGCGTCTCAGGGCAAGGGCTACTTTGCGCAGTTCGAGGCCGGTCTGGGCTTCAAGCCCACGGTGGCCGATTACTACACCCACCTTCCCGAAAACGCACGCCGCGCCGCGCGCGCCGTGGAGCTTGGGAAAAAATACGGCGTTTCCGCGTCCGCGATCGCGCTGGCCTACGTGCTGAACCATCCCCTGAAAACCAGCGCGCTGTGCGCCTACACGAAGATCGAGCAATACGAGGACAGCATCCGCGCGCTGGAAATTCCCCTTGCCGCGGATGAAATCAAATATCTGGAGAGTGGCGTATGATCCGTTTCAACTGCGACTACAGCGAGGGCGCGCATCCGCGTATTTTGGAAAAGCTCATGGAGACCAACCTCGTCCAGACGCCGGGCTACGGCGAGGACGAATACTGTGCGGCCGCCGCCGCGCGCATCCGCGTGCTTTGCGGTCGGGAGGATGCCCGGGTTCACTTCATGGTGGGCGGCACCCAGGCGAACCTCACGGTGCTTTCGGCGGCGCTCCGGCCCCACCAGGGCGTCGTCTGCTGCGACACCGCGCACATCGCCACGCACGAATCGGGCGCCGTCGAGGCCACGGGTCACAAGGTGCTCGCGCTTCCCAACGAAGGCGGCAAGCTCACGGCGGAGGCGGTGCGCGCCTTCTGCACAGGCCATTTCGAGGACGATACCCACGAGCACATGGTGATGCCCGGGGCGGTTTACATATCCGATTCCACCGAGCTTGGCACCATTTACACCGCCGCCGAGCTGCGCGCCCTTCGCGCGGCCTGCGACGAATTTGGGCTGATTTTCTACCTCGACGGGGCGCGTCTGGGCTTCGCGCTGGCGGCGGAGGGGAACGACGTGACGCTGCCCCTGCTGGCCGAGCTGTGCGACGCGTTCTACATCGGCGGCACCAAGCAGGGGTTGCTGTTCGGCGAGGCCATCGTGATCACGAATCCCGCCTTGGCGCGGGACTTCCGCTACATCATGAAACAGAAGGGCGGATTGCTGGCCAAGGGGCGGCTTCTGGGCGTGCAGTTTGAGGCGATTCTGGAAGACGGGCTCTACATGGACATTTCCCGCCGCGCGGACGGACAGGCCATGCGCATCAAGGCCGCCGCGCTTCAGAAGGGCTATGCGCTCCATGCGGACAGCCCCACAAACCAACAGTTCATCGTCATGCCCGACGAGGCCGTCGAAAGGCTGGCCCGGGACTATGCCTTTGCCTACATCGGGCGCGCGGACGAAACGCGTTCCGTGGTGCGGTTCTGCACCGGTTGGGCGACGAAGGACGAAGACGTGGACGCGCTTGTGCGCGACATCGCGCGCTGACAAGGAGAATTATGCATAGGATGAGGAACATCAGGCCGGTCTCCATGCAAGCCACCGTTCGGTAGCGACCGTTGCATGGAGTATGGATGGTCGCTGACGGCGCTGGCTTGCCTGTTCATATGAATATGAAAGGGAGCCGGCTTATGGATACGAACGTTTTGCTTACCCTCGTCAACGAAAACTATCCCGTCCGCGGGGCGCGGATTCGGCTGCACAGGGAGTCCGCCGGGCGCGTTTATTACATCGATTCGCCCGAGGGACGTAAGGTTTTGAAGCTGTTCCGACCGACGCTCACGCAAGAAGCCCTTCAATCCGCGCGGATCATGGGCTACCTCGATGACCGGGACTTTCCGGTGGCGAGGGTTATCAGGACCGGTTCGGGCCATTCTCACATTGCCGTCGACACGCCGGAAGGCGCCTGCGTTGCCATTCTCTACGAATTTGTCAAGGGACGGAACATCGGCTTTCTGCACCGCTGGCGGAGTGGGAAGCAGCCTCTCATCCACCCCAAGGCAGCTCGGTTGGGCGAATCGGTGGGGCGGATGCATCGGTTGATGAACGAGTACCCCGGCGAGATCGTCCCCAAGGGAAAGGCGCGCTACATCGACGGCTTCATCTCCGCGCTGCGGCGGGATGGATACGATTCGGGAAAGATCCGCGATCTGGAAGAATACGGGAACGAACTCTGGACGATGGTGGAATCCCTTCCGGCGGGCTTCTGCCACGGGGACATGCATACGGGGAACACCGCGTACCGCGGCGGCGTCTTTACCTGGATGGACTTCGACCGCGCATCCGTATCCCAATCCGTCATCGATATGGGCTGGCTTTCGGACGGCACGGATTTCAACAACTTCGACGACGGCGCCTTCGACCGCTCGCGCAGATTGTTTGAGGCGCTCTACGAGGGTTATTCCAAGCAAAGGCTCATGGCGGACGCCGAGATTGCCGCCGTGCTTCCGTCGGTGGCGATCATCCACTACGACCTCTTCGGGGAGTTTTTGAACGCGTGGGGGGAGACGGCGCGCCCGGCGGTCATCGACGAGCAGCACGGATGGCTGATGCGCTGGCGCGAGGCGTGCGCCAAGGCAAGGTAGAACCGACCGGCGCCGGGGAAACCCGGCGCTTTTCGCAACGGCCGGTTGACGCGCCTCGCCGAACCGGCCATTGGATTTTCCGCGCGCATCTGCTATTCTGGGTACGAAGGGGGACGTGTAAATGATCGGCGAACGAATCAGGGCGCTGCGCGCTGCGCGGCACATGACACAGGAGGCGCTGGCGAGAAAGCTCAACATCACGGCCCAGGCGGTGTCCAAGTGGGAGCAGGGGGTGACGAGCCCGGACATTTCCCTTTTGCCCGAGATCGCCGAACTCTTCGGCGTATCCATCGACGAATTGTTCGGGCGCGAGCCGCGGACGGAAACCGCCTATGAGAGCCGCCGCGAGGCGCTTCTGGTCCTCTACGAGGCGAGCGGGTCAGAGGAGGACTTTTCCCGCGCGGCGGATGCGTACCGTGCGATTTTTGCGGACGGAAAGCCGTGCCCAAACGATTATCTGGATTACGCGTTTCTGCACGAGCGGCGCACGCGGTCGGACATTGAAATCGCCGTGCGCTATTACAAGCTGGCCATCGAGGCGGGAGACGGGCTGCGCGACCCCGACTGGGGCCACGCAAACACGCAGTACATCCAAATGCTCTCGAGCGTGGGGCGGGGTGACGCGGCCCTCGCGCACGCGCAGGAATTCTATGGGCGCGAACCGGAAAATCCGCAGGCGAGCCTGTTCCTTGCCTATGCTCTTCACGGGAAGGGTGATAATGAGCGGGCGCTGGACGCCATCCGGCGGGCCGAGGCGCTGGGCGCGGACGCGAAAATTTTGACCGTCGCGGGGGACATCTGCCGTGCGCTGGGGCGGTTTGATGAGGCATTTTCATATTGGGACAAGGCGTACGAAATGGATTCCGATCATTGCTCCTGCCTTTATTCCAAGGCGGAGGCGTATGAGGCCCTCGGGGACAGGGAAAAAGCCGTCGCAGAATACGAGGCAATTATCAAATGGCATGAACGGGAGGGATTCACCCTCGGGGTGGAGGACCGGTTCGCGCGGGAAAAAATTGAGTCTTTGCGGGGAGGGTCGACGCAAACAAATTGAGGCGGCGCAAGCCGCCTCTTCTTCTGTTTGCTGTGTTATAAACCGATATTGTTTTTCAAACCCATATAGCCGCCCGCGCCGGGAAATCCGTCCCTGACCAGATTCACAAAGCGCGTCGAAAACCCGTATTGCTCCAAACTGGAAACAGGTACGAGGCGAACGTCACTGATCGGATTTGCGTCAAATTCGTTCGTCGGCAGCGTGATCTCCCCACCGATCCTTGAAAGAAGAAAGGTGATGTGCATAAGGGGCGGAACGCTGTCCGGCTTATCGCACAGATACAGGAGTTTGTCCACCTTTACGGATAAGCCCGTCTCCTCAAGCAGTTCCCGAATGACGGCTTGCCCGAGCAGTTCACCCGCCTCGACCCTTCCGCCGGGGAGGGACCACTGCCTGCCCGACGTGTTTTGTTTGACGAGTAAGATGCGGTCATTCTCGATTAAGATACCGGTTGCGCGGATTTGAAACAGGCTGTTGTTCATGATGTGTATCCTCAATGTCGAATCTTTTTCTCGAAATAAAACGCAATTCAGCCCATTTGCGTCAAGCTTACTTGGTGGCGGACGTCAACGCCATCATGACGACAGTTTTAAAGCAGTTTCCGTTATTGTTATAGAATGAGTAATTATGAAGCGTACCTTCATTCTGAAAGCCAACTTTTACACATACACTGATTGAGGCGGTATTCGCCGGAATAATTTCAGCTTGAAATCGGACGATTCTTAAACTGTCAAATCCGAAATTGACAACAAGATTGACGGCCTCTGTCATGTAGCTTTTACCCCAATAATTGGGAGACAAGGAATATCCAATATCAACCCGGTAACCCGCTTCCTTATTGCCGATTAGACCATATAAATACACTCTCCCGATCATCTTTTTCTCGGCTTTCAGCTCGATTCCCCAACAAATCAAATCATCATCATTTTTCCATGACTCTACAAATTCAGCAACCTGTTCTTTTTCAATATCAACGCGATCAGAGGAAATGTCAATATCAGAATTCGTATATAAATACACTTCCTTTTTGCTGTATATCTCATAAATGTCATCGACATCTGATGATAGAATTTCTCTTAACAGCAAACGTTCGCTCTCGAGCAATGGAACTTGCTTGAGAATTCCCATAAGGATTGATACCTCCCGCGCATTCAATATGATGTAAAGTAATCGCCCGTCAACCGAACGGGAGGCAAAATCGCAACCTTCTACTTCTCTTTTGCCTGGTCAACCAGTGCCTGCGCATCCTCCGCGCGCTCGCCGTCGCGCAGCTTCCGAAACGCCACGCAGAACCTGCCGTCGTCCACCGAATAATTGCAGGTGACCAGCAGCAGCACATCGTCGCCGTATTGGACGTCCACGGGGATGTCCAGGAGCGATCGCTCCCGGAGCTGCGCGATGTAGTCGTCAAACTGGGACTGGGTGAACTGGAACTTGCGAAGCTCCATGTATGAGGCTTCGGACGAATCGGCGGTTAGCGCGAAGCACGCGAAGGGAACGTACCGGCGGTTTTCGTAGATGGTGTCGAAGGAAATGACGGCGTACGTGCGCATGACGCTCTTGAACGCGTAATTGGTCAGCCGGCCGAACATGGTGCCGTTTTTCATGTTGTGGCCGTAGACGATGAGCAGCTTGTCGGAAAGCGCGAGCCGGTTTACCCCGTCGAGAAACAGGCAGCCCTGCTGGCTCTCCGCGCCCTCGAAGTTGTGCTTCAGATAGAATTCGTTGTCGTTCTGGCGCTGGGCGACGGGCAAGGTAATGAGATCGCCGATGGTGAGAAAGCCAACTGTTTCGGGATTGAGCGCCAGAAGCGCCGAGAAGCTTTCCTGCACCGGCGGCGGGGTGGGGAAGGCGTAGACGATGGTGTCCGGGTCGGGCGTGCGCAAGGGAATGTCCGCGACGTCCGCTTCCTCCGGCGTCGGTGTTGGCGCCGTTGAGGGCAGGACGTCGGGTGTTCCGCTCGCCTGCGGCTGATAGAGTGCCTCGTAGCGCGCGTTTTGCCTGCCGATGTGCGCGGGCAGATAGACATAGTTGTAGAGAAGATACGCCGCGCACGCGAGAATGGCCGCGCCGCAGACGCACAGCAGGATCAAAAAAGGAAGATCGAGGCGCTTTTTTCCCATCGAGACCTCCGTAAAGGCAGCCGCAAAGTCGCTGAAAATGTGATTGCCGCGGTCCGCAAGCTGACCGCTAAACATGATTATATCCTGCCGATTCACGCATTGCAAGCCTTGGCGTCACATAAGCTGATTCAGCAGTATGTGACCGGGAGGCGTGTTCCATGGATCAATGGTCGTTGTACAGGGATATCGCCGGGAGATGCGAGGGCGACATTTATGTGGGCGTCGTCGGCCCCGTCAGAACCGGCAAATCGACGTTCATCAAGCGGTTCATGGAACTGCTGGTGCTTCCGAATCTCGAGGGCGAGCATCGCAGGGACCGGACGCGCGATGAGCTTCCGCAGAGCGGCGCGGGCCGCACCATCATGACCACCCAACCCAAGTTCGTGCCCGACGAGGCGGTGGAGCTGAAGCTGCGCGACGAGGCGGTGTTCCGCGTGCGGCTGGTGGATTGCGTCGGCTATCTGATTGCGGGCGTGCTGGGATTGAATGAGGACGACGGCTCGCGCATGGTGCGCACACCGTGGTTCGATCACGACATCCCCTTCGAACAGGCGGCGGAGCTGGGAACTCGCAAGGTCATCCGCGAGCATTCCACCATCGGCATCGTCGTGACCACCGACGGCAGCGTCACCGAAATTCCCCGAAGCGCGTACCAGGATGCAGAGGAGCGCGTGGTCTCCGAGCTCAAGGCGCTGGGCAAGCCCTTTACCGTCGTCCTCAACAGCAAGAACCCGGGCGCCGAGGAAACGCGGCTTCTGCGCGATTCCCTCGCCGAGCGCTACGGCGTGCCCGTGCTGGCGCTGGACGTTCTCAACATGGGAATCGGCGACCTGAACGCGCTCATGGAGTCGGTGCTCTTTGAGTTCCCGCTCACCGAGGTGCGCGTCAACGCCCCCGCGTGGCTGACCGGGCTCGAGGAAGAGCACTGGCTGGGCGGCGCGGTCATGGACGCGGTGAGAACCGCCGCCGCCAAGATGGGAAAGGTGCGCGACCACGAGCGCCTGCGCGCCGCGCTGGAGGCCCTCGATTACGTCGAGGACGCGGCCCCCAGCGAGATTCGCCTGAGCGAGGGCGCCGTCGAATACAGGCTTACCATGCAGGATGGGCTGTTTCTCAAGATTCTGGGGGAAACCTGCGGCGCGGAAATCGCAGACGAGGAGCACCTGTTCTCCCTGATGGGCGAGCTCGTCTCCGCAAAACGCGAGTACGACCGGGTCGCCGACGCCCTCGAAAGCGTGCGCGCCACGGGCTACGGGCTCGTCGCGCCGTCTATGGGGGAACTGACCCTTGAGCAGCCCGAGCTCGTCAAGCAGGGTTCCCGCTTCGGCGTCAGGCTCAAGGCCAGCGCCCCGTCCCTGCACATGATCCGGGTCGACATCCAAACCGAGGTCAGCCCCATCGTCGGCACCGAAAAACAGTCCGAGGAGCTCGTTAAGTACCTCCTGAGCGGCTTCGAAAACGATTCCTCCGGCATCTGGGATACCGAAATCTTCGGAAAGTCCCTCAACGACCTGGTGCGTGAGGGCCTCTCCACAAAACTCATGCGCATGCCCGACGACGTTCGCCACAACATCCAGTCCGCTCTTTCCAAAATCATCAACCAAGGCTCCGGCGGCATGATCTGCATCCTGCTGTGAGAAACGGAGGGGGGCGGCGAGGGCGCTGCCCTCGCGCTCCCGCGCGAGGGGCAATGTCCCTTGAGAATCCCGAACCAAGAAAAATATGATACATTGTCCATCGGCGGCGCCGGGGGTGACCCCCCGGGCCG
>JAEYRW010000037.1 GCA_023435435.1 Bacillota bacterium | reverse complement strand
CCTTCGGCGCGGGCGCGAAGCGAGTCGCAGCAGCGCGACGATGCGCGGAGGGCGCCGACGCAGGAGCTCGGCTTTCCACAGGAAAACCAGGTCGCCGCGCGACCGGGACATTCAAACCAAGAATTTGAATGCCCCGCCGACTGAAAAAGATTCGGCACGGCGACGCGTTCTAATTTTGAATTCGTATCAATTCATTGCCCCTTCTTTTTCAGAAGGAAGGACGGGCGCGTCGACGCATTATATGCAATGCGACGCAATCGAAAATAATACCGGGGGAACGGAAGCATGAAAACAAAGATAACCATTGTATCTGGGTTTTTAGGGGCGGGAAAGACGACGCTGATTCATAAACTGCTCGAGGAGTCGTTTCAAGGAAAACGCGTTGCGCTTGTGGAAAATGATTTTGGAGAGATCGGCGTCGATGCAGCGATTTTGGCAAAGAGTGGTCTTATGGTGAAAGAGTTGAATGCCGGCTGCATCTGCTGTACACTTACGGGGGACTTTGTCCGGGCTGCCATGGAATTGATTGAACGATATGAACCCGAGGAGATGATCATTGAGCCTTCGGGGGTCGGAAAGCTGTCGGAGATCGCGGCAGTGTGTGTCGATCCCCGCGTTTCCAGGCGAGCCGAGCTCCGGCGGAAAATCACGGTGGTAGACGCATCGCGCTGTGAAATGTACGCCGAGAATTTCGGCGATTTTTTCGAGGATCAGGTTGCGAACGCAGATGTCGTACTTCTCAGCCGGGTGGAAGAACTTCCGGCGCAAGTGCAGAAAGCGGAGAGCTTCGTCGCGCGCATCAATCAACGGGCGGTGATTGTCTCGTCTTCATGGAGTTTGCTTTCGGGAGATGAAATTCTCGATGCACAGCACAATGAGATCAAAGACCCGCGCGAATCTGAGTGGAAGCTTCTGGATATTATTGCGTCCGGCCGCCGCACATGGCACCCGCGCGCAAGGAAGACTGGCGAGGGTTTTGAGACGGTGACAATTCAAATCCCTCATGTCTTGTCAAATGACGAATTGCGTGCGCGAATGATTCGCGCGGAGGCGGAAACAGGGGGTGGGATTCTGCGCGCCAAAGGAATCGTATCAGGATCGTCCGGGCAACTGAACGTTCAATATCTCCCGGGGGAACTCAGGATACAGGACTGCTCAGTCTCAGGGAATTCGATTTCGTTTATCGGACGGAATCTGGACATGAAAATTTTGGGGAGGATCTTCGCAAAATGAATCAGCATTGCCGAATCCCGATCCTTTATTTCCATGACCGTCCGATGCGTACGCATCGCACGGACTTCTGATCGAAGAAACGAATGATTGAAGGGATATGCGACGCACCAAGATCAAACAGAGGGTTGACCAGCCCCGTTCTCAATCGGCCACGCGTCAATCATGCCTATGTTCATCGTTACACGCGGTCCCGATGCTTTCTCCTCGCGCACGCGCATCCTCCACGCAATCTTTACAAAAACCATACAGCTCAATATTGTGTCCAGTCACCTGAAAGCCGTCCTGCTTCAGGATTGGCAGGAATTCCTCAATGGGACAAGCGTTCAGCGGGAAAGTTTTCCGGCAATGAAGGCACACTGCATAATGTCTGTGCTGATCGCGCTTTCTTTCGTACAGCGCCATACCGCCATTCGTGGTGGCGACCTTCTCCACCAAATTCTTTTTTTCAAATGAATCGAGGACGCGATAGACGGTCGATGGCCACGCTTGCTCGCCTGTCTTCTCGATTTCCGCACAAATTTCGATGGCACTTAGCGGATGCTTTGCATCCTGCAGGACCCGGTATATCATTTCTCGTTGCTTGGTTTTCTTCAGTCCATCCAACCAACTGGTATCCCTTACGCTCATCAGTCAGATCCTCTCTCAAACCAATCTGCTTTCACTCTTATTTATTGTACCGTTGAAAAAAACGGTTGTCAAGGCGGAGTGTGCCTGGCAACAAGGCTTACGCATGAACTGCGTTCATACGTAAGCCAAAGGGACGAGGAACCGGATTTGTGAATTTTCGCACGCGGGGGCGGACCTTCCGCAAATTCCGGGCGAAATCCGGGGGACATGAACTGGTTCGCCGCCCCGAGCAAGCGCCGCCCGCTTCGCGGTCGCCTCGTGCGATGGCCGAGACATTGTCCATATCTTTCTGAGATGAGGTCCGGTCGATTCGAGAGACTCAAATCGTAAAATTCAATCTGTTCCGCCAGAAGCCTGGCGACGCCGTCAACCACCGTGCCGAGAAAAGCGCCCCCATGGATAAATTCCGTCAGCAGGCGATCTGGATCGACGGTACGCACAACCGCGTTCTCGGCTTGACATCAATACGCGTAAACGTATCCTTCTAGTGCACTTGCCGGATCGACTCGAGTGACGGAAAGCTGCGGCTCAATCTCGCCGAGATATGTGCCTTTGAACAAAATTCCCTCAACTGTGACCCAGGATTCCTCTTGAAGCGCTTCCAGATTGTCATACACGCAGATCATGCCGACCGGCACGAGATCCGCCACGCAGCATGTCATGGCAAGGCGTGCGGGCACGAATTCGTTCTCTCCGAAATAGACAGGGTCTTTGAGCACGTACCCGGTCATGGATACGGTATAACCCTCGTAGGCGTCTGTGTTTGTGAAGAGCTCAGACAGCCACTCGTAGAATAAATCGTTCGGAATGTCAATCCGTTTCTTCGCAGCATCGATACCGGGCAGGTCTGTCGCAACAGGGAGGACGCTTTGCGCTTCCTCTTCCCCATAGTTGTCGATCGCCCCTTGCGGATCGTCGCTTGTACTCGTCATCCCCGGAACAGATCCGCCGCCAGCGTAAGCCGTCAAAACACTCGATGCGTCCAGCGGGCTGTGCGGAAGCAGAATCAGGATCATTGGCACGGCGAAGACAAGACAGTGCATGACGCGCGTTATGTGCTGGGGGCGGCGTATTTTGCCCATGTTGGAAATTGCCCAAACCATCATCACCACGGCGGAAAAATAGAGGTAGGGCTTTGTGCGCGGCGTGACATATGTCAGGTATTTTCCCGTGACAAGCAGATACAGAATCAGTCCGGAAAACGCGAAGAAACATGACGTTTCCAACAGCGCCTGTGAATTAAGTGATTTGATTCTCACATTCGTGCACCTCCCCACATGGAATACAGAAGAACAATGACCAGGCATACCGCGAACGTCGTGAGGCAAAGGCGCGCGATGAACTTCTTTGAAAACCCGGCGGACAGCATAAGCGCATTTTTCATGTCCATCATCGGGCCGAACACCAGAAAGCCTAAAATCGCGCCCATGGGAAAGCGGGTCACAAGGCTGCGTCCCACCACCGCGTCACAGAGGAGGAGCACAGCGACAGAGCGAAAGCCATTGCCATCATCAAAATCGTCGATGCGATGCGTCCGGCGCCGCTTTGCGCAAGTGTAAACGCGCCGGAACCCATCGTTTGAAGGATGGAAGAAACAAACGTGCCAATGATGAGATATTTTCCAACGTCAAAAAATTCTGTCTGCGCGTGCCGAAGAAAAAGCCGAAACTTCGCGCGTGCGCCAGAAACGGCGTTCGGATCCTCAAAGGATCCACAACTGCACGTGATCCGATCCCATGCCGCGCCGGAAAGGACGCTTGTCTTCGGTTTTCGGATCGCGAAGGAAAGTCCTATCACGAGCGCGGAGACCAGTCCAAGACCCACGCGGGCACCGACCACCGTCATATCACCGTTGAACGCATAATATGTCGATAGAATTACAACGGGATTGATGACGGGGGAAACGGTCATAAACGTAATCGCGGCGGGCAACGGCACACCCTTTCTTACAAGTGTGCGGAAAATCGGAATGGATGCGCAATCGCAGACCGGCAACAGAAAACCGCCGATCACCGCGGTCAGCATGCCAAGCCCGACCGTTTTTGGAAAGCGGCGCTCTATCGTCTCGCGATTTATGTAAGTCTGAATCAGAGACGATAGCAATATGCCGATCAAAAGGAAAGGCACCGCCTGTAAAATGATCCCAACAAACACATTGATGATGATATTGATGTCAATCTGCGCGTTCGTAAAGAGCGTAGAGCCGCCAAAGTAAATGAGCACCATCAACACGACCATGATGATAAATCCGCTAAACGGGCTCTCAGTTCTTTGAGCGATCTTTTTGCGGATAACATTCGGATCGTTGTCGGCATACACCGTGATCCCCGGATTGATCGTGCTTAGAAGGCGGCGCATCCGCATCAGATCATCGGGGGTTTGCGTTCCTCGAATCACCGCGAAATCGCTGTTTGCGATCTGCGTTGGAAGCGCAACTCCTGTACGTCCGATCAGAGTCTCTAAGGAAGCGGCATTCGCCACATGAAGGACTTTGGAAAGCTTCATGAGTTCGGAAAGGGACGGCAGCGCGAGCAGGGACGCAAGGCGTTCAAACGCTTCCATGCCGTTCCATTCGATCCAGACGGCGCTTATACGCGCTTCACGTACGAGCGCAGCGACGGTTCGGGCAATCGCCTCCGGGTTTCGCTCCATGTCCCTTTTCTTGAATGCCCGGACAAGAACGTTTGGAGTGTCTACCTTTAAAAGCGTCTCGCCTAATTCAAATTGCAAAATCAATACGGACGATTTATCCTGTCCGCGGCTTTCAAACATGCGATTCAGGAATGTCGTTTTGCCGGCATTGAGAAATCCGGTCACAACGTAGGTCGGCGTCACGAATCAGATCACCCCCACCATTCAATAAATGTCCGTTTTCCGCGCGGTTCTTCGGGCAAACCGTTTGTTATTCACATCGCCACACCCTTATTGCGCATCCTTCCCGTCCCGCATATCGCCGGCGTTTCCGCCCGCTCGGACATCGCGATGCGGTAATTGCATCTGCGTATTATTCGCATTTATATTAGCCCGAATGACTCGTTCTGTCAATTGTCGTTTTGTAAATTTCGGTCGGAAACATGTTTATGTACGCGCGTTCATGCGCAATGGCCTGGAGATCGGCGCACCAAGGAATGCGGCATTTTCCGCTTGCCTCGGAACTGTCCATCTGGAACGGCGCACGTGACGGGTCTCCTGCGCTGGTCAACTGGCGTTTCACCTCCCCCGATGCCGGAATCAGGCTTCGTTCCGTAAGTCCTCTCGTTCCGGAGTGGTTGGAGTACCGGTTTGCTTGATTTGATTGGCCCATCGGGCACTGCGGGGGAACGCTGGCCAGATTTGATTTTCTGCGTATCTTTTCAAAACGACAGTCCTTTATTCTATATTACATGACATAAAGGAGGCAAATCGATGAAGAAAATTGCCAGAACCCTTGCCCTCGCGCTGTCTCTTTGCCTGCTGCTAAGCGCCGCATCCTTTGCGGGCGCGGAGAACGCTGGCGTCCTCGAGACCCTTCGAATCGGCGTCGCGGCGCTTCCGGGCAATATGGACCCGACGCTGAACGTCGGCAATACCACGATCCGCATTCAGTACAACGTCTTTGAAACGCTCCTGAGTGCCGACCCGGACGACGGTACCCTGTCCGGCATGCTGGCGGAAAGCTGGGAGCGCGTCGACGACTATACCGTCGAGTTCAAGCTTCGCCAAGGCGTGCAGTTCCAGAATGGCGATGAGATGACGGCAAAGGACGTCCAGTTTAGCTTCGACCGGTTGAAAGAGGACATTGACGGCAATACGCTTGCACAGTCCCTCATGTCCACCATCGACCATGTGGACGTCATCGACGATTACACCTGCCGCGTCGTAACCGCGGAGCCCGATCCGCTGCTCGAGCAGCGCCTCGCTTCCAGCTGGGGTTCATGGATTTTACCCATGGATTACATAAACGAAGTCGGAAACGATGAGTTCGCCCTCAATCCCATCGGCACAGGACCCTTCAAGGTCGTTTCCTATTCCCCCGAAAAGATCGTTCTCGAGCGGTTTGACGGCTACTGGGGCACAGCGCCCAACGTCAAGAACATTGAGTATGTGCTCTACGCGGAGACATCTTCCCGCATTACCGCGCTGTCGACCGGCGAGGTGGACATTATTACCCAACTTCCCATGGACCAGCTGTCCATCGTCGAGGAAACCTCCGGCCTGCATGTCGAGAGCATGAACATCACCAACATGCATGTCGTCCGCTTCTACATCGACGGGGGCGACAGCATCGTCAATAACAAGCAGTTCCGCCAGGCGCTCAGCTACGCGATCGACCGCCAGCTTCTCTCCGACGCGTTCTGGGGCGGGAAGGCCATCGTACCCAACGGGCATCAATATTTTGAGTACGGCGAGCTGTACTTCAGCGACTTTCCCGCGGAAGAATACGACGTCGAAAAGGCGAAGGCGCTCCTCGCGGAATCCGGCTATAACGGCGATACGATCGCCTATGAGCTGAAAGACGGCTACTACACCTATGGAAACGAGGTTGCGGAGGCGATCGTCGACATGTGGAAGGCCATCGGCGTCAACGCGCAGGTCGTCTTCAAGGATTCGGCCGACGACGATACCATGGTCCGCAACTGGTCGAACACCATGCGTTTCCCCGATCCGGCGGGCGGGCTGTGGCTTCTGTGGGGCGGCACGGAGCCGACCAAGACGTGGGCGACCATGCCCCAGGAATTCATCGACGCGGGCAAGGTGCTGACCACCTCCATGGACAAGGCGGAGCGCGCCGAGGCCGCCCGCACGCTGATGGAAATTTTCAAAGAGGAAGTTCCCGGCATCCTTCTGTATTACCCTTGCGAGAACTGGGGCGTGCGCGACGGCATCAATTGGGTTCCGTATTCCAACCAGACGATGGACTTCCGCGCGGAGAGCTTCTCAATCGACTAATCGATCCTTATCAGGAAATGGGGGTCACGCGGGCATGTGCCGGTGATCCCTCTTTCTCATATGTGACGCGGAGGTTGCAATGCGCAAAAATATTCTGACGGTTCAAAACCTCAAAGTCTATTATCACTCAGGAGGCCGCGTCGTTCCGGCGGTGGACGGCGTAGGGTTGACGCTCGCGTCCGGCGAGATGCTGGGCATCGTCGGCGAATCCGGCTGCGGCAAGAGCACGGCTGCGCGCGCGCTGATCGGGCTTTACGACAAAAGCTACACTGAGATCGCGGGTGGCAGTGCACTTTTCGCGGGCGTGGATCTTCTAAAGCTCCCGGTGCGCACGCTCAACCGGGTCCGGGGAAAACGGATCTCCATGATCTTTCAAAATCCGCTCACCTCCCTCAATCCCGTCTATACGGTGGAAAACCAGATTTCGGAAATCCTCCGGCTCCATGAGAACATGACTCGCGCCGAAATACATGCGCGCTGCCTGGAACTCATGAGGCTCGTGGGCATTCCCGCGCCGGAGGAGCGGCTGAAGGACTATCCGCACCAGCTCTCCGGCGGAATGCAGCAGCGCGTGCTCATCGCAATCGCCCTCGCGTGCAACCCGGACATCGTCATCGCGGACGAGCCGACGACGGCCCTGGACGTGACCATTCAGGCGCAGATATTGAACCTGATCCGGGACATCAATCGGAAGATGGGCATGAGCATGATCCTCATCTCCCACAACATGGGCATTATTGCCGAAATGTGTGACCGCATCATGGTCATGTACGGCGGCGTCACCGTGGAGGAAGGCGACGTTATTTCCCTCTTCCGAACGCCGAAGCATCCCTATACGCGCGGGCTTCTCATGGCGATTCCTTCCATCGAGGAGGAGCGGGAGGAGCTTTTCACCATCGAGGGAACGGTGCCGCGTTTTTCCCTGCCGGTCACAGGCTGTCGGTTTGCCGATCGCTGCAAGCAGGCGGCGGATGTATGCCGCCGCGCGGAACCGAAGCTGATTTCCCTGGATGACGGTCGGAAAATTCGCTGCCACCTCTACCGGGAAGGAGGCGAGGCATCGTGACGCGGGAAATCCTCGTCGAGGTGCGGAACCTCAAAAAATACTTCCCGGTCAACCGCGGAATTCTGGGCCGCCACGTCACGGGTACCGTGAAGGCGGTGGATGACGTGTCGTTTTCCATCTATCGGGGTGAGACGCTGGGCTTCATCGGCGAATCCGGCTGCGGGAAGAGCACGCTGGCCCGGGTACTCGCCGGTCTGACCGCCGCGACGGAAGGTACCGTCCTCTTCCGCGGCGAGAAGATCAATCCCCGGAAAATGGGGGACAACCGCAAATCGATCCAGATGGTCTTTCAGGATCCCTATTCCTCCATCGACCCACGCATGTCCATCCGCCGCGCGGTCGAGGAACCGCTTCGCGTGCACACGCGCATGACGCGCGCGCAGAAGCGCGAAATGGTGATGCCGCTCATCGAAAAGCTGGGCCTCAACGAAGAAGATATGAGCAAATTTCCCCATGAGTTTTCCGGCGGACAACGCCAGCGCATCGGAATTGCCCGCGCGTTCGTCCTCAACCCTGAATTCGTCATCTGCGATGAGCCCGTCTCTGCGCTGGACGTGTCCATTCAGGCGCAGATTCTGAACCTGTTTCGGAGGATGCAGCGGGAAATGGGAACGACGTATCTGTTCATCTCCCACGACATGTCGGTCATTAAGCACGTGTCCGACCGCATCGCCGTGATGTATCTGGGGCACCTCATGGAGCTGGCAGACAAGCGCGAACTATTTTCCAACACACTGCATCCTTATTCCGCCGCGCTCATGAGCGCGATCCCCGTCCCAAATCCGGAATACCGCCGCGAACGCGTGCTTCTGGAGGGCGACCTGCCGAGCCCTCTCAACCCGCCGCCCGGCTGCCCGTTCCAGACACGCTGTCCGCGGGCGATGGACGTCTGCCAGGCGCGGCCCTCAGCGCTTCACGAGGCGTCGCAAGGCCATTTTGTTGCCTGTCATCTATATGACGAGGCGCGGAAAGGTGGCGTCATATGCTGAAGTTTTTCATCATTCGCTTGTTCAAGGCACTTCTTACCATCTGGTTCATCCTCTCCCTCGTCTTCGTCTTTACGCGCATGACGGGCGATCCGACGAACTGGCTCTTACCGGACGACGCCAGCGAACAGCAGCGGGAGGAACTGCGCGAAAGCCTCGGCCTGAACAAGCCGCTGTACGAGCAGTACCTCAGCACGCTCGCAAGCCTTGCCACCGGCGATGCGGGCAAGAGCTACAGCTACCTGCGCCCTGTGAGCGATTTGTTCCTGGAGCGCGTGGGATTCACGCTCAGGCTTGGCTTTTCGTCGTTTATCCTCTCGGCGGTTCTCGGCGTCGTGCTCGGCATTATTGCCGCCGTCTACCGGAACTCCTTCTTCGACCGGCTCACCATGGGCATCTCCATCGCGGGATCGACGCTTCCAAACTTCGTCTTGAGCATCCTTTTGGTCTTCCTTTTTTCCCTGAAGCTGCGCATGCTGCCCAGCGCGGGAACGGGAACGATCCGCAACTATATCATGCCCGTCATCGCCATGAGCGTCGGTCCCACGGCGAGCATCGCCCGGCTCACGCGATCCTCGCTCCTGGACGTGCTCCGGCAGGATTATCTCGACCTCGCGCGCGCAAAGGGCGTCAAAACACCGGTCGTGCTTGTGAAGCACGCGCTGCGCAACGCGCTCATCCCCGTCGTGACGATCATCGGCCTGCAACTTGGTTCCATCATCAGCGGCTCGGTTGTCGTGGAGACCGTGTTCAGTTGGCCCGGCGTGGGCACGCTCATCATCAACGCCGCCCGCACACGGGATTACCCCGTCATCATCTACGGGGTCATGTGGATTGCCGTCGCGGTCACGTTCATGAACACGCTGGTGGATTTGAGTTATTCCTTCCTTGATCCCCGCATCCGCGATAACGCATAGGAGGCCGCCGATGAAAAACAAAAGAAGGCGAGGCATCCCGCCGCTCATCCTGTTTCTGACGGTCACGTTCGTTGGTGTCTTTGTGTTTTCGATGCTGGCGCATGTGCTGTTTCCCATTGATCTGGGCGAGACACACCTGCTCGAACGCCTGAAGGCCCCGAAATTCATCGATCGATCTTCCGGCTATCTGCTGGGCACGGACAGCCTCGGGCGCGATTTTGCCGTTCGCCTCGTCTATGCGACACAGAATTCGCTGCTCGTCAGCACCGCCGGCATGTTCATCGCCATGTTAATCGGTCTCTTCCTCGGCGTACTCAGTGGACTGTACGGCGGCTGGCTTGACCACGTGATCATGTTTCTGGTGGACGCGCGCATGTCCATCCCGTTTATCATCATCGCCATCGTGTGTGCTTCCATCTTCGGCTCCGACAAGGTGACGATGGCGCTCATCATGGGATTTACCGGTTGGTCAACGTTCACGCGGCTCATTCGCGGGCAGATCCTCCAGCTCAGGCAGGCGGACTTTATCGAATGCAGCCGTTCCATCGGCGCATCCCGGGTGCGCATTCTTTTCGAGCATATTCTGGTTAACATCTCTTCGCCGCTCATCGTAGACGCGACCATGCGCCTAAGCTCGTTCATCCTTCTGGAAAGCTCGCTGAGTTTTCTGGGCCTTGGCATTCAGCCGCCGGACGTCTCCCTGGGCGTACTCGTCAGCAGTGGACGGGATTACCTCATCAATAATTGGTGGCTTGCCATCGCACCGAGCGCGATCATCGTGGGGATCGTGTTACAGGTCTCCCTGATCGGCGACTGGCTGCGCGACCGGCTCGACCCCAAACTACAAAACAATTCGTAGGAGGAGGGATGGATATGATGATCATTGCACACCGCGCGGGCACGGACCGGTATCCCGAACAGTCCCTGGCATCCGTCCGCTATTCGCTGTCTCTCGGCGCGGATTATGCGGAGGTGGACGTCCGCTTCACAAAAGACGGTGTTCCGGTCGTCTGCCACGACTCCAATACAAAACGCGTGTTTGGGCAAGATGCGGAAGTCGCAAACCTGACCGCGGGCGAATTCGGCACACTCCGGCACGTGGCCGACCCGTCTATGGAAACCTATACGCTGGAGCGGCTGTTTCAGGCGGGTCTTACGCCGCTTCTGCTCCACGACAAGAACTACGTACCAAGCCAGCTTGATGCGGTGCTTGAACTCATCCGCAAATACGGATTGACGCACAAGGTGATTTTGGGCATGCAGACAACGGAGTCCGTTCTGCAGATCAAGGAGTTCGATCCGAAGATCCGTGTGCTGGCTTTTATGCCGACGGTGGACGATCTCGATGCGTTTCTCGCGTGCCCGTTCGACATCATACGCCTGTGGGAAGGTTGGGTAACCCAGGAGCGCTTTGACAGAATCAACGAAGCTGGAAAACGATGCTGGATCATGGCAAGAGGGCACGAGACGGGGTACACGGATCTTTCGAACCTTCAGGTCTGGAAAGAAATGGGTGCGGACGGGGTTTTGCTCAATGAAATGGAACCGCTTTCCGGCTGGTTGAATCAAATATAGGAAACTGTGGCTGATCGCTCAGCTTGATCAATAGATTGCTCATGGATGTGCGCGTCGCGCTGACGGCCAACTCGACCGGATGCGATTGCGCCCGCCATATAGAGCTGTCCCCAGTAACGGTTGCGCAGGTAATACGCTTCCCGGCATTCGGACTTATCCGACTGGAGGATGGGTCGACCGCGCGGCCATTGAAGCAGCTGTGCGCGAGCTGCCCATTGCGCAGAGTAAGGCGTCCGACGCCACGGCATAAACTGTGTGTAGAACAACACCCCCCGTCAATGCGACGGAGGGTGCTGTTCTGTGATAGAAAAAATGGAAATTATCATAGATATGAAAACGGAAGACGTAACAAATATCCGGACGATTGCATAGAATGGCATGGCACGGTCATATCTGGGTGAATGTGCAAAATAAGACAGCATAGGAGGATATTGCTATGGCAAATATCTCCCTTCAATTAGAGTTTCTTTCTGGTACAGCGGTTGCGTTCGGAAGCAACGTGCTTTTCGATCATATTACACTGTCTGACGGTAATATCTCGTACAACGCAATTACGGGCACGATAACCGTCAACGAAAATGGTCGATATTTGATTAACTGGTGGGTGGCCATCCAGTCGTCGCAATCCACATTTACGTCATTCTCCCTGATTTCTTCTCAGGGTGATGAGCTTGCCGGTACCTCATCAATCAAGACCGGAGTAGTTGTTGGAACAGGTGTTATCCTCGTGACATCGGCTCCGGTCACCATATCGCTTGTCAATACAAGTGGCGCATCCTGTAACTATGCAACCAATCCCGTGGCGAAAGCAGGCCTTGCCTTGACCTACGATGATGTGGAAGGTACTTTTGGTCCTACCGGCCCCACTGGTCCTACCGGGCCCACTGGTCCTACCGGACCCACCGGTCCTACCGGGCTCATTGGCCCTACCGGCCCCACTGGTCCTACCGGCCCCACCGGCCTTGACGGCCCCACCGGTCCTACCGGGCTCACCGGCCTTGACGGGTCCACCGGTCCTACCGGACCCACCGGCCTTGACGGGCCCACCGGTCCTACCGGGCTCACCGGCCTTGACGGGCCTACCGGTCCTACCGGCCCCACCGGTCCTACCGGGCTCATTGGCCCTGTCGGCCCTACTGGTTCCACCGGCCTAACAGGTTTAACCGGAGCAACGGGTCCGACAGGCCCGACCGGGCCGGCAGATACGATACAATTCGCGAGTTATCTCTGTAATGTTCAGCAAACCTATCAGGTTAATGACAACCTGTATTTCCCATCGCAAGTATCTGCCTCTGGGATTAATATCGATGGTACAAGAAGAATAATTACAGTTACAGAAGCCAAATACTATCAAATAGAATATGGCATTAATGTTTTGTCAGTTGATTCTGGATTTCCTTTAGTGACACTAATTGTAAATGGTTCCGGACTTTCTGCAAGTCTGCAAGCTAATTCAGTTGGATTCCACGCACTGCAACTGATAGTTAATGTTCCGGCAAATAGTACTTTATCGTTTCTTGTAACAGGCGGGGCGTTCACGACCAATACAAATTTTACGGGCGTAGTTAATTATGTATCCATAAGGTCTATTGGTTAGTTCAATGCAATGCGAGCTGTCCCGAGTCGCCAGTGAAACGAATACCAGGACGAACGCGCTCATTGCGCACCAGGACCGGATTGAGGACTACGAGGATCGTGTGCCAGAATGCAAGGAAGTCTCAGCCATAAAGTGGATATCCAACGAATATCTTGACGATGACTTCATGCCCGATGAAAAATCGAAGTACGAGGTGGAGCCTTCGATTGGCAAGCCACGGGCGGGGAAGGGCAGGTGACATTCTTTGCGTGTGGTTTGACGCTTCGCTGAAAGGGCTTTTTCGTGTCATGTGTCGGCTTTGTGTTGTTCGTAGATGTTTGATGTTTTCCGCACGTTCATTTTGAGCAGGAGAAAAGGAAAGAACCCCTGATTTACAAGGGTTCTCTTTGGTGCCGGTGGTCGGACTCGAACCGACACGGTGTCGCCACCAACGGATTTTGAGTCCGTCACGTCTGCCATTCCATCACACCGGCGCGCTCAAACATTATAACGCAGGCGCACAGGTAAAATCAACCCCTTTGCAAAAAAACATGAATCGTGTATAATAGTTTCGTTTGGAGGTGTGTGCATGTTGAACGTCATGGAGCGGGAGACGGAGGAGGAACTGATTGCCCGCGCGGCAACGGGGGACGGCGCGGCGTTTTCGGACCTCATGGCGGCGCACGAAAGCCGCATGTTCGCGGTGGCGCTTCGCATGTGCGCCAATCGCGAGGATGCGCAGGATTGCCTGCAGGACGCGATGATCCGCATCTACCGTTCCATCGCCGGCTTTAAGGCGCAGTCTTCCTTTTCCACCTGGGTCTACCGGATCACGATGAATACCTGCCTCGACGAGCTCCGGCGCCGCAAGGTGCGCGGCGCGGCCTCCCTGGACGGGCTTCTGGACAGCGGCTGGTCGCCCTCTGACGAGGACGATGTTCCGGAAAGGCACGCCATCGCGGCAGAACAGAGGCGCACCCTCGACAGGGCGATTGCGGAACTGCCGGAGGACATGCGCGCCGCGGTGGTGCTCCGGGACATACAGGGCTTTTCCTACGACGAGATCGCGGACATGCTCACCGCCAACATCGGAACCGTCAAATCCCGCATCAGCCGCGGACGCGAGCGGCTCAGGCAAATTCTGAAGGATCATATGGAACTTTTTGAATGAGCGGGCGTCTAAATTTCGAATGCTTGAGACAGAGGTGATTGCGCGTGAAATGCGATGAGTTTATGGGTTTGCTGGACGCGTTTGTCGACGGTGAATTAGACGTCGGTATGCGGGATGGCATCCTTGCGCATGCGCGCGAATGCGATGGCTGCGCGCGGGAGCTCGGGCGCGCCGAAGCGCTGAAAAAGATGCTTTCCGGGCTTGATGACGGCATCCGGGTGCCCCTCGCGGCACAAGCCGCTTGGCGTGGCGCCGTGAAGGCCGAGGCGCGCAAGCGGCGCGTGCGGGGGTTCTATCGCACGTTCGGCGCGGTCGCGGCGGCCTGCGTGGTGCTCGTCGGCGTAGCTGCCGGCATGAACCTGTTTGGCCGGCAGTCCGAGGAAGCGCCCACCGCGCGGATGGCCAAGGATGGGTCGCAGGCGAGCACGTTTGCCTTCGTCGCCGCCGACGGCGACGAGAACAATTCGACCCAGGCGACCGCGCGCACCTTCGAAGCCGTGGCGATGACCTCCACGGTCCGCATTCTTGCGGACGATGTGGCGGTGGCAGCGGACACTGTCGAGTCGCTGGCCGACGAGTTCAACGGTACCGTGGACGACAGCTCCGTCGCCGCGTCCATTGCCTATCTGACGGTCTCCGTTCCCGCGGATGAATACGAGGCGTTTTCGGATTCCCTTGCCTATGCGGGTGCGGTGGACGCTTCGCGGGTGAGCGACGGGGAAGGCGACACGGTGTCTGTCACGATTACCATTCAGAAAAATTGACAAAAATCGGTGCGGGTGGTGGAAATTTCCATCGCCTGCGCCTTTTTTTTACTTTCTACGGTACTTTTTAGACATATATTTGTTTTATACTACCCTCGAAGTTTGAAGCTGGGGGGACTTCTATTGAAGACCAAAAGCCATCTCTTGCTTGGAAAGTACATCGTTGGGGGAATCGGCACGCACGCGCGCAAGACCCAGCGCTGGGCATTTGTGTTCGGTTGCGTCGAGCCCGACTATAATTATCTCACTTACCTGCGCGGCTCGTTTTCAAACCGCATGTTTTCCGGACACACGTTCGAAAGCACCGCGGAGTACATCTGCGAGGCCATCATGCGCCTTGAGGCCCGCGTTCATTTCCGGTACCGCGACTATTATCGGCTTGGAAAGCTCATTCACTATGTGGTGGACGCGTTCACCTACGCCCACAACCGCAATTTCCCCGGCTCGTTGCCGGACCACCGCAGCTATGAAATGGAGCTCAAGGAAAAGTTTGCCGCGTACCTCGCGGAGCGTAAGGCGAATGCCGTTCCCGCGATGAAGCCGCTTTTTGAGGCGCTTGTGGACGAGCACGCGCGGTACATGAAGATGCCCGCTTCCCAGCAGAAGGACATGAATTTCGTCGAGCGGGTCGCCTGCATGCTGTTTTCCCAGTTGACGCCCGTCGCCGCCTGAACATTTTTTGCCGGATCGCACTGCCGATCCGGTTTTCTGTTACAATAAAAGAAAGCAACGCCGGTCAAGCGCCGCTTGGCCGTTTTCGTGTATCATTGTGCGTGCGGGAGGTGAGAGGATGGCCGTACCGGAAACGGTGGCCGCGGTGGGGCGCGCGCAGGCGTTCATTGAGGCGCATCTGACCGAAAAGGTCTCCATGAAGCAGATCGCGGACGCGGCAGGCTACTCGGTGTGGCACACCGCGCGGATGTTCCGGGAATTGACGGGAAAGTCGCCGTTCGAGTACGTGCGCGCAAGGCGGCTTGCCACGGCGGCAATGCGGCTCAGGGAGGGGGGAGAACGGGTGCTCGACGTAGCGCTCGACTTCACCTTCGATTCGGGCGAGGGGTTTACGCGGGCGTTCACCCGGGCGTTCGGCGTGTCCCCCGGGGCCTATGCGCGCAACGCGCCGCCGATTCCCCTTTTTCTGCCGGAAAACGTCGTCCAGTCCTACCGCGCAATGAATCGAGAGGAAGTGACGAACATGGAATTTGACGCCAAGAGAACAATTTTTGCACAGGTGATGGAGCGTCCCGCGCGCAGGCTCCTTCTGAAGCGGGGCGCGCAGGCGACGGAGTATTTTGAATACTGCGAGGAGCTGGGCTGCGAAGCCGCGGGAGTCATCTGGGACGTGCTGTGCGGCGTCAAGGAGGCGCTCTACGAGCCCTGCGGCCTCTGGCTGCCCAAGCGCATGATGCCGGAAGGAACTTCCCACTATGTGCAGGGCGTCGAAGTGCCGCCGGATTACGGCAAGAAGCCGCCGGAGGGATACGAGGTCATTGATCTGCCGCCCGCCACCTACATGGTCTTTCAGGGCGAGCCGTATTCCGATGAGGAAATGTACGGCGCGGCGGTTGGGGAGATCTGGAAGCACCTTGAAACATTCAACCCGAAGCTCTACGGTTACGAGTGGGACCCGGAGGCCGCCCCGCGCTTCCAGCTCGCGCCCATGGGCTATCGGGGCTACATCGAAGCGCGACCCGTCAAGCGGGCATAGAAGCCGACAAAAAAGGATGCGTCCCTGATCGGGGCGCATCCCGTTTTTGTAATTCGAAAACCCCACGCTAGTCTGGGGTTCAAAAGGCCTATGGCTATAACTATGATAATAAAACTCCTTTTGCTATAATAACACTGCGGTCCGTCAACTGTGGTGAAGAAGCAAAGGGAAGTCATCGGAATGCCGAATGACGGGAACAGTTTAGCACACACCAAGTGGAATGGCAAATACCATATCGCGTTTGACCCGAAGTACAGACGGAAGGTATTCTTTGGAGAAAAGAAGCGGGAGAGAAGTACAAATACAGGAAACCGGGAGTTCTGGTGCCGGGGGTACCACGTAGACGCGGCAGGGAAAAATGCGAAAAAAATCGAGGAATTTATAAAGAAGCAGCTGCGGGAAGATAAGCTGGGGGAGCAGATGACGATGTTCGGGAAAGAGGACCCGTATACGGGTGGCAAGGAACAGACCCACGCAGATGGCAGGTCGTTTATGCGCCTGTTAGGGCGCGGCTGGTATTCCAGGGCTGTGCCCCGCACATGACAATCCCCCGGCTTCGCCGGGGGATTGTTCTTTATGTCTGTCAGTCGATCTGAATGCAGTCCAATATTTCCCCAATTTCCTCGTACCCCACGGATTCGTCCACGTAGACGCCCTCGTCGGTGCCCTTGTGCGTCACCCGCACGATGAGGCAGCCCCGTGCCGTGGGCATGTAGCAGCTGAACGTCTGCTGATATTCCTTGACGGCGTTTCCGCTTTCGTCAAATACCGTCTCGCCGTTTTCGTCCGTTTTTTCACTCCAGAACGTATACCAGTACGCGCTGCCTGTGAGGCCGTTGCGCGAATATGACCGGAGTTCATGCACGTCGCCGTTCTGGAGCATCGCGCCGATGTTGTCATGCACGTTTTCCGCGGCATCCTGTGCGACGACGTGAGAACCGTAAATGAACGCGTAGTCATAGGCGTCGTCGTGGGGGTAGACGTATATGCCCGTCTCGTTCCCGTCGCCGTTGACGTCCTCCACCGCGACCTCCGCGTCGAGGGACGCGAAATCATACGAGCCGTACACGTAATATTTCGGTTTTTTCGCCGTGCCTTCGTTGACCACGATGGGGTTGACCGCGTCCGTCACGACCGTGCCGTCTTTCACCGGCAAAGAATCATCCAATGCCGCCTGCACAATGAAGTACGCTGCCGCGGAAAGCGCAAGTGCGCCGAATACCGAAAGAACGACGATCCGTTCCCATTTCTTTAAATAAGGCTTTTTCCCGCGCGGTTTCACGTAGTGCCCGGCTGCGCCCACTGAAAACACCTCTTATTCCTGCAATGCCTCATTATAGCACGCCCAAAAGCAAAAAGCCACCCCGGCATTGATGCCGGGGCGGTGAGAATTAATTGAACTGCACCAGCCACTCTTTGTTCTTCTCGAACATTTCGTCCACCATGGCGCGAATCTCGCGCAGACTCAGGACGGAGGCGGTGAGCGGGTCGTAACAGATGGCCTGATAGATCATTTCCTTGTCGCCCCACAGGGAGCCTTCGACCACCAATTCCTCGATCTGCGCGGACGTGCCGGACAGAAGCGCGCACTGGGGCGGCATCTTGCCCACGTGGATGGGCTCGAGCCCGCGCCTGGAGGCGAGCACCGGCACCTCGACGCACGCGCCGGTGGGCAGATTGTCGATGAGCCCGAAGTTGCGCACGTTGCCGTTGAATTTAAACAGCGTCCCGTCGCCGAAGATGGCGTTGAAGATGTAAGCCGCGTATTCGTGGCCGCGTGCCAGATCGAAGGGCTCGGTGAGCCACTTTTCAATGTCGTCCTTCCACGTCGTCTCGCGCCTTTTGTACTCGTTGAGGATGTACGCGTACTCACCCGGATTCCAGCCCGTCCCCGGCAGGCAGTACTTCTCGATGAGGTCGGGGCGCTTTCTGAACCACCAGTTGTATTCGCTGTTGTGGCCCGAGGACTCGGTGACGTAGTAGCCCAACGCGAGGAACATCTCGTTCCGCACGATTTCCTTGTTGTAGATTTCCTCGTTCTCGGCAATGGCCTTGCGGATGGCGGGGTAAGCGTCCTTTCCGTTCACCAAAAACTCGGTGTAGAACGCCTGATGGTTGATGCCGGCGCAGGTGTACTCGTATTCGCCCTCCTTGGCGCCCGCCCACGCGGCGAGCATGGCGGCGGTTCCCTGCACGGAGTGGCAGAGGCCGGAGGTGATCATCTTGGGGAACTGGCCCTGAATGGTTCTGCACAGCATCGCCATGGGGTTTGTATAGTTGAGGAACACCGCGTCGGGGCAGTAGCGGTCGATGTCCGCCGCGATCTCGAGCATGGGGTTGATGGTGCGCAGGTAGCGGAAGATGCCGCTGGGCCCGCGGGTGTCACCGACGTTTGTGTCAACGCCGTACTTCTTGGGGATCAGGATGTCGTGCTGCCACACGTCGAGCTCGCCCGCGAGAATGGTGCAGAGCACGCCGTCCGCGCCCGTGAGCGCTTCCTTCCGGTCCGTGGTCGCGACGACGGTGGCGGGGTAGCTTCCCTCGGCGACGATCCGTTCCACCGCACGCTTGATATAGGCAAGCCGCTCGGGGTTTACGTCCATGAGGGCGATGGTCGCGTCAGAGAACGCCGGGAATGTCAGGATGTCGCGCACGAGCCCGCGGGTAAACCCGAAGCTGCCCGCGCCGATGAACGCAATCTTGCGTGGCATGGTTGGTACCTCCCCTGTATTTAGTGGATGCCCCCATTATACCAGCTTCGCCGGACATTTCAATGGACAATCGGCGGATAGACAGGAAAATGGGGGCATATATTTTCTTGCCGGGAGGTGGACGATGCTCGACTTGGGTTTTCTGGGGCCGGAGGCCCGCGCGGAAGCGGAAAGAATGGGGGATTCGCTTTCTGAAGTGCGGCTCAGGGCGAATCGTCCCGTTGAACTGGTCTCGACGGGCGGAAGAGACGTCCTGTTTGGGCGCCTCGACGCGCGGGCATTCCGGGAAACGGTTCAATTCCTCATGGGCTACAGCCTGTACGCGCGCGAGGACGAGTTGGCAAACGGCTTTTTTACGCTGCCCGACGGCAGCCGCGCGGGGGTCTGCGGCATGGTCTCGAGCGTGGACGGAAGGCTGAAATCCGTCTCTGACATCGGCTCGATCGTCATCCGCGTCGCGCGGGAAGTCGTGGGCTGCGCGAAGGGAATTCTTCCGCAGGTGGAAGCGTCCGAAGGCACTCTCATCGTCTCGCCGCCCGGCCTCGGCAAGACGACGCTGCTCCGGGACATTGCGCGGCTGCTCTCGGAACGGGGAAGGCGCGTGTGCGTCATCGACGAGCGGGGGGAAATCGCCGCCTGCAAAGACGGCGTCCCCACCCTCGACGTCGGACCGCGCACGGACGTATTCTCCATGTGCGACAAGCGCACGGCGCTCATGACCGCCATCCGCGCGCTGTCCCCGGACGTGGTTGTAACGGACGAGCTGGGCGCGGCGGGGGATGACGCGGCGGTTCTGGAGGCGGCGCGCTGCGGCGTCCGGGTGGTCGCTTCCGCCCACGGCGCCTCCCTCGATCCGGGATTTCTCATGTCAGGCGTCGCGCGGATCATTCGGGAAGGCGCGTTTTCGCTGGGCGTGCTGTTGGGGCCGAAGCCCGGCGCGGTAAAGCGCGTGGCGCGATGGGAAGCGGGCAATCCTGCGTGAAGGGCCTTTGTGGAGACGCTTCCCGAATTCGCGCACGGGGAGGGCGCGGAGGCATGCGCGGACCTTTGGGAGGTGGCGAAGTGGGCGTGAGGCTTGCGCTGGGCGCGATCACAATCGTTTGCTGCGCGCTCATCGGCCGCGCCTTCGGCAAGGGGAACGTGCGGCGCGCGCGGCTGCTGGCGGAGACCATGGACGGCCTTCAGATGCTCAAGGTACACATGCTGGACAGGCTTTTGCCGCTGAGCGCAGCGCTTGAGAAGTCCCAGTGCTATCTTCTCAGGGAAACGGGTCTTCACATGGTGGGTTGCGGGGCGCGGGAGGCGTGGCAGGCGCTGCGCATCCGCGAGGGAAAACGCGGCGGCCGGCTCGACAGCCTCACGGCGGATGATCTCGAAACGCTCGACGCCTTCTTTGACGGACTCGGCTCCGCCGGGCGCAACGAACATAAGGCGATCTTTGACGCGGCCATCAAGGCGTTGGGGCGGCTGGAGGCGGGCGCGCGCAAGGACGGCGCGGAGCGGGTGCGGCTCTATACCACCCTGGGCGCGCTTGCGGGCGTCGCGATTCTCATCGGGTTTATTTAAGAAGGAGGCGCGCATGGACATCGACTTCGTCTTCAAAATCGCGGCCATCGGTGTTTTGACCTCCGTCGTGGCGCAGGTGCTCAAGCGCGCCGACCGGGAGGACATCGCGACGCTCGCCACGTTGGCGGGGTTGGTCGTGGTGCTGCTCATGGTGGTCAACATGCTGAGCGATTTCTTCGGCCAGGTGCGCGAAGTTTTTCAGCTCTACTGATGCCGCGTGAACGCGATTTACGCAGCGCTGCTTTGCGTGGCCGGCGCGCTGATCTGCGCGGTGCTCAAGGAGCAGAGGCCGGAGCTTTCCCTGGGGGTCGCCATCGCGACGGGAATCGCGGCGGTGGCCGTCATGTTGCCGGAATTCAAGACGGCCATTTCAACCCTGTCCTCCCTCGCGGACGCGGCAGGCGTCGAGCAGGCGAGCGTCCGGATCATGCTGCGTGCCTGCGGCATCTCAATCATCGCGGAATTCGCGGCGCAGATCTGTCAGGACGCGGGGGAATCGGCACTGGCCGGGCGGATTCAGCTGGGCGCGCGGCTGGCGCTTCTCGCCATGGCGGTGCCGCTTATCACGGAAATCCTTTCGCGGGTGTCATCGCTTGTTTTGTAATGGCGCTTTTGCTGCTGCCGGGGGTTGCGCGGGCGGACGATATCAACGGCATCGTGGACTCCATCGATCTCTCCGGCTTTCAGTCCGCGGCGGACGCGGCGGAAAGCGGCATTTCCGTCCGGGAAACCATCCTGAAACTCGCGTCAGGCGACGCAATTTTGAACGAGGACACCCTTCCCGACCTTTTCGCCGCGCTGCGGGACCAGGCGCTTTCCCGGTTGGGCACGGTATTCGCGGCCTTCCTTATGCCCCTCATCGTAGCGGCGGTGATCCGGCAGGCGGCGGGCAAGACGGCGCGGGTGGCGGTGTTCCTCTGCGCGATGGTATGCGCGCTGACGTTCACTTCCGTCATGACGGACGCCCTCAAGGCTTCCCGCGCGCTGCTTTCCCAGATTTCCGCCGTGACAAACGCGGTTCTGCCCGTCCTGACCGCGCTCACCGCGCTGGCCGGCGCAACGTCCACCGCCGCGCTCATTTCGCCCATGACGTCCTTGGCGGGGAAGCTCATCGTGGACGTACTGGGCGGTTGGGGCATCTTTTTATCCTCCGCCGCGTGCGCCCTCGCCTGCGCGGCCGCGTTTTCCTCGGCGCTCCGGCTCGACGGCATCTTCTCGATGCTCAAGTCCGTCGCCATGTGGGGCGCGGGCATTCTGCTGGCGCTGTTTGTGGGGCTTTTGACGGTGCAGGGCATGCTGGGGGCCAGCTACGACTCGGCGGCGGTGCGCACGGCGCGCTACGCGGTCGACAACCTGATCCCGGTCATCGGCGGCGACATCGCGGATTCCCTCGACGCGGCGCTTTCGAGCGTGCTTCTGGTCAAATCCGCCTCGGGGCTCACCGGCATGCTTGTGGTCGTGTACGCCTGCGGCGCGCCCATCATCCGGCTCGCGGCCACGCTTTTCGCCATCCGGCTTGCCAACGCCGTGGCGATGCCGGTTTCCGATTCAGCCATCACGGGCGTGGTTTCCCGGTTCGCGGACGTGATTTCCATGCTGCTGACGATTTCCATGGTCGCGGTGATGCTGGCGCTGGTGATGACCGGGGCGGCCATCAACGCGGGAAGGGGCGTGCTCAGGTGACGACGGCGCAGATCGGCGGGTTTGTCTATACCATCGTGGCGGTGGCGGCGTTCGCGTCCGCCGCGGAACTCGCCGCACCGGAGTCCGACCAGGGTGCGCGCCTGGTGGCCGGGCTGTGCGCCGTATCGAGCGTCGTCATGATGCTCGCGGCGATCCTGCGCTTCGCGGGGTGAAATATGCTTTCTAAATTCATGGACAGTCTGCGCGGCGCGCGCAAGGTGGAGTATCTGGCGCTCATTTTGCTCATCGCCCTCGCCGCCCTCTTCTGGACGCAGAACCGGGACGCGGGCGGGGGGGACGCTGCCTCCACGGCGCTCGAGTCGCGCATGGAATCGACGCTTTCCCAGGTGGCCGGCGCGGGGGATGTGCGGGTCATGATCGCGCAGGCCGAGGACGGCAGCGTGACGGGCGTCCTCATCGTTGCCGAGGGCGCGGGGGACATGGGCGTCTACCTCGCCCTGGCGGACGCCGCCAAAACGCTGCTCGGGGTGGACGCCAGGGACATCGAAATCGCGCGGATGCGGGGGGATTGATATGAAGCGGAACCTACTGAGGGTCACATACGCACTGATCGTCGTGAGCCTCGCAGTGTGCTGCGTCGCGGCGGTGCGTCCGGATCTGTTCGGGTTGAACCCCAAGGCGCAGAGCGTCGCGGCGGACGAGGGGGAGGCGACGGACGCGCTCTCGGCGTTCGTGCTTGAACGCGAACAGCTGCGGAGCATGCAGATCTCGCAGCTCGACGACATCATCAACGCGCCCGCCACATCCACCGAGCTGGTCGCCGAGGCGCAGGCGCAAAAGCTTGAGATCGTGCGCCGGATGGAGATCGAGCAGACGGTTTCGGGCGTTCTGAAAGCCCGTGGATACGAGGACGCGGCGGTGGCGGCGTCGGAGGATACGGTGAGCGTCATGATTCGCAAAAGCGAGATTACGGACGCCGACGCGGCGGTGGTTCTCGAGCTGGTTTTGTCAGAGACGGACATACCGGCTGCGGACGTTCGGATCATCCCCGTAAATTAAAGAGCAAAACATTGCCTGCGCGCCGATTTTCTGATATAATGAACTTGATATGACAGGCCAACCGGGAGGAGGCATGGCTATGGCTGACAATCATTCGCCCGAGGTCAAGCTTAACGACAATCCGGAGGGAACCGTTTCGTTCGCGACCGAGGTTGTGGCGACGATCGCGGGGCTTGCCGCCAACGAGGTGGAGGGCGTGGCCAGCATGACCTCGTCCAACTCCGCGCTCGCGGATATACTCACGCGCAAGTCCAGCCGGAATTATACGAAGGGGATCAAGGTGGACATCGAGGACAACCGGGTCGCCGTGGACGTGACCATCGTCGTCGAATACGGCTCGCCCGTTCCGGATGTCGCACGGAGCATTCAGGAGAACGTCAAAAAGGCCATCGAGACCATGAGCGGGCTCGACGTCCGCAACATCGATGTGCACGTCCTGGGCGTAAGCTTCGAACGCGAGAACAAGGCGGCCGCCGAACTTGACGAACAGCAGAAAAAGCTTCTGAAGAACGCCTGCGAGGAACAGCCGCCCGAGGAGAGCCCCGAGGCGACCGTTGAGGACGACCTCGCGTTCAACGACGACCTGCCCGAGGTGGACGAGGAACCCGAGGAGGATTCCAGCCTCTGACCTCGCGCAAAGGGAGGCAAAAGCACATGAAAAACGGATTTTGGGATCGGGTACTGATTTTCCTGTACGTCCTTCTGACGGTGGCGCTGGTGGCGCTGCTGGGGCTTCAGGTATTCGGCATCGACCTGTTTGCCCCGTTCTATGACGGGCTTGCTGCGCAGGCGCCGGGGCTTCTGTGGAAGCTCATCGTCTGCGGCATCGGCGCCATCGTGGCGCTGCTGGGCATCTTCGTGCTCGTTGCGATCATGCCGGGCAAGAAGGTGAAGCGCGACTTCATCACCCTGACCAACGACGAGAACGGGCAGGTCAGGATCGCCCTTCCGGCGCTCAAGGAAATGGCCGCGCAGGCGGTTGGCTCCGCGGCGGGCGTGAAGGACATGGTGGTTGACATCTCCGAAGCGGGCGATGCCATCACGGTTGCCATCGCGCTGGACATCGTAAGCGGCACACACGTTCCGACGGTGACCATGAACATGCAGCGCGCGGTGCGCGCTTACATCCAGATGAACTGCGGCGTCGCGGTCAAGGACGTTTCCGTGGTCATCAATTCCGTTCTTCCCGCGCCGGAAGGCGTGAGGGTCGAACCCCAGCCCGCCCAGGAGCCCGCGCCTGAGAAGGTCACAATCATCCCCAAGACCGAGCCGGTGGAGCAGAGCGAGGAACGCGAGATCGTGTTTGCGCCCGTGATTCTCCCCGCCGACGAAGAAGAAGCGGGGGATGCGGCGGAGGCCGACGAGGTGGAGGAACCGGCCGGGACGGACGAGCCCGCCGAGACCGAGGAGACCGACGAGGCGGCGCAGGAGAAGGCTGAGTAATCGCATAGGTGATCCATTGCGGCGGCGCGCCTGCGCCACCGCATTCGATTGCGGACGCAAGGCCCATTCCATCCAAAACCGCGCTGCCTCGGTTGCGCGGCTTGGGGATGGACTTTTCAATCCGAATTAATGCCCTCGCCAAATAGAAGGAGAATGAAGAAACGCATGAACAGATCGACGGCCCGCGCGCACGCCATGAAGCTTGTCTACGAGTGGGAGATGGGCGGCGAAGGCGGGGAGGAGACGCGGCTGAACCTCCTCGAGGTCAAGCCCGATGAAACCGAATACGCCTTTATGAACGCGCTTTACGAGGGTGTGGTGGCCGAGCAGGCGCGCATCGACGCACTCATCGCCGAATACGCCCGCGGCTGGTCGCTGGACAGGCTGTCGCGCGTGGATCTCGCGATCCTGCGCGTAGGCGCTTATGAGCTGACCAGCGGGTCGAATCCGCCCGCCATTGTCATCAACGAGGCGGTGGAGCTCGCCAACACCTTTTCCGGCGATAAGGCGGGCCCGTTCGTCAACGGCGTCCTGGGGTCCATAGCGCGCAGCGGAAAAATATAGACACGGAGGGGCAAAATGGCTTACATCATGGATGGAAAAGCGATCGCGGGGGCGCTCAACGAGGACGCGCGGGTGCGCGCGGAAGCGCTCAAGGCCAAGGGGGTCGAGCCCTGCCTGGCGGTGGTGATCGCGGGCGACGATCCGGCGAGCGCCATCTACGTGCGCAACAAGCGCCGCGCCTGCAAGAAGATCGGCATCAAGTCCCTCTATGTGAAGTACGAGGCGGATGTGAGCGAGGCGGAGCTGCTCGCCAAGATCGACGAGCTCAACGCCGATCCCGCCGTGCACGCCATTCTCGTCCAGCTTCCGCTTCCGGATCACATCGACGAATTGAAGGCGCTGGACCGGATCAGTCCCGAAAAGGACGGCGACGGCTTCCACGTGGTCAACGCGGGCAAGCTTCTTTCGGGCCGTCCCTGCGCGCTGCCTTGCACGCCAGCGGGCTGCATGGAACTTTTGAAGCGCGCCAAGGTGCCGCTCTCCGGGGCGGAGGCGGTGGTGGTGGGCCGTTCGAACATCGTCGGCAAGCCCGTCGCGCTCCTTCTCCAGCGTGAAAACGCCACCGTTACCATGTGCCACTCGCGCACAAAGGACCTCGCGGCGCATGTGCGGCGCGCGGACATCGTGGTTTGCGCGGCGGGCCGCCGCGATCTCATAACCGCCGACATGCTCAAGCCCGGCGCGGCTGTGGTCGACGTCGGAATGAACCGGCTCGAGGACGGCAAGGTGGTTGGAGACGTGGATTTCGAGGCATGCGAGAAAATCGCCGGGTACATCACCCCCGTACCGGGCGGCGTCGGGCCTATGACGGTGGCGATGCTCATGCAGAACGCCATCGCGGCCGCGGAAAAGGCCTGATGGAAGGCCGCAATCCCATCTCCGTTTCGGAACTCAACGAGTATGTGCGCCTGAAGCTCGCGGGCGACGCGCTTCTCAGAAGCGTGGACGTGACGGGTGAAATATACGGCTACAAGCAGCACGTCAGCGGTCACCGCTACTTTTCGCTCAAGGACGCGACCGCGCGGGTCTCATGCGTGATGTTCCGGCAGCAGGCGTACACCCTTGACTTCAGGCCCGAGGACGGCATGCGCGTCACATTGCGCGCAAGCGCGTCCCTGTTCGTGCGCGACGGAAGCTTCCAGCTCTACGTCGAGTCCATGAAGCGGGAGGGCGCGGGCGACCTGTTCATGAAGTTTGAGGCGCTCAAGCGGAAGCTCGCCGCGGAGGGCCTTTTTGATCCCGCGCGCAAGCGTGAAATTCCCTTCAACCCGCGGATCATCGGCATCGCCACCTCGAAAACCGGCGCTGCCATCCGCGACATGATCCGGGTTTCCCGCAGGCGCAATCCCGGCGTCGGGATCGTCGTCGCCCCCTGCGCCGTGCAGGGAGAAGCGGCGGCGGACGAGATCGTCGAGGCCATCCGGCGGCTCAATGAGCACGGCGGGGCGGAGGTGCTTCTGGTGGGGCGCGGCGGCGGCTCCATGGAGGACCTGTGGCCCTTCAACGAGGAAAAGGTGGCGCGGGCCATCGCGGCGTCGAGGGTTCCCGTGATCTCCTGCGTGGGTCACGAGACGGACTTCACCATCGCGGACTTTGTGGCGGATGTGCGCGCGGCGACGCCTTCCATGGCGGCGGAGCTGGCGGTGCCCGTCCGTGGGGAGCTTTCGGAGGCGCGGCGGGCGATGACGGCCCGGCTCGTGCGCGCGCTGGCGGCGGGACAGGCTCTGCGCCGGTCGCGGTTCGAGCGGCTCGCGTCCTCCCGTGTGCTGACCAATCCCGCCGAGGCGCTGATTGTGCCCAGACGTGAAAAGCTCGACGCCCAGACTGGACGACTGACGAGCGCGATGGCGGGCACGATGCGTCTCCGGGAGGCGAAGCTTGCGGAGCTTTCGCGCACGCTGACCGCCGTAGGTCCCGAAAATGTGCTCGCGCGCGGCTATGCGGCGATCCGCAGGGGGGAAGAATACGTGACGCGCGCAAGCGCGCTCACAGTCGGCGACGAGGTTGCCATCGTGATGGCGGACGGCACGAAGGCCGCGCGCATCGCGGAAGAGAGGGAAAATGGAGAATAAATTCACATATGAGCAGGGCATGACGGAGCTCGAAACCATCGTAAAGGCCCTCGAAAAAGGCGACATGCCTCTGGAGGAGTCGTTCGCGGCGTTTGAACGGGGCGTGAAGCTTTCCGAGCGCCTGAAAGAGATCCTGGAAAGCGGCGACGCGCGCATCCGCGCGCTCACGGCCCACGGCGAGGTGGAGCTCGATGCCGAGGAATAGGCTGAACGAGCTGGCGGCGCGGGTCAACGCCCGGCTCGAGGCGCTTCTGCCGGAAGAAAAGGAGGGCGTCTTTGCCGACGGCGGGAGGCCCTGGCTGGTCAGCAACGCCATGCGTTACAGCCTCATGGCCGGCGGAAAGCGCCTCAGACCCGCGATGCTCCTGGCGGCTGCGGAAATGCTGGGCGGGGACGGGGAAATCGCCCTTGATTACGGCTGCGCGGCGGAAATGATCCACACCTACTCGCTCATCCACGACGATTTGCCCGGCATGGACGACGACGCGCTCCGGCGGGGACGTCCGACAAACCACGTGGTCTATGGCGTGGGTCAGGCGATTCTCGCGGGGGACGGACTTCTCAACATGGCCTTCGAGGTCATGCTGGCGGCCGCCCAGCGCGCCGCCGGAAACCACAGGGCGCTCATTGCCGCCGCCCGGGAGATCGCGGACGGCGCGGGCGCGCGGGGCATGGTGGGTGGACAATCCATGGACCTGTTCTTTGAAAAATCCGGTGGGGCGGGGGAGGACGCGCTCCTCTATATCCACAAAAATAAGACCGCGCGGATGTTTATTCATCCTCTGCGCGCCGCGGCGCTCATCTCAGATGCGGATGCCACGGCGCTCGGCGCGCTGACCCGGTTCGGCGCCGCCTTCGGCGCGCTGTTTCAGGCGACGGATGATCTTCTGGATGTGCTGGGGGACGCGAAGGAATTGGGCAAGTCCGTGGGCAAGGACGAGGCGGCGGACAAGCTCACCTGCGTAAAGCTCTACGGCGTGGAGGGGACGCGCGCGCTGGTCGATCGACTGCGGGACGAAGCCATTTTAGCCCTCGATTGCTTCGGGGACGGGGCCGCGTTCTTTGCGGAGCTGACCCGAGAGATGGTCGACCGAACGATGTGACGGGACGGAACGAATGCAGAACGAAATCATGGGTCCCCAGGACCTGAAAAAACTGAACCTGAAACAGCTGAACGAGCTGGCCGGGGAACTCCGCGCGGAAATCATTCAAACCGTTTCCGAGCGCGGCGGGCACCTGTCGAGCAATCTGGGCGTGGTGGAATTGACCCTCGCCCTCGATTATGTGCTCGACTATCCCGAGGACAAGCTCATTTTTGACGTGGGGCACCAGGCGTACGCGCACAAGCTTTTGACGGGCCGCCGGGCGCGGTTTCACACGCTGCGCGCGAAGGACGGCATTTCGGGCTTTCCGACGCCCCGGGAGGACCCCAACGACTCGTTCACGGCGGGACATGCCTCCACGTCCATTTCCGCGGCCCTCGGGCTCTGCCGGGCGCGGGATTTGCGGGGCGAAAAAAACGCCGTGGTGGCCGTCATCGGCGACGGCTCCCTCACGGGCGGCATGAGCTACGAGGCGCTCAACGACGCGGGACAGACGCCCACGCGCCTCATCGTGATTCTCAACCACAACGAAATGTCCATCTCGCGCAACGTCGGCGCGGTGTCCATGCACCTGACAAAAATTCGCCAGTCGTTCTTTTACCGGCACCTCAAGTCAGGCGCCCGCAGCGTGCTGGGCAAGATTCCCCTCATCGGCCGTCCGCTCACGCACATGATGGAGCGGATGCGCGACATGATGAAGGCGTTCGTCCTGGGCGAAAACATATTCGAATCCATGGGGTTCAAGTACATCGGGCTTGTGGACGGCCACAACATCCGCCAGCTTGTGCGCGTCCTCCGCGGCGCAAAGGCCATCGAAAGTCCGGTGGTCATTCACGTGGTTACCCAAAAGGGGAAGGGCTATGCGCCTGCTGAGGAATCGCCGGACAAATACCACGGCGCCTCCCCGTTCGACGTGGCGACCGGCAAATTCAAGTTCGGGGAGGACCCGAGCTGCGGCACCCTCGCGGCCCGCATCCTCGCGGACATGGCCGAATCGCGCCCCGACATCTGCGCGGTCACGGCGGCCATGCCCACCGGCACCGGGCTTTCCGCCTTCTGCGCGCGCCACCCCAAGCGCTGCTTCGATGTGGGCATTGCGGAGGAGCACGCGGTGACCATGGCGGCGGGGCTCGCGGCCTCGGGCATGAAGCCCTACGTGGCCGTCTACTCCACGTTTCTCCAGCGCGCTTACGACCAGATTTCAAACGACGTGTGCCTCAACGCCCTGCCGGTGACGCTTCTGGTGGACCGCGCGGGGCTCGTCGGTTCCGACGGCGCGACGCACAACGGCGCATTTGACCTGAGCTTTTTGCGCTCGCTGCCCAACATGACCGTCGCGGCGCCCCGGGACGTGCACGCGCTTGCGCGAATGGTAAACTGGAGCGGCGGCTTTGGCGGGCCGCTGGCGATCCGTTATCCCAAGGATGCGGCGGATCTGGGCAAGGCCATGGCGTGCGACGCTGAAATTGTGCCCGGCAGGGCGGAGCGCCTGCTCGAAGGCGACGTAGAAATCATCGCCGTGGGGCGCATGGTGGGCATGGCCCTGGCCGCGGCAGTTGTGCTCGAGTCGCATGGAGTTTCGGCGGGCGTCATCGACGCCATGTTTGTCAAGCCCCTGGACGAGGATATGATCCTCCGGGCCGCGCGCGCGACGAAGCTTCTGGTCACCGTCGAGGAGAACACGCGCATGGGCGGCTTCGGCGAGGCCGTACTGGGGCTGCTCGCGCGGGAGAACGTCAAGACCGACGTGCTGCTGCTGGGCATTCCGGACAGCTATATTCCGCACGCCAAGGTCTCGGAACAGCTTCACGCATGCGGTCTCGATGCCGAGGGCATCGCCAATGCCGTACGCAAAAGGCTCGGAAAGAGCGAGGCGTGACGGTGGAATGAAAGTATAGAAGCCCCGCGCCGCGGCGCGTTGGACTGGAACGCGAAGGGAGAGACGGATGGCGCCGAAAAGGCGGCGGGCAGACGAGCTGCTCTGTGAAAAACTGAATCTCGAGTCCATCGAACTCGCGCGCGCGCTCATTCTTGAGGGGCGCGCGCTTTCAGACGACAGGCGCATCGCCAGCGCCGCGGCGCTCTTGAAGCCAGACGCGCGCCTGCGGGTGAAGGGGGAACTCGACGCCTATGTCAGCCGCGGGGCGCACAAGCTCAAACGCGCGTTGGACGCTTTCTGTCTCGATCTGCGGGGCAAGGTCTGCGTCGACATCGGCGCGTCCACGGGCGGTTTTACCGACGTGATGCTGCGCGCGGGCGCGGAAAAGGTCTATGCTGTGGACGTTGGCTATAACCTTCTCGATTACAGGCTGCGCGCCGATCCCCGCGTCGTCTGTCTGGAACGCGTAAACGCACGCTTCCTCACGCGGCAGGAGCTTCCGGAAGCGCCCGCCTTCGGCGCGACGGACGTGTCGTTCATCTCGCTCAAAGTGGCCCTGCCCGCCGTGCTCTCCCTCATGGGGGATGGCGCACGCTTCGCCGCGCTCATCAAGCCGCAGTTTGAGGCGGTGAAGGAGCAGGTGGGGGCGCGCGGTGTGGTGCGCGATCCAGCCGTGCATAAAATGGTGGTTTCGGACATCGTTTCCTGGGTCCCGACGACGGGCTGGACCGCCTTGGGTCTCGACTTCTCGCCCATCACAGGACCGGAAGGCAACGTCGAATTCCTGCTTCTGTTAGGCTCCGGCGCCAATCTGTCCAACAAAGTGGACGAAAAAACAATTGATGCCACAATTCGCGCCGCTTATGACAAATTCTTTAAATCAGCGAATTTGGGCTTGTAAGTTCCGCACAATATGGTATAAATATAAAAGAGAGGTGATTCGTTTGAACATCCTTCGGGCGGGCGTTCGATGGAATCCCACAAAAGGCGACGGACTCCCGGTCGCGATCAAACTGATGTCGCTTCTCGAGCGCCACGGCTGCCGCGTCTGCGCGGACGCAAAGCTGGCGCGAATTTTACACTGTGAATCGCTGCCCGAGGATGGGGATCCCGGGTGCGATGTTCTCTTTGTGCTGGGTGGCGACGGAACCCTTCTCACGGCCCTCGACTATGCTGTGCCGTACCAGATTCCCATGCTCGGCATCAACCTCGGCAGAATGGGTTTTCTGACCGAGGTTGAGCCATCCGATCTGGAGGACGATGTGGAGCGCCTGTTTGCGGGAGATTTCCATTTCGACGAGCGCATGCTCATGGAGATGGAGAACGGCCCGCGCGGTGCGTTTTCGCTCAACGACGTCGTTTTCTCCCGCAAGGGCGTGACCACCGGCATTCTCTCCATCGAGACGGAGGTAGACGGACGGTTCGTCGACCGGATCTCGGGCGACGGTCTCATTGTCGCCACCGCGACCGGCTCGACGGCTTATTCACTTTCCGCGGGCGGTCCCATTGTGACGCCGGGCATGGATTGCTTTGTGCTCACCCCCATCTGCTCTCACACCATGAACGCGCGGCCCGTGGTTGCGCCTTCGGACGTAGCCGTCACTGTGCGCGTCATCGACAAGCCCGACGAGGCTTGCGCGGTCTTTGACGGCCGTTACCGGTTTGACCTTTCCGCCAAAACGCCTGGCATCACCATCAGAAGATCGAAACGCGTCGCCCGCTTCATCCGCATGCGCGACCGCAACTACTTCGAGCTTCTGCGCAACAAGCTGTCCGAGTGGACGCATTGAACGGAAACAACGCCCATGCGGCTTAATATATGGGAGGCCTTCTGATGAAGAGCGTACGACATAATCTGATTCTCGAGATCATTGAAGCAAAGGACATCGAAACGCAGGAGGAGCTCGCGGAGGAGCTGAAACGACGCAATGTCAAGGTTACACAGGCAACCGTTTCGCGGGACATCAAGGAGCTGCGGCTCCTGAAGGTGCTCGCCGAGGGCGGAAAATATAAATACGCAACGGTCGAGCGCGCCGAGAAGGGCATGAGCGACCGGTTCATTCGCATTCTTTCCGAGTCCGTCATGTCCGTCGAGACAACCGGAAACCTCATCGTCATCAAGACCATTTCCGCTTCCGCGCCGGCCGCGGCAGAGGCAATCGACTCCATGAAATGGCCGGAAATCCTCGGCACCATTTCGGGGGACAATACGATTCTGCTCATCGCGCGCTCGGAAAGCTCTGTCGACAGCCTGCTGCAGCGCTTCGACACGCTCATTAAAAAATAATGCTTTTGGAATTATCCATCCGCAATATCGCTTTGATCGAATCACTCGTGCTCGAGTTCGATCAGGGTTTTAATGTGTTGACCGGCGAAACGGGCGCCGGCAAGTCTATCGTCGTCGACAGCCTGAACATGGCCCTGGGGGGCCGCGCGGAGCGCGACCTCATCCGCACCGGGTGTGAACGGGGAAGCGTACAGGCTCTTTTCGATGTCTCACGCAACCCGCGCGCCCAGGTGATCGTGCGGGAGCTTGGGGCGGAGGCGGATGAGAATGTCGTGGCGGTCTCCCGGGAATTGAGCCGCTCGGGCCGCAACATCTGCCGTATTTCGGGCGCGGTGGTGCCGCTTCAGACGCTGCGCCAGCTCACCTCGACCCTCGTTGACATACACGGCCAGCACGAGCATCAGGCGCTCATCAATCCCGCGCGCCACGTGGATTTTCTCGATTCCTTCGGCGGCGAGGCCCACCGCGCGCTTCTGCGCGCGGTAACGGAATTGCACGCCGAACGCACCCGCGCGGCGGGCGAGTATCGGCGCGTGACTTCAGAGGCCGCAGAGCGCGCCCGCATGATCGACATGCTGACCTTTCAACTTTCCGAAATCGCTGCCCTCAAACCCAAGCGCGGCGAGGAGGAGAAGCTCGAAAAGCGTGCCCGGTTTTATGAAAACGCGGAGCGCATCCGCACGTCCGTTGAGGAGGCCTACCGCCTGACCTATGGCGGCGATTCCCGCACGTCCGGTGCCCAGGAGCAGCTCGACATGGCGCATCGCGCCCTTGAGTCGGTGGCGCGGCTGGACGAACGCATCGACGCGTTGGCGATCCGGATCAAGGACGCGTTTTATGCCGCCCAGGACGCGGGGTTCGAGCTGCGCGCGCTTCTTGAGAACCTCGACTACGACCCCGGCATGGCGGAAAAGGTCGCGGACCGGCTTGACCGGATTCGCCGCCTTGAGCGCAAATACGGCGCCACCCTCGACGAGGTGATCGACTTCGGAGAAGGCGCCGCGGCGCGGCTGGACGAGCTGAAAAAGTGCGACGAGACCACGGAGGAATTAAAGAAGAACCTCGACGCGCGCACGGCGCGGCTCCACGAAGCCTGCCGCGCGCTCACGCAATCGCGGACGGCCGTGGCGGAGACACTTGCCGGAGACGTCTGCCGCCAGCTCGCGGATTTGGGCATGGCAAAGACCCGGTTTGAGGTGCGTCTCGCCCCGATCAAGCCCACGTCGAACGGTGCGGACGAGGTGGAATTCCTCATTTCCGCCAACCCCGGTGAGCCGCTCAAGCCGCTCGCGTCAGTGGCGTCCGGCGGCGAGCTTTCGCGCATCATGCTCGCGCTCAAGGCCATTTCCGTGGACGCGGAGGGGGTAGACGCCATGGTGTTCGACGAAATCGATACGGGCGTTTCCGGTCGCATGGCGCAGGTGGTAGGCGAAAAAATGAAGGCCATTGCCCAAGCCCACCAGGTTCTGTGCGTTACCCACCTTCCCCAGATCGCGGCGCTGGCGGACGCACATTTTGTAGTCGAAAAGACATTCGCCGGCGAGCGCACCGATTCCATGGTCCGCCGGCTCGACGCAGAAGGCCGCGTCCGTGAAATCTCCCGCCTGATCGGCGGCGAGGATTCCGAAACGAGTATCAGTCATGCAAGGCACCTGCTGGGAGAGGCATAGGGGAGAGACGCCGGGGGCGCTGCCAAAGGGTCACTGGCCCCCTTGGAATCCCATACCGGGTGCGGGAGAGAATTATTTATCCGTCGGACCGCCTGGGGGCCCAGCCCCAGGC
>JAEYRW010000203.1 GCA_023435435.1 Bacillota bacterium | reverse complement strand
ACCACATACAGAACCAATATCCGCGCGCTGGTGAGCCTGGTCAGGTCCATGAGAATCTGTCCTGCTACGCAGATCAACCCGCCCACCACGAACGCCTTGACGAACGCAAGAAAAATTTCCATCAAATCATCTCCAGCGAAACAGCATAGCCGATGGAGGGAATCGATTCCCCCTGCAGGCCGCTCGTGGGGCTCAGCATCGCGCCGGAGCCCACCACGAGCATTTTTTTGAATTCCCCCCGCTCCAGCCGCTTCATGAGCCAGCCGGACGTCACCGACGCCACACAGCCGCAGCCGCTCCCACCCGCGTGAGGGTCCTGCTCCTTGGAATACAGGCTCGCACCGCAGTCCACCATGATGCCGGGATCGATGTGAAGCCCGCCTTCGTGCAGAAGTTCGATGAGCAGCTCCCGCCCGATCCAGCCGAGGTCGCCCGTCGCCACCAGATCGTAGTAATCGGCGGGACGGTTCGTGTCCTCGAAATGGGCACGGATGGTCGAGGCGATGGCCGGGGCCATGGCCGCCCCCATGTGGTTGGCGTCCTTGATCTGGTAGTCGATCACGCGGCCCATCGTGCCCGCCGTAACGCGCATGGCATTCTTTTTTTTACGGTCGTCCGTCAAAACCACGCAACCGGCCGCGGTGGCCGTCCACTGGGCGGAGGGTGTGCGCTGGGTGCCCAGCTCCAAGGGAAAGCGGAACTGACGCTCCGCCGTGCAGAAGTGGCTCGACGCCCCGCACAGCGCGCTGGAAAGCTGTCCCCCCGAGATAAGCGCCGCGGCCAGGGTGATCCCCTGGGCAAACGTCGAACACGCGCCGTAGAGGCCGTAGAAGGGCATACCCAGGGCGCGCGCGCAGAAACCGGAGGCAATGATCTGGTCGTTGAGATCGCCGCTGAAAAAGGCGTCGATTTGGCTCTCCGTCATGCCCGCGCGGCCCACCGCGTCCACGGCGCAGCGCCGGAGCATCTCGCTCTCGGCCTGCTCCCACGTCTTCATGCCCAAGAGGTCGTCGTCGACGTTGACGTCAAACCATTTCCCCAGCGGCCCCTCATGCTCCTTTTTCCCGACGATGGAGGCATGGGACGCCACCAGGGGCGGGTTTTCATACAAAAAGCTCTGCCTGCCCGCCCGGCTCATAAAATGAATGCCTCCACAATCCAAAAAATGATGCCCACCGCCACCGATGCCGAGATGCCGTAGGCCAGCACCGGCCCCGCCAGCGCAAATAGCTTCGCGCCCACGCCCAATACCAGCCCCTCGCGCCGGAATTCGATGGCGGGGGCGGCAATGGAATTGGCAAAGCCCGTGATGGGCACGATGGAACCCGCGCCCGCGTATTTGCCGATCCTGTCATAGAGACCGATCCCCGTCAACGTCGTGCCCAGGAAAATCAGGATCGACGAGGTGAACATGGGGGCCGTCACTTCCGTCAGGTCGAGCCGCACCCCCCACAGGGTCAGTGCCTGTCCCACGCTGCAAATAAGCCCGCCTACCCAGAACGCCCGCAGGCACTGAAGCCCGAGTCGGGAATTGGGCGTGTGCTTCTTGACTTTTTCACCGTATCTTTGGATTTTTTTCTGTTCCTCGTTCATGGGCGGTCTGCCTCCCCCGCTGCGCGCGGACGCGGTTTGCGGGTTTCGCGATCGCCGGGTGTCGCGCGATAATCAATGGTCGCGGTCGGAACGCCGTGTTTTGACATGAGAATCCACCTCCGCACGCGCTAGTATGCGCGCAATGCGGTCTGAATACGCGCCGTGAACAATTTATGAATCTTTTTAATTCATTTGTACAATTTACATGACGCGATTGACACGATATCGGGGCGTCTCTATAATGAATCAAAGTCACGGGACGCATACAAAGGAGAACCCTTTTTTAATGAACCGTTCGAGCATCTCGATTTTGATTCCCGCGCGCGGACCGACAAAGGCGCTGGCCGCGCTGGTCGCGGCGCTGGGCGCGGCGGGCGCTTCGGTCATCGTGCCGGTGGACGGCGGCACGGCGGCGTTCGAAGCCGTCCTTCGCCTGTGCGGGGAAAGCACGGCCGTTCTTCCACTGCCCGAGGGCGCGGGGCGCGCCGCGGCCATTCGCGCGGGCGTCGCACACGCGCGGGATGAACTGAAAAGCCGCGCGGTGGCAACGGCCGCTTCCGACGGGACGAACCGCGCGGAGGATATTCTGCGCGCAGCACACATGGCGGAAGAAAATCCGGGTAAACTGATTCTGGGCGCGCGGACGTATGCGCGCAAGCGGTTCCCGGCGGCGGCTTTGCGCCTCGCCTACCGGCTGTTCGCGCGGCTCGACGTCCGTGATTTGACGACGGGACTGCGCGCGTTTGACGAGAGCCTTTTCGGCTTGTTCCTGGAAACGCCCGGCGAGCCGGACGAATATGAAATGAACGTGCTGCTTCAGTGCGCGAAGGGAAAGATTCCAATCTTGGAGACAAAAATTGAGACGCAATATCCGGACGGCGGCGCGGGCAGGCTCTTCACCGCGCTGCGCCATTATCTGCGCGCGTACGGCAACATGATCAAGTTTTCGCTGTCGTCCTTTGCGGGCTTCGTCACCGATTACGCCATGTTCAATCTTTTGTACGCGCTGTCGGCGGGCATGGGCGATTACCGCATCGACTTTGCCAACTACGCCGCCCGCGCCATCAGCGCGTCCCTCAACTACACGCTCAACCGGCGGCTGGTATTCAAAAGCCGGGACAATGTCGCGAAGACCGCCATCCAGTACTTCGCCCTGGCGACTTTGATCCTCATCGGGAACACCTACATTCTCACGTTTTTGATCGAAACCATTCGCCTCAACGCCCAGATCGCCAAGCTCCTCACGGAAATCATGTTCTTCCTGACGAGCTGGCTGGTGCAGCGGTTCATCATCTTCCGCAAAAAGAAAAAAAGCGCCGGATCCGTCTGAGACGGTTCGGCGCTTTCCTTGATCAGTCAGTCCAGTTCAGGGCCTCCCATGAATCCGAAAAAATGCGCCAGAAGCGCTCGTTCTCCGCAAAGCTGATCTCGTAACACGCCGCGCTTCCAAAGATCATCGTGCCACAGCTGTCGGTGGCCTTGTAAATGGTCATGACGGAGCCGTCCTCCATGGTGAGGACGAGAATTCCGTCGAAGGGGCAGCCGCCCACGTCCGTCCATTGAGCGCCCCGGAGCAGCTCCGCCAATTCGGCCAGCGTCGCCTGGTCGCCGATCTCCTGGGTGTGCGCGGCCCCGTCCGACCCCGTTACCGTCATCACGGCACGGATGACGGTCCCAATCCCGCCGGGGGAGGCGATGGTAAATCCGCACTTCTCGGCAGCCAATTTGTACAAGGAGCCCGAGATTCCCCCGTCCGGATTTGTCCCGTCCTCCGTCGTCAGCACGATTGCCCCGTCGCCCATTTGCTCCGGCGTGACCACATAGGAGCTTGCATAAGCCGCCATTACGTCGTCCTCCGTCAGGGGAATATACTCCGAGCGCCACGCGCCGCCGCCCCGCAGCGAAACGCAAAGGTAGGGCGCGGGCGGCACGCACACGCTGACGCCCCGCGCCGCGGCGTCCTCGAGGGACGCGAAGTCCCCCCGGGCGATCATGGCGCACAGGCCGCCGTAGCCGCGCTTGCGGAATTTGGCCGGCACGGCCACAACCACGTCGGGCGCATCCCTGTCATAATACAGCTCGATTTCCGAAAGCACAAAGGCCGGTTCCTCCGCCCCTTCCGCCGTCAGCTCGGTGACATCCCCGCGCCCCGGCGCAGAACTGCGGCTGGACACGAGTCCCGCCAGCGGACTTCCCTCGGCGGTGAGAAACCCGACGATGTATCCGAACGAGCCGTCTTCCGCCACGCGTCCCAGGAAGACGTAGCTGCCCCCGATTTCGCCCAGCGCGTCCGCCGCCCTTTGGGTGGCCTCCGCTGAGGCGTCCGAAAAGGTCAGCCAGGGGAGTTGGGCCTCGAGAATCGCCATGGGGTTCGAACCGCCCGCGACGACGATGGTCGTAGGTCCGTCGGCCCCGCCGATGATTGCCACGGATTCCGCAGCGCCTCGCGCGGGGACGGCCATGGAGATTCCCAGCGCGAGAAGCGCCGTGAAAAGGATTTTTACGCGCATGAATCTTTCTTTGAACGTCCCAACCACCCGCTTTCGCTGAAATTGCAATACGTCCATGTTGCGGGTGCCGAAAACCCATTCCCCTCCCCGGCGCCACAGCATATTGCGCTCGTTACCGATTGACCGCGCAACAGGCTGTAACCAAATCCCGGGAAACGGGCTTTTGACATCCCAATCATTTATTGGACGCCCGAAGCAGCTTTCTGTTTCACATCAATGAAATACCGTCCGCATAACAAATCCGGACCGGCAGGGGCAAGGCCCACTTGCCCCCGGTCGGTCCGGAAATTTTGCGCGGCAGCCCGCTACTCCTTGGTGGTGGCCGTCGGGAAGTACTCCCGGACGACCTTGGCATCCTCCGCGTTGAGGAGGGGATGCCCTTCGGGCACGTAGAGCTTGCCGTTTGCCCGGTGCATGTTGCAAGGCTCGGTGGGCTCGGTGCCGGAGAGGTAGTAGTCGGTGATGACGCCGTACTTGCTGTCCTCATAGCAGTACTTGGTGGGCTTCATGCCGGAGACCCCGCAGGCGGTTGCCTTGACAAGTCCCACGGAGGCGGCCGACTTGGCGATGATGTCCTTGTCCTGGGTCTTGCCCGTCATATTGTGCACCTTTTTCATAATGGCGGCCCAGAGGGGCGCGGCGTAGCTGCCGCCCGTCGCGTCGGTGGTGAGCGGCTTATAGTAGTCGGAACCGATCCAGACCGCGCAGGCATAGTAGGGCGAGAAGCCCGCGAAGCTCACACCGATGTTGTTGGAGTTTGTGCCCGTCTTGCCCGCAACCGTCATGTCGCCCCACACGGCGCGGGTTCCGGTGCCGCCGGAGGCAACACAGCCCTCAAGCACGTTCACCAGAAGCCAGGCGGTGGACTGCTTGAATACCTGACGCTTCACCTGCACCTGGGAGACGTCAATGTAGACGCTGCCGTTTGCATTGACCACCTGGGTAAACGCGTAAGGTTCCTGATACTCGCCGAGGTTTGCGATGGCGCTGAACGCCGCGCACAGCTCGAGCATGGAGATGCCCGAGGAGCCGAGCGCCAGACCGGAGCCGGTGGCGAGGATGTGGTCGGGACTGACGCCCAACTTCAGCAGGTACACCACCGAGTTTTCGATGGTCACGTACTCAAGCAACGCATGGGCGGCGGAGTTGTTGTGGGACTTGTTCATGGCCACGCGCATGGACTCGACGCCCGAGTAGCTTTCGTTCGAAAAATTCTGCGGGTAGCCCAGCTCGCTGACCCAGCCGGAAATCTTGATTGGCAGATTGAGCACCGGCGTGCCGGGCGAATACCCAAGATCGAATGCCGGACCGTACACCGCGATGGGCTTGATAGACGAGCCGATGGGCATCTTGGTCGATTGATAGGCGCGGTTCAGAAGCTTTTTTTGCACCGGCTCCGACCGCCCGCCGACGATGGCCACCACCTCGCCCGTGGACCAGTCCATGACCACCGCAGCCGCCTGGGGCTGCTGGACGGTGAGATACTCCCCGCCGCCCAGGGACGACTGGGTTTCCGCGTCGTTCGAGTAGCGCATGGAGGGATAGTTGTCCCAGTCGGTCACCACCGACTGGACGGCCTCCTGAATCTCGGGATCGAGGGAAGTGTAAATCTTGTAGCCGCCGTTGCGCAGCTTCGACTCCATGGTGCGGCGGTTGGCGGTGGTGTCCTCGAGGTTCTCCACCCGCAGCATCTTGGTCACCACGTCGTAAATGGCATACTCGACGTAGTAGGCGTTGTCGTACATGGCATCGGAAGCCGCGGTGCTCGTTTCGAGCACGTTGAGCCGCTCGGAAAGCGCCTGCTGATACTCCTCGTCGGTGATGTAGCCCTGGTCGTGCATGAGGCCGAGGGTGAAATCCGTACGGGTCTCGATGTAATCCGGGTCGTTCCACTTATAATAGCAGTAGCGCGGGTTCCTGCGATAGGGGCTTTTGATGATGCGCGCGAGGCACGCGCACTCGCGCAGCGTAAGCTCGGAGAGGTCCTTGCCGAAGTAGTCCAGGGCCGCGATCTTCATGCCGTAGCACGCGCCGCCCAGATACACCACGTTCATGTACTCCTCGAGAATCTCGTCCTTGGTCATCTCCTTTTCAAGCTCGATGGCCAGGTACGCCTCCTGAATCTTGCGCTTGTAGGTCTGCTCGCTGGAAAGCAAGGTGAGCTTGATGAGCTGGGTGGTGATGGTCGACGCGCCCTGGAGACTGTCGCCGCCGCCCACGACGTTGCCCAAAAGCGCGCCGCCCATGCGCTTGATGTCGACGCCGTTATGCTCGTAAAAGCGCTTGTCCTCGGTGGCGATGACGGCGTCAATGAGGTTCTGGGGCATCTCGTCCAGGGTCGCGTAAATGCGGTTCTCGCTGCCCTTGTATTCGGTGATGAGGTTGCCATACTTGTCGTAGATGAACGAGGTCTGCGACTGGGTGCGAAGCTCGTCCAGATCCAGCGCCGGGACGGTGTCGATCCACGCCTTGGCGACGCCCGCCGCCACGCCCGACCCGCCGATGCCGATCAAAAGCACCATGAAAAACAGCATTTTCGCCGTCATCATGACCACGCTCAAAAGGAAATTCGTATCCCGTTCGCGCGGCTCGAACATGATCGGCCGGTTTTTCCGCGAAATGACTTTCATCGATTGAGAATCCTCCACAGTAATCGCAACCTATTATACCACACGCGCCCGTCCGGGGGCGTGTCATTCATGTGACAAATCGTCGCCCGAGGAACGGGGCCGTCCCTTTGACGCGCGCGGGGCCCGTCTAGTTCACAGAAGCGCGACGCGCAGCGCGTGGAAGCCCGCGGATTTGAGGTCCGCGCGGTCGAGGGCGGTGCTCCAGGCCATGTCGCCGCCTATGGGCGCGTGGTACGCGTCCAGATGGACGGTGATTGCGTCCCGGACCGGAAGCTCGTGGGTGTGAAGCGCGCGCTTGAGATCGTCCGTGGTGTGGCGGGACGCGTCGAAGTGGAACGGGACTTCGGCGCGGACTTCGAGGGCGGCGTTTGCCCCGCGCAGCGCGAGGAAGCGCGTCCCCTCCCGGCCGCCGTTTTCGGAGGGCGGCGCGTAATCGAAGCCCAGTTCGTCCACCGCCGCCTCGTAGCGCCCGAAGCGCGGGGCAACCATGCGGTCGGCATAATTTTCCATGGGACCGTAGCCGAGGTACTCGGCCCGTCCGAACGCGCCGGGAACGGTGAGCTCGAGGCCCAGGCGCGGAAGCATGACCCCCGGGGCAACGTTCGCGTCCAGCGCGCAAAGGAGTAAATCCCCGGCAAGCGTCCAAAGAAGCGTCCCCCGCAGCTTGTCCCCCGCCGCGAAGGCGAACCGGAGGGCGATTTCATTCTCTCCGCGCAGAACCTCGGCGGGAACGCAGCGGAAATTGAGCGCCCGGGCCTCGTCCGTCTGGGCGCGCCAGCCCCAGCCCGCCCGGGCGTCGAGGCCGGTGTACGGGCGGTCAACGGTGACGCGGCTGCCTGTCACACGGTTGACGCCATGCCGCTCGTATTTGAGGAGCGCGCCGCCCTCTTTGGCGATTTCGGCCGTGACGCCGTCCGCCGCGAGGAGGAAACGATCCCCCGTCTCCCGCAGCGTCGGGACGGACGCGGATGCCCGGACGGCGGGCGCCGCGCAGAGTGGGACACGAAGCGGAAACTGTCTGCGGGCGACCTCCGCGCCCGTGGATTTGCGGGCGACGGTAAATTCGAGGTACGCCGCCTTCCTGTCGGAGAGATCGAGGGTCGCCGTCTCGCCGGGCCGCAGATCGGGCATGTCGAGGGTCCCGCAGGCGACGCGGTTCCCTTCGGCGTCGATTTCGTCGAGTGTCATCACAAACTCCGACGCGGGGGTGGCGAGGGTGCGATTGGTCACCGTAAAATGGCCGCGCAGCCGGGCTGCGAACCAGGCGTTGTCGGCATGGGGCGGATCGACCAAAATCGGCGCGTAGGCTTCCCGCACCTCATAAGCAACGCTCTTCCACAGAAGATCCGCGCGCACCAGGCCGTTGTTGGTCATGTAGGGCGGCTCGAAGGGCTCGAGAAAGGGCTCGGCAAAATCGCCGCCGTGGGCGAAATATTCGGCGCCGTCGGGCGTTCTGCCCAGAAGCGCCTTGTCCTGCCAGTCCCACACGAAGCCGCCCTGGAACCGCTCGTAGCGGCGCGTAAGTTCGATGAATTTCTTCATGCCGCCGCCCGTGTTCCGGATTTGATAGAGGTACTCCACCAAGATCACCGGCCGGTCGTCCCGGGGGTCCGTGAGCATGGCGAGAATTTGCTTTTCGGTGGCATACATGGCGCCGCGCACGTCCGAAATGTTTTTCCCGGGATTGCCCGCCTCGTACTGGCAGATGCGGGTGGGGTCGTACTCCTTGCAGAAGCCGTACATGGCCGCGTGGCCGGGACCGTAGCCCGACTCGTTGCCCAGGGACCAGCCGTAGATGGACGCGTGGTTCTTGTGCTGGACGACCATGCGCTGGGCGCGCTCCACGTACTGGGGCGCATACTCCGGATCGTGAGAAATCTGGCCCGCCACCGCGTGGGTCTCGAGGTCGCATTCGGACAGAACGAGCAGCCCCATTTCGTCGCAGAGCTCGTACCAGCGGGGACTGTCGGGATAATGGCAGGTGCGCACGGCGTTGATGTTCATGCGCTTCATGCTCTCAATTTCCTCGATCATGTGGGAAAGGGGCACCGCGCGGCCGTGCTTCCACGCGTGCTCGTGGCGGTTGACGCCGAAGACCAGCATCCTCTGGCCGTTGAGGAGAAGGATGCCATCCTCCACGTCCACGCGCTTGAAGCCGAAGCGGCACATGTCCTCGTCGAGCACCGCACCGTTTTTGTCGAGCAGGGCGAACTGAGCCGCATAGAGCGCCGGGTTCTCGGGCGACCAGCGGACAACCTGCGGAAGGGACAAGCTGACCCGGGCGGTATTCGCCGTGGGGCACTCGGTTTGGGTGTGCACCGCGCGGGCGCTGACGGGCGCCTCCGTCTCGCCAATGGGGTCTCCCGCCGGCGAAAGGAGCCGCGCGCGGACGCGGCATTCGGAAAAGCCCGGCACGCGGGAAATCTTCACGTCGGCGGTGAAGACGCCGGATTCCAGATGGCGGTGGGGAACCGCCTTGATCTGATAGTCCTCCATGCGCGCGCGGGGCGCGAAAATGAGCGCCGCGTCCCGGTGGATGCCGCAGAGATACCAGTAGTCCTGATCCTCGAGGGAGCTGCTGGTGGCGTAGGTAAACACGAGCAGGGCGAGGAGGTTTTCGCCGGGATGGGCGAACTTTGTCACGTCAAATTCGGAAGAGAGCTTGCTGTCCTCGGCGTAGCCGACAAACCCGCCGTTTAAGTAAACCTCGTACGCGGTCTCCACGCCGTCCAAGCGCAGAATGAGGTCCGCATCCCCGGGGTCGGGCATCGTAAACCGCAGCCGGTAGCAGCCGGTGGGGTTTTCCGCCGGCACGCGGAAGGGCTCAGGGTGCCCGTCCACGCCATAGGCCCCGTCCACGGGCCAGGGGTAGGCGTAGTTTGTATAGACGGGCTTTCCGAAGCCCTGGGTCTGCCAGTTGCCCGGCACCGCAATGGGGCGAAAGTCCGTTTCGTCGAGGTTGGGCATGAAGAACTCCCCCGCGTCCTCGGGCCTGTCAAAGAGCCGGAAGAGCCACGTTCCGTTCAAATCGAGCCTGCGCGTCCGGGAAAAGCGCCGCGCGCGGGCGGGCAGCCGGTTGACCGAGGTCACCTTCGGATCGAGATAATGCAGCATAAACCATCCCCCATTCCCAACAACCGTTTGTGCCCTGATTATAGCACAGCGGCAACCGCGAAGCAACGCGCGGGGAGGTTGCGCGCGCAGGCCGGGGCGCTTGCTTTTTTTCGGGATTTGCCCATGCGATTGTCCCGCGTGCGGCGCCCGGGTGCTTTCCAATCCGCCGCGCGTGTGGTATCATATGAGGTAGAAACGCGAACCTTGAGGAGGAATGTGCCATGCGCATCGACATCGAGAAAAATCTTGCCGAAAAGAACATCGTCATCCCCGAGCCCCCGGCCAAGGGCGGGCTCTATCGACCCTGCCGCGAATTCGGCGATCACCTCGCCTATGTCTCGGGCTGCGGCTGCTCCATGGGCGGCGTGCGCGTCGCGGGCAAGCTCGGCATCGACTTTACCATGGAGGAAGGCCAGCTGCACGCGCGCAACAGCATGCTCAACGTGCTCGCTGCGCTGAAGGCCGAGATCGGCGACCTCTCCCGGGTCAAGAAGGTGGTCAAGATTCTGGTATTCGTCGCCTCCGCCGACGACTTTTATCAGCAGCCCCAGGTGGCCAACGGCGCAAGCCAGCTGCTTGTGGACGTATTTGGCGAAAAGGCGGGGCTTCCCACCCGTTCCGCCATCGGCGTTAACGTGCTGCCGGGAAACCTGCCCGTGGAAATCGAAGCCATCTTCGAGCTTCGGGACTGATGGACGGCCTGGTCATCCGGGGCGGGCGCCTGCTCGACGGAAGCGGCGCGCCCCCCGTCCGCGCGGACGTTCTCGTGCGCGGGGACAAAATCGAGGCGGCGGCCCCGCGCATCGATGCGGACGCGCCGGAATTCGACGCCGCCGGTCTGGTCATCGCGCCGGGCTTCATCGACATCCACCGCCACCCGGACTTCAAGCTCATTGCCGGCTGGCCGGGCGAAATTGAGCGCCGTCAGGGAATATCGACCGTGGTCGCGGGAAACTGCGGCATGTCGGCCTGCCCGTCCGCGCCCAAAAACCGGGACGAGCAGTACGCGTTCTACGAGCCCGTGCTGGGCCGCGCGCCCGACGGCCTGCCCCACTCCTTCCCGGCATATCTGGACGCGCTGTCCCGCGCGGCCCTGCCCGTAAACGCGGGGGCGATGATCGGACTGGGCGCGGTGCGGATTTTCCTCAAGGGTTTTTCCGACGCGCCCTTTGCGGGCGCGGAGCTTGAAAAAGCCGCCGGGATGGTGGGCGAGGCGCTGGACGCGGGGGCGCTGGGCGTCTCGACGGGCATCATGTACGTCCCGGAATGCTACAATTCGCCCGACGATTTTGTCAAAATGCTCGCGCCCCTGGGCGCGCGGGGCGGCACCCTCACCGCCCACATCCGGGGCGAGGGCGACGGACTGGTGGAGAGCGTCCGGGAGATCATTGGAATCGCCGAGCGGGTGGGCTGCAAACTCGAGATCAGCCACTTCAAGGCCTGCGGCCTCAAAAACTGGCGCGGCGCCATTTTCCGCGCCATCGACGAGATCGAATCCGCCCGGGCACGGGGGCTCGACGTGGGCTGCGATTTCTATCCCTACGACGGCGGTTCCACGGCGCTGACCACCATGCTTCCCCCCGCGTACATCCGGGGCGACATGAAGGGCGCGCTCCTGCGTCTGGGTACGATGCCGGGCGTGGACGAGTTCCGGCGGGCGTCCCTTCTGGAATACCCCGGCTGGGACAACTTCGCGGTGACGCTGGGCTGGGGAAGGATCGTCGTCAGCGGCGTCTCAAACCCGGAAAACGAAAAATTTGTCGGTCTGGATGTGGAGACGGCGGCTGCGCGCTTCGGCTTTTCGGACGGCGCGGCGCTGGCGGCCCACCTCATGCACACCGACGCGGGCAAGACCGCCATCATCAACATGAGCATGTGCCAGGACGACATCGACCAGGTGGCGCGGCTTCCGTATTCGTCGGTCATTTCGGACGCGCTCTACGCCGACGCCGCCGCGCCTCACCCCCGGCTCTACGGCGCGTTCCCGAAGATCATCCGCGAATATGTGCTTGCGCGCCGCGTCCTGACCCTCCAGGAGGCGGTCCGCAAAATGACCTCCCTGCCCGCCTCCCGGCTTGGCATCAAAGGGCGCGGGCGCGTCGCGCCCGGCTTCTTTGCCGACCTCGTCGCCTTTGACCCAAACCTGTTCCGGGACGAGGCGCGGTATGAATCCCCCAAAAACTGCGCGCGGGGCCTCGCGCTCCTGCTGGTCAATGGCGAAGCCGCCCTGCGGGACGACGGGATTTTGCCCGGCACGTTCGGAAAAATCATTAACGGAAGGTGACACGCATGAACATCGAAACCTATGCGCTCAGGAATCCCGCGGAAATCGCGTCCCCGGCGCTTCTTTACTACAAGGACCTCATTGTGAAAAATACCGAGGCGGTGATCAAAATCGCCGGAGACCCGGCCCGCCTGTGGCCCCACGTCAAGTCGCACAAGACCGAGGTGCTCATCAAAATGCAGATGGAGATGGGCATCCGCCGCTTCAAGTGCTCGACCATCAACGAGTTGAAAATGGTCACGGCATGCGGCGCGGAGCACATCGTCATGGCCTATCCCCTCGTGGGGCCCAACGTTTCGCTGTTTCTGGACGTGGTGGAGCAAAACCCCGCCACCCGGTACTACGCCATCGCCGATTCCCTGGCCGCGGCGGGCATGCTCTCCCGGGAAGCGGCGGCGCGCGGCATGCGCGTGAGCGTACTGGCGGACGTGAACGCGGGCATGGACCGCACGGGCATCACCCCCGACGACCTCGCGGACTTCTGCCGCGCTCTCGCGCGGCTCCCCGGCGTCAAGCCCACGGGCTTTCACTGCTACGACGGCCATGTGCACGACGAACCTCTCGCCGTCCGCATGGCCCGCGCGCAGGCCCCCACGGCGCGCGTGCTGGAGATTCGGGACGCGCTCAAGAACGAAGGCATCGACATGCCCATCGTCATCGCGGGCGGCTCCCCCACATTCCCCTGCCACGCGCAAGAGGAGGGCGTATTTCTCTCTCCCGGCACGGTGTTTCTGTGGGACTACGGCTATTCCAAGTTTACCGACCTGCCCCTCGTGCCCGCCGCGCTGGTGCTGGCGCGGGTGGTGAGTCACCCGGCGGAGAATCTGTTCACCATCGACGTGGGCAACAAGGCCATCGCCGCCGACCCGACGGGTCGGCGCGGAGCCATCGTGGGCCTCGAGGACGCGGAGCCCATCCGCCACAGCGAGGAACACTGGGTCTTTTGCATGCCGGCGGGCAAGGAGAAGCCCGCCATCGGCACGGTTCTGTACGTGGTGCCCACCCATGTCTGCCCCACCTCCGCGCTCTACCGGGAGGCTGTGGTAATCGAAGGCGGCGCGGTCACGGGCACATGGCCCATCGTCGCCCGGGACCGGATCACTTACCCGGCGAAAATCTGACCCCCGCGCAAGGGGCGGAGGAGCACGGTGCGGCTTCGCCGTGTTTCTGCGCCTCCTTTTTCGTTTATTGATAGGAAAACCTAATAAGGAGGCGAAGGATATGGCGATCGGCGCATACATCAATTTCAACGGCAACTGCCGTGCGGCGGTGGCGTTTTACGCGGAGGCGTTCGGCGTTCCGGCCGGGGAGATCACGACCTACGGCGAGGGGCCTGGCACGGAGGGAATGGACGAGGCGGCGAAAAATCTGGTGATGCACGCGGAAATCAGGGCAATGGACTCGACCATCATGTTCTCGGACGTGCCTCCCGGCATGGATTTTTCCGCCGGCACAAATGTGGGCCTCGTGGTCACGTCCGGCGATGAGGCGGCGCTCAGGCAGCTTTTCGAGAACCTCCGCGCGGGCGGCATGGTGGAAATGGATTTGCAGGAGACGTTCTGGTCCAAGTGCTACGGCTTTCTGACGGACAAATTCGGCATTCAGTGGCAGATAAGCCACATGGCGACGGCGGAATGCGCGCCGCCCGCGCATCAAAAGTGACGGTTCTTTCGAAAATCCGGCGCGAAGCCAAAAACTTCGCGCCATATTTACATTTCACCATTGACTAATAGTCAGTCAGTGATGTATGATGGCCGGGAAGGAGGCGATCCCATGACGCGCATTTCAAAGCCGCCCCAGGAACGCAGGGATGAAATTCTCAAAACAGCGCTTTCGCTTTTCCAGAAAAACGGGTACGAAAACACGTCCGTGGCCGATATCGTCGAAAAGATTGGCGTGGCGCAGGGCCTGTTCTACTACTACTTCCGCTCCAAGGAGGAGGTCTACCGCGCCGCCATGGAGCAGTACGCGGACGCATGCACGGCGGAAATGACCGCCATCATCACCGGTCCCGGGGATTTCGGGGAAAAGCTGAACGGGGTGTTTTCGTACATGGAGAGGCTCATCGACGCCTCCGCCCACGCGCTCATGGACGCGGCGGCCCGGGCGGCCCACATCGACACGGACACCCGCTTTTCCATTCACGTCGCCCAATCCCTTATCGAACCGGTGGCTGTCATTGTGGAGGAGATGAACGACGCGGGCAAGACGCGGGTCGCGAACCCGGAACTCGCCGCGACGTTCATCATTTTCGGCATTTTCGGCCTCATCCACGGGAACCTCGCGCACGACCACGACCCGGCGTTCTTCCGGGCGGACGAGGTCACCGGCATCATCGCCCGGGCGCTCGGCCTTTCGCCCGAAGGGCGCGCGACTTTGTAGGAGGTGTCCATGGCGCTCATTGAATTTTGCGACGTTACAAAGGCGTACGGCGCCGGGGAACAAACCCTGCGCGCGGCGGACGGGGTGCGCTTTGAAATCCCGAAGGGGGAGCTTGTGGTGATTCTGGGCCCGAGCGGGGCCGGAAAGAGCACGGTTTTGAACCTTCTGGGCGGCATGGACCGCCCCACCGAAGGCGAGATTTGGGTCGGCGGCGAGGACATCGCCCGCTACGATGCGCAGCGGCTCTCCCGTTACCGGCGCGAGCGCGTGGGCTTCGTGTTTCAATTCTACAACCTCATCCCCACCCTCACGGCGGGGGAAAACGTGGCGCTCATCCAGGAGATCGTCAAGGACGCCATGGACGCGCGGGAGGCGCTTCGGCTGGTGGGGCTTTCGGATCGCGCCGACCAGTTCCCCGCCCAGCTCTCCGGCGGCGAGCAGCAGCGGGTGGCCATCGCCCGGGCCGTGTGCAAAAGGCCCATGCTCATGCTCTGCGACGAGCCCACCGGGGCGCTGGACAGCGAAACGGGGGGCGCGGTGCTGGGCCTTTTGCAGGAAATGTGCCGGATAAACGGCCAGACCACCGTCGTGGTCACCCACAATCCCGCCATCGCGGCGGCCGCCAACCGGGTGATCCGGCTGAAAAACGGCAGGGTGGTGGAGCAGACCGTCAATCCCAATCCCCTCCCGGCGGCGGAGGTGAAGCTGTGATCCTCTTCCGAAAGATGCTGCGCGACATGCGCGCGGGCAAGGCGCAGTTTATCTCGATTTTTCTGATGGCTTTTCTGGGGGTCTTTGTGTTTGTGGGCATCGGCGCGGAGTGGAAGGGCATGCGGGCGGAAGCGGACAACTATTACGCCGAAACGGACTTCCCCGACCTTTGGGTCTATGGGGATGATTTTTCCGCGCCCGACGCGGAGGCCGTGCTTTCCATGGACGGGGTGGATGCTGTTTCCCGCCGGCTCACGCTGGACGCGGCGGCCGCGCTGCCGGAAAAGCCCACCTTGCGCGTCTCGGTTCTGGACGACGGCGCACTCTCGAGACCCTACATACTGGAAGGCGCGGCGCTCGACCTGTCCCTCGACGGCGTCTGGCTCGACGACGCGTTCGCCGCGGCCCACGGTCTGTCCGTGGGGGACGAGATCGCGGTTTCCGCCTCGGGCGTACAGATCAAAAAGGAGATTCTCGGACTGATCCTCCACCCGGAATACGTCTACGCGGTCAAGGACGACGCCTCCTTTTCCCCAGACCCGGCGACGTTTGGGTTCGCGCTGGTTCCGCGCGCCGCGCTGCCGCTCGGCGGACTTTTGCCCCATACGGAACTCCTGGTTCAGCTGAAGAAGGGCGCGAATGCAGAGGCGGTCCGGGCGGAAATCGAGGCGCGCCTCTCTCCCGCCGCTGTCCTCACCCGCAAAACCCAGAAAAGCGCCGCTCAGTTTCAGAACGAAATCGACCAGAACCGCGCCATGGCGGGTTTGTTCCCGGCGATCTTTTTTCTCATCGCGGCGCTGGCGATGCTCACCACAATGACGCGGCTCACCGTTTCCCAGCGCATCCAGATCGGCACGCTCAAGGCGCTGGGCTTCCGGCGCGGCACAATTCTGTTCCACTACGCGTCCTACGGCATGTGGCTGGGGCTCGCGGGCGGCGCGCTGGGCTTCCTCGCGGGGCCGCGCGTGCTGCCGCCCATCCTCTTTGCCATGCAGAAGACCATCTATCAGATGCCCGTCTGGCGCGGCGCGGTTTCCTGGACGGACGGGCTCGCGGCGCTTCTGGCGGCGGCGTCCTGCGGAGGCGCGAGCTATTTCGCCTGCCGCCGGGAAATGGCCGGCCCGCCCGCCGAGACGCTGCGCCCCCGCCCGCCCAAAGCGTCCCGCCACACCCGGCTGGAAAAGAGCCGGTTCTGGCGCGCGCTGGGTTTTTCGGCCCAGTGGAATCTGCGGGACATTCTGCGCGGCAAGGTGCGCAGCGCCATGGCGGTCACCGGCGTCATGGGCTGCGTGGCGATTCTACTTCTGGCCCTCGGGCTCAACGACAGCATGGCCGCCGTCTCGAGCGCCCTCTACGGAAAAATGTACGTCTTCGGCGCGAAGGTATCCCTGGTGCAGGATGCCGCGGACATGCAGATCGCCGCGCTGGCCGCCGCCTGTCCCGGCCAGTTTACCCAGGAGGGGGCGGCGGACATCTCGGCGGCCGGCGTTCAAAAGGCGGGAGCCTTCGTCGTTCTGGCCCCCGGCGACAACTACCGGCTCCCGGGCGCGGAAATTCCCGCGACCGGCGCGGCCATCTCCCGCAAGATGGCGGAACTGCTCGCCGTGCGGGCAGGCGACCGGGTTTCATTCCGTGTTTATGGGGAAACCGCCTGGCATGAAGTGGAAATCGCGCTCATCTACCGCGCGCCCGTCGGCCAGGGACTCCTGTTCTCCCGGCCCGCGTGGGAGGAGCTGGGCATGAAATTCGCGCCCACGGCCCTCCTCGCGAACGGGGACGGCGCGGGCGCGGCGGAACTGGACGGCGTGGCGGGCGTTCAGACCATCGGCGCCATGCGCGAAAGCTTCGAGGCCATTCTCGAAAGCATGCGCGGCGTCGTGGCACTGCTGATCCTCGCCGCGGCGATTCTGGGCATTGTCGTTCTGTACAATCTCGGCAGTCTTTCCCTCACCGAGCGCGCCCGGGACATGGCGACCCTCAAGGTACTCGGCTTCCCGGACAGGCGCATCCGGGGCCTTCTTTCCCGCCAGAACGCGCTTCTGACCGCGCTGGGAATTCTGCCCGGCGTTCCGTTGGGATTTTTCTGCGCGAGCCTTCTTCTTTCCTCGATTACGGACGCCACGGATTTCCCCACAGTCGTCTCGTGGCACAGCTATCTGATCTCCATCGCCGGAACGTTCCTGCTTTCGCAGCTTGTGAACCTCGCCCTGTCCGGGCGGATCGGGAAAATCGACATGGTGGGCGCGCTCAAATCCGTGGAATAGCTACACGCACCAGATCTCCGTCTGCCGCTGGGTGAGCACCTCGCAGCCGGTTTCCGTCACCATCACGTCCTCCTCGAGGCTCACCCAGCCCCAGGGCGCGAGCCGCGTCTCGAGGCCCTCCACGGTGAACACGTTGCCGCGCTTCATGGTTTGCCCGGGTATGGGCGCGCGGTAGCTCAGAAGGCCCACGCCGCCATCGTGCACCGCGCGCCCCAGTTGATGGCCCCCGCCGTATTGGGGCTCCGGGAAGCCCAGGTCGGTAATCGCCCCGAACGCCGCCTTTGTCACCCCGTCGTTGGGCACGCCCGGCCCGATGCCCGCGATCATGCGGCTGATGCCCTCGTAAACGCCCCCGAACAGACGTTCCACCTCGGCGGGCGCGCGGGTTTCCATGGGCCTTGTGGCGTAAAACATCCGCTGGAAATCCGAACAGTAGCCATCGAGCCTGAGTCCCAAATCCACCTGCAAGAGCATCCCCCGATCGAAGGTCAGCCCCTCCGGCGGCGGCGTGTGGCCCATGTATTCCACAGGCCCGACGGTTAAAATGGGGTCGTTGTACGCGCTCCAGCCGTTGGTGGCGCCCCGCGCCGCCCGGAGCGCCCCGATGAGCCGGAAAATCTCCACGCCGCTCATGCCCGGCTCCAGCCGCGCCCGAAGGTCCCGAAAGACGCCGTTTGCCGCGTCGATGGCCCCACGGATCCGCGCGCGTTCGGACGCGGTCTTTTCCTGCCTGAGCGACGACGCAACCTCCTCCGCGCTCACGAGCCGGTCGCCCAACCCGGCGGCATCCAGCGCGCGCTTAAGCGCCACATATTTCCCGTGCCCGAGGCCGTCGGCGAGGGGATTGCCCTCGGAGAAGTTCGCACCGACGGCGCGGGGATTCTCCGCGCTTAAAATCTCCACCAGCGTGTCGAGGGCGCACTTTTCCCGGGTGTAGACCACCACCTCGTCCCACGCGCCCGTGGACGCGGGGAGTGAACGGTCGAGGCCCGAGACGATGGCCACGCGCCGCCCGGTCTTTGTCAAAAGCAGAATGCCGCCGCCCAGATCCAGCGGGCCCATGAGAATGGGGTATGTCTGATCCGCCTCGCGGCCCGTTTCGTGGGTGAACACGACCCAGCAGTCCAGATCGTGCGCCCGCAAAAGACCGATTGCCTGATTCACCTTTTCCATGACGAGCCTGTCCATCTTCATCCCTCCCCATTTTCATCAATGTAGCACGCCCGACCCCGGGCGTCAACAAAATGGTTTACGCCGGGTGAGATTTCTGCTATTCTGTTGGCAGCGGAAGGGGGTATGCCGATGCACACCGGGCAGGACGACGGGGCGCTTTGGGCGCTGGGAAACGGATCGGTCATCGCGTACGGCCACGGGGCGGAATGGGTGCAGGCGTTCGGCGCGCCCTACACCGCACCCACGGCACTGTCGCTTTTGCGGGAAGACGGTGCGCCCTACGCGGCCCCCGTCCGGGACGTGGAAAACGGTGTGTTTCTGCACCGCGCGCGGGAGGGCACCTACGAGGATGCGGTGGGAGAAAATGCCGGCTGCCTCGTGCGCAGATGGCGTCTGACCGCGCCCGCGCGCTGGAAAATCGGCGGAAGGGGCTTTTTGCTGATCCGGAACGCGGAGATGTATCCGGGCTGTGCGGACGCGTACCTTTTGACCGTTCCCGGGGGAACGCCCGCCTACAACTGGTATCCCACCCACGAAGTCCGGTTCGCGCAGATCGTATTCACGGGAAGCTGCGACGCGCGGCAGGTGGGCGACGAAATCCGATTCACCGCGCGCGGGGAGGGCTGTGTGTCCGTGGCGGCGGGCGATCTTCCCGGCTGCGCGGTGCACATGCGCAGAGCCCTCGGCCTGGGCTTCGACGCCCTGGCGCGGGAACGGGGGGGCGCGGGACGCGGCGTTTCTCAAAGGGCGGCGGAAAAATACCCGGCCTCTGAACGGGGATCACCCCCTGCGCGCGGAGGTCGAAGCGGCGGCGGACGACGTGGCACTCCTCATCCGCGCCCAGCAGGGCTCGTCCGGCGGTGTGCTGGCGGGCAGCAACTATCACATGGCCTACGTGCGCGACCAGTACGGCGTGTCCCGGGGACTGCTCGCGCTGGGCTGCTTCGGGGAGGCAAAGGCGATCCTGCGCTTTTACCGGAACACCTTCGGGACATCCGGCCGCATCCACAATGCCCAGGGCATCGGCGTTCCGGACATGTTCCACGTCCATGAGGACGACCGGGCGGAGATCACGGGCTATCTCCTCGCCCAGTCGTGCGATTATCTGGACATGACCGGCGACCGCGCCTTTTTCGAGACGCTCCGGCCCATGCTCCATTGGGCGCTTGACGCGCAGACGGCCGCGCTGCACCGGGACATGCTCCCCTTCAACGGCGACGAGACCTATGTGGCGGGGGGCATCCTTCCCCGCGACGTGCTGCTCGACGGCTCCATGGAGGCGACCATGCTCTTCATCCGGGGCGCGGAGCGGTATGCCGCCGTGACGCCGAATCTTTCGGGTGAAACGCGGGAGGCAGTCGCGCGGGCGCGGGCCGCCTACCGGAAAAATTTCCGCAGGGAAAACGGATGGGTCGCCAACAGCCGCGCCCGCCGGGAAGGCCTCGCCTTCCCCGAATTCCGCCACGGCGTGTGCCTGCGGGGCGGGGAAAGCTGCATGGGCTTCGGCTGGCTGCGCCGCCTGAACGATTCCAATTACGTCTGTTCCGCATGCCATGCGAAGGGGCCGCTTCCGGAAGCGCCGGAAACGGAGTATCCGCTCACTTCCACCCTTCTCATGCACGCGTACATGGATTCTGATCTGGTGTCCGAAGCGGAAATCCGCGCGGGGGTTCAGTCGATCCTCGATTCGTTCCGGAAGACGGGCGCGGTGTCCTCCCTGCCCGGCGGCAAAAAAAGCCTGGGCTACGACTACGGGCTGATCCTCTTTGCAGCCGCGAAGCTGGGCCTCCCGGCGGACGACCTTCTTTTCCGCATGCTCTCAATCCGCGACGGCGCGGGGGCGTGGGTGGAGTACTATGAGGACAACCTCCCTCTGGGCACCCGCTGCCGGCCCTGGGAAAGCGCCATCAACATCGAAGCGGCCCTCGCCGCGCTGGAACGCAAAAAATGACAGGAACAAAGCAATTGCCGCCGCACCCGCGAAGGGTGCTTTTTTTGCGCCTCAGCGGGTCTCTTTTGCCCACGGCGCGGCGGTCGCTTTGCTTTCATATGGAATATTTACGGAATTTGTGAATACGAATATTGATGTAACGAGTCGTCGATCATTGTTATCGGCGGATTTCGCGCCGGTAAAATAGAGAAAGAGGGATGTGTCTATGAAGAAGGTTCTCATCACCGCGTTGGTGCTCATGCTGGTGCTGGGGATGGGCGCGTCGGCCCTTGCCGAAGGCAAGGTCGGCGTCGCGATGCCCACCCAGAGCCTCCAGAGGTGGAATCAGGACGGCGCGAACATGAAAGCGCAGCTTGAGGCAGCCGGCTACGAAGTCATCCTGACCTATTCCGACAACGACACCGCGCAGCAGGTTTCCGACATCGAGAATATGATCTTAAACGGCGTGGACGCGCTGGTCATCGCCTCCATCGACGGCGAGGCGCTGGGCAACGTGCTCGCCACCGCCAAGGATGAGGGAATCCCCGTCATCGCCTACGACCGGCTCATCAAGGGCACCGACGCCGTGGATTACTACGCCACATTCGACAACTACAAGGTCGGCGCCATCCAGGGCCAGTACCTCATCGACCGCTTCGACCTTGCGGGCACCGACAAGACCTTCAACATGGAAGTCTTCGCGGGCTCCCCGGACGACAACAACGCGCTTTATTTCTACGCGGGCGCCATGGACCTTCTGAAGCCCTACATCGACGCGGGCACGCTCAACGTCGTTTCCGGCCAGATGGACTTTGAGACCTGCGCCATCCTCTCCTGGTCCACCCAGACCGCTCAGGAGCGCATGGACAACCTGCTGACAGGGTACTACGCGGACGGCACCAAGCTCGACCTGGTGCTCTCCCCCAACGACTCGCTGGCGCTGGGCGTCACCAACTCCCTGAGGGCCGCGGGCTTCACCCTGGACAACTTCCCGGTCATCACCGGCCAGGATTGCGACATCGCCAACACCAAGAACATCATCGCGGGCTATCAGGCCATGTCCGTGTTTAAGGACACCCGCACGCTGGCCGCCCAGGTGGTCACCATGGTCGACGCCATTATGAAGGGCGAAGAGGTGCCCGTCAACGACACCGCCACCTACGACAACGGCGTGAAGATCGTTCCCTCCTTCCTGTGCGACCCGGTGTTCGCGAACATCGACAACTACAAGGAGCTGCTCATCGATTCCGGCTATTACACGGAGGCCGATCTGGCGCAGTAATCAGGGGGACAAAAAATGAGGGCGGCGGGCTTCCCGCCCCCTCGTTTTGAAATTGTCCGGGAGGAAGGACCGAAAATGGCAAACACACTGCTCGAGATGCGCGCAATCACAAAGGAATTCCCGGGCGTTCGGGCGCTCAGCGACGTAAACCTCGTCGTCGAGGAAGGGGAAATCCACGCGCTGGTGGGCGAAAACGGCGCGGGGAAATCCACCCTCATGAACGTGCTCTCCGGCATCTATCCCCACGGCGACTACGAGGGCGAGATCGTCTACGAGGGCGCCGAGTGCCGCTTCCGCACCATCCGCGATTCGGAGAAGAAGGGCATCGTCATCATCCATCAGGAGCTGGCGCTGGTTCCCTACCTCTCCATCGCGGAAAACATGTTTCTGGGAAACGAGCGCAGCAGGCTGAAGGTCATCAGCTGGGACCGAACCAACGACGAGGCGCGCAAATACATGCGCATGGTGGGACTCCTGGAAAGCCCCGAGACACTCATCAAGGACATCGGCACCGGCAAGCAGCAGCTGGTGGAGATCGCCAAGGCGCTGGCGAAAAACGTGCGCCTTCTGATCCTCGACGAGCCGACGAGTTCACTCAACGAGATCGATTCGAAAAAGCTCCTCGACCTTCTGATCGAGTTTAAGAAAAACCGGGGCATTACCTCCATCATCATCTCCCACAAGCTGGGCGAGATCGCGTACGTGGCGGACAAGATTACCGTCATCCGCGACGGCGCGGTCATCGAGACGCTCGACAACGAGCGCGGCATGCCCGTCGGCGAGGCGCGCATCATCAAGGGCATGGTGGGCCGCGAGATGGTGGACCGCTTTCCGCCCAGGACGCCCCGCATCGGCGGAAAGGCGTTTGAAATTGAAAACTGGACGGTGTACCATCCCCTCTACACCGAGCGCAGGGCGGTGGACGGCGTGTCCCTGTTCGTCCGGCGCGGCGAGGTGGTGGGCATCGCGGGGCTCATCGGCGCGGGGCGCACGGAGCTTTGCCAGTCCGTGTTCGGCCGGGCCTACGGCACGCGGATTTCCGGAACCGTCAGAAAGGATGGAAGGGTTCTCACGCTTTCCTCCATTTCCGCCGCCATCCGCGCGGGCGTCGCGTACGTCACCGAAGACCGCAAGGGCGACGGGTTGGTGCTCATGGGCTCGCTCAAGCACAACACCACGCTTTCGCGCATGGCGTTCGTGTCGCGCCACGGGGTCATCGATGGGGACGCCGAGGCGCGCGCCGCCGAAAAGGCGCGGGAAAGCCTGCGCGTAAAGGCGCCGGACATCGAGATGCGCGTGGAAAACCTCTCCGGCGGGAACCAGCAGAAGGTGCTGGTGGGAAAGTGGATGTTTGCCGAACCCGACGTCATGATGCTCGACGAGCCGACCCGGGGCATCGACGTCAACGCGAAATACGAAATCTATACCATCATCAACGAGCTGGTGGCGGACGGAAAGTGCGTGCTCATGATTTCCTCGGAACTTCCGGAGCTCATCGGCATGTGCGACCGGATCTACGTCATGTGCGAGGGAAGGATCGTGGGCGAGGTGGCGCGCGCGGCGGCGAGCCAGGAGCACATCATGAACCTCATCATGCAGGCGAGCAAGGGAGACGTGAAAGATGAATCGCAAGGCAGTCAATCTTAAGAAAAATCTCCGGCAGTACATGATGCTGATCGTGCTGGTGGTGATCGTGGTGCTCTTCAACGCGCTCACAAAGGGCGTGCTCCTCAAGCCCATGAACATTTCAAACCTCATCAACCAGAACGCCTATGTCATCATCCTGGCCACCGGCATGCTCCAATGCATCCTGACGGGCGGCAACATCGACCTTTCGGTGGGCTCCGTGCTCTGCCTGGTGGGCGCGTGCCTGGGCATCTTCATGAACCGGTGGGGCATGAACTCCTACCTCGCCATCGCGGCGGCGCTGGGCGTGGGGCTTCTCATCGGCGCATGGCAGGGCTTCTGGATCGCCTATGTGAACATTCCGCCCTTCATCTGCACCCTGGCGGGCATGCTCCTGTGGAAGGGGCTGGCGCTGCTGGCGCTCAACAGCCAGACCATTTCCAACCTGCCGGACGCGTTTCTGGGCGTCTCGACGGGCTTTCTGAGCTTCGGCCTCGCGGACAAAAAGATGATCGCGCTCCTCTCGGCGCTGCTCGGCGCGCTCATCGCCCTCGTCTACATCGCGGCCCAGCTTTTCTCCCGCGCGAAGAAAAAGCGCATGGGCGACCACGCGGAGGGGCTTTTGTACGTGCTCGCCAAGTGCGCGGTCATTTCAGCCGCACTTGTGTGGTTTTTCTGGAAGCTCGGGCAATACAAGGGCGTGCCCGTCGTTCTCATCACCGTGGGGCTGGTGCTCATCGTCTATACATTCTTTACCTCGAAGACCGTGCCGGGCCGCTACCTTTACGCCATCGGCGGAAACGCCAAGGCCGCGCGGCTCTCGGGCGTCAACACCCGCAGGATGATGTTCTTCGCCTACGCCAACATGGCATTTCTGACCGCCGTCGCCGCGGTGGTCTTTACCGCGCGCATGAACTCCGCGGGGCCCCAGGCGGGGGAGAATTTCGAGCTCGATACCATCGCCGCCTGCTTCATCGGCGGCGCGTCCGCCTACGGCGGCACGGGCACCGTCTCGGGCTCCCTCATCGGCGCGCTCATCATGGGCATCCTCAACAACGGCATGTCCATCATGGGCATGAACCAGAACATGCAGAAGGTCGTCAAGGGTCTGGTTCTGCTGGCCGCCGTCGCCTTCGATGTCACCAGCAAGCAGAAGGTCCAGATCCCCTTCCTTTCCCGCCTCTTCGCGCGCCCGCGCCCGAAACAGGCATAGCCCCCGCACATCGTTCGCAGGCGATAAAAAGCGGCGCCCCGGGAATCCAACCCGGGCGCCGCGTTTATTTGGAAGAAAGAGATTCTACACGCTTTCGCCCGTGTAGGCCACCAGCGCCGCGTCCTGCACGCCCTGAATGGCGGAAACGCGGTTCAGGAAAGCGTCGTGCTTTTCCACACGAATTTCGTAGGTGGCTTCGACGCCCGCGGCGGAGACGGTTTTGGACTTGAGCTTAAAATACTTGAGCGTGCCGACTGCCTGGGCGACGGAGCGCTCTGAGATGTCGCTCATGCGCACCACAAGAAGGAAGCTGTTGAGCTTTGCCGCCTGCATGCCCACCATGACGGTCATCAGAACCGCGATGCCCACAACCGTCATGGCGGTAAGGAAGAACTGGCCCGCGCCCAGGAGGATCCCCATGGTGAGCGCCCAGAACATGTAGGCGGTGTCGAGGGGCTCCTTGACGGCGGTGCGGAAGCGCACGATGGAAAGCGCGCCCACCATGCCCATGGAGAGCTGGATGGACTGCTTGATGCACATGACCACGGGGGTGGTGACAAGGGTCATCATGATGAGCGTCATGGCGAAGTTGGACGAGTACATCACGCCCCGGTAATTGCGCTTATAGATAAAGGCGATAAACAACCCCACGGCAAAGGCGAGGAGCAGGGAAAAGATGATGGTAAGCCACGAGGCCGGGGTGATCGTCTGGGAACTGAACAGATCCTGGATTGCGCTTTTGTTCATCGGGGTATCCTCCTCTTGTCAATCGGGACGCGTGCGCGTCAAATCAGTTTTTCAAATCTGCGGGCAAGCACGTATTTGGAAATGGCGCTGCGCTCCGCGACGACGCCCGCCAGAAGGGCCGAAATGAAATCCGGCAGGTAGGCGTTGAACTTCACTTCCAGGATCTCCACGTTCCTGTCGTGGGGGCAAACGGTTGGAATCCCAGGCTCGAAGAGGTCGAGGCTGGAAAGTCCCGTCCGCAGCTTCGTATCGAACGTAATGCGCACATCCTCCGCCGGATGCTCGTACGCCTCGCGCTCGTAGTCCACGATGACCCTCGGTCTGAGAAGCCGCGTGCGCATCACGAGGAACATTTCCTGGATGAGGGGGCTCTGCGCCGCCTGCAGCCCGCGCGGGTCGCCCTCAATGAGCTTTTCACACAGCCGCCGGGTGATCCGGACGGACGACTTCTGGATGAGGTCACCCACCTTGCGCTTGCGCTCGAGATAAATCTCCTCCGCCGAATCGTTGTAGATGCGGATCCGGTACTTGTCGCGGTGCAGGACGCCGCTTTCCTTGTCCCGAAGCGCGGTATCGAACGCGTCGTCAAAGTACAGGGAGCGGATTTTATACGGGCCCCATTGGCAGTGCGGGTCAAGCCGCAAAACCGGGGAAAGCCTTTTGCGCAAAACGTCGAGCTCCGCGGGATTGACAAAGTATTTCAGCTCGTGGCGCGCGGGGAGCGCCTGCCTCTTTCCTGCCTGCATATCTCTCCTCCGCCTAGTCGCCCGAATTTTCGTAGTCCTTGACCGCCTGATACGCCGCGCCGAAGTAGGTCTGCATCTCGTCATTGGAAAGATCGAGCGCGTCCTTGAACCAGCCGATGAGCTTTGTGGGCCTGTCCTCCGCGTAGGAGACCAGTATCTTGAGCTCCGATTTGTATTCCGTCTCCGTCATGCCCCACTTGGCGAACTGCGCGGGAAGCTCCGGCAAAAGCGCGTTGTAGCGCTCCTCAATCTTCGAGAGCACGCTTTTCGTGGAGTAGGTCGTCGCGAGCTGCTGCCCGAAATAGGTGAGGAATTCGTCCCGGAAGCGGTCGTTTTTCATGCACGCGACGAACAGATCGTTGTTGGTGCGGTTCCCGTTGCCCATGCCGCCCGGGGTGAGCCAGCGGCGGATGGAGTTGGTGTCGGTGTAAAACGCCCAGTCCAGGTCGAACAGGCACCAGCGCCAGAGGCCGTCGTCGTTGGCGTTGCGGTAGCGCTTCACGTTGAGGGTATCTGTGTTGCCCGTGAATATTTCGACGGACATGTACTCGATAAAGTTCTGTATGTCGATGACTGAGCCGATGTGGCTGTACGCCTCGTCGGTGTTCATGTTGTTTTTCTTGATCCATGTCAGCAGATCCGCGTAGGTGTCGTTGGAGCCCTGCATGACGTTGGAGTTGGCCTTCACCAGGTCGATGTCGTCCTCCTGCCCCTCCCAGCCCTCGAACTGGCAGATGGAGTAGGTGCTGATGTGCTCGCGCATGTTGTACTGGCCCCAGTAGACGCCGTTGATGTACACCACGCACAGCTCCGTCTTTTGATAATAGACGCTGGTGCCGTCCGCGAGGTCGGTGAGGATGGAATCGCGCATGCGCGTATGAACGCCGTCCTGGCCCGAGGAGCGGAGCAGGAAGGAATTGTACTCGGTGTAATCCCGGTCGGTGAAAAGCGCCGCGGGAAACGTCCCGTTGCCGGAATATTTGGCGCGGGCGTAGACCTTGAACGCCTGCTGAGCCATGGCGCGGCTGTACTGGCCGTGGAGCTTGATGCCGCACTCCTGGGAGAGCAGCGCCTCCCCGCCCGGCTCATAAATCTCGATGTGCGCCTCGCGCTCCCAGTCCATCCAGAAATTGGCGCCCTTGTTCATGGAGCCGTAGGGAAATTCCGCCAGCGCGTTGGGGCCCTTGACCATGATGCCCGCCTCGTCGCTGATGAGGTTGTAGGGATCGGAGACCAGGGAAACCACGCGTACGCTGTGCGAAAGGCCGAAGAAGTAGGTTTGGGTGTCCAAGTACGACGAAAGCGCGTCGTCCGCGAACACGCGGGTGCGCAGAACCGTGGTGGACGAGATGGCGATGGGGCCCGTATAGAGGGTGGAGGACTCCGTGGGGTCCGTGCAGTCTGTGGTATAGTAAATCCGGTCGCCCTCCCCGGCGGTGAGCGAGACCGAGACCGTCTCACCGGCGTCGAAGAGCCCACCCTTGACCGAGTAGGTGGGCGTCAGCGCCTTCTTGGCATAGTGGTCGCCGGAATTCTCCGCGAGGGGCGTCATGGACGTAAAGTAATAAAGGCTGCCGTACGCGCCCGGAAGCCGCCCGTAGGAGATGTTGGCAAACTGCTGGGGCACGAAGACGCGGTCGAAGATCGCGCCGTCGGACGTCGAAAGGCAAAGATTGTAGCCGCCCGCCGCGGACAGCCGGAAGCTCGCGTTGAGCGTCGAACCGGTGGCATCCGTCAATCCCGAGCAGTATACGCCCAGATAGCCCCCCGCCTCGATCACCGTGCCCGCGGGGAACTGCCACTTGCGCGGCTTGCCCGCGTCATCCGAAAGGCCGCAGTTTGAAAGGTCCACCGCGCTGCCCGTGGCGTTGTAAAGCTCCACCCAGTCATATTTCTGCTGGGTAGTGGAGGCCGCGATTTCCGAAATGTAGACCCCAATCGAATTGAGCGCCGCGAACCGATCCGAGATCAGCGCGGCGCTTTCCTGCGTATTTGCCATGCCCGGCGTTGGCGCAATGGAGATGGTAAAGTTCCCGTCCGTCTGTTTGGAGTATGCCTCGTCGGCCTTCAAAAGCGGGTAGTCCACCAAATCGAGCAGCTGACCCTTTTCGTTGGAAAGGACCGCCGATTCCCCCTCGGAGGAGAGCTTGAACGACGCGTGGTAGGCCCCGTCTTCCGCCTTGTCGAGTCCGGAGCACCAGACGACGAGGTATCCGTTTGCGGAGATGGTGGCGCCCTCGGGGAACGTCCACTTCATGACGTCGGACTTCGCGTCGCTGAGATGATACCCGGAAAGGTCCACCGCCGCATCCGATGTGTTGTAAAGCTCTATGTAATCGTAGGGCATTCCGTCCGGGGCCGCGTAGGAGACGTTTTTTGCCATGATTTCCGAAATTTCAACGGGGCTTTCGACCATCACGGTCTCAAAGGATTTGTAATTTTCGCTGGTGTTCGCAAGGCCCGGGGTGTATTCGGACGTCACCGTCCAGGTTGCGTCGTCCACGCGCATGTAAGACTGGTTGTTCTCAAGGTCCGGTACGTTGACGGAATCGACGGCCGTGCCCGCGGACGTAAAGAGCATCAGGGTGTCGCCCGCGCGGCTGATGGAAAAAGGCGCGTGCAACTCATAGCCCGCGGCGTTGCGGTTCTTACTGTCGCAGAAGACCACCACGCATTCCCCCGGCGCGAGGGCCATGGACGGAAACACGAACTGGTCGGTGGCGGTGGCGTTTTTGGCGAAAGTCACGCCTGAGAGGTCGACGGTCTGGGCGCCGGTGTTCATGATTTCCACCCAGTCGCTGCTCTCGCCGTCCACGGTATAGTAGGCGGAATCGTTGGCGGACATGACCTCGTTGAGACGAATGTCGCTCGTCGCGTGAATCTCGGTGACGGCGCCGTTCTCGGCCTCCGCTTTTTTCGTCGCGAGGTTAAACCCGTCGGAATTGATGGACTGATAGATGAACGCCGCGATGATGGCGACGACCCCGATGACGGAAATGACGACGAGATCGCCTTTCCCGGTTCGCTTTTTCGCAGGCGGCCTGCGCACGGTCCGGTTGGCCAATCTGACACCTCCCCCTTATCACACATACATTATATCATAACTGATATTTCCTAATATTGCGATGATAAAGTACTGACAAAAGTACGAATATTTTGTAAACGCGCGTGACCGAAGGGCGGCGCGAAGCATATTCTGCCAGTGGGAGCCGAATGGAGGGTGCCCATGGACGAAGTGCAGTTTTTGAAGCTCGATTCGGGTTACATCGAAGAAATGCTTGAAATACAAAGAATCTGCTGGGAAACGGAGCCGGGTATTTTTGTTGCCAGCAGCCAGGATGCGTATCTGAGGGCCTTTGAATATGATAATTTTGTGGTTGGCGTGTCGGATGGCGGGCGGCTCGTCGGTTTTTTGAATTGCGCCGCGCATAACCGGCACTCGGGCATGAATCTGGGGAAGCATCTCGGCTATTCCCCCGAGATGCTCGACCGGGTGGGACACCTGAACACCGTGCTCATGCGCCCCGACCACCGGGGCCACGGTCTGGCGCTCCGGCTCGTCGAAATGGCGATCCGGGAATTCCCCCCGCGCGTTCGCTATCTCATGGCGACGACCGCCCCCTGGAACACCGCTGCCCAGCGGATTTTAAACGACTTTGGGTTTGCGCGGCAGGGCGGTGAAATCGAGGTCTCGGGCCAAAGACGGCTCCTGTT
>JAEYRW010000198.1 GCA_023435435.1 Bacillota bacterium | reverse complement strand
GGCGAAGGCGGGCGAACCCGGAGGTCCCGCGCGAGCGGGACTTGAGGGCGAGGACGGCGCGCGGCGCACCGCAGCCCGAAACCCGCGTTTGCCGGAGGCGAAGGCGGGCGAACCCGGAGGTCCCGCGCGAGCGGGACTTGAGGGCGAGGACGGCGCGCGGCGCACCGCAGCCCGAAACCCGCGTTTGCCGGAGGCGAAGGCGGGCGAACCCGGAGGTGATCAAATGGAGTTCAAGGCCGAGATCATGGACGAGACGGCGATGCGCCGCGCGTTGATGCGCATTTCCCACGAAATCGTCGAAAAGAACAAGGGCACGGGCGATTTGTGCATCGTGGGCATCAAGCGGCGGGGCGAGTTGCTGGCGGAGATCATCCGCGAAGACATCGCCCGGATCGAGGACGCGGACGTGCCGTGCGGCAGCATGGACATCAAGTATTACCGCGACGATTTGACCCACATGGGCGAAGCGCCCGTCTGGCGCAAGCCGGAGCTTCCCTTCGACGTGACGGGCCGCACCATCATTCTGGTCGACGACGTGCTCTTCACCGGGCGCACCGCGCGCGCGGCCATGGAGGCGGTGATCGCCTGCGGGCGGCCCAAGGCCATCCGGCTCGCGGTGCTGGTCGACCGCGGCCACCGGGAACTGCCCATCCGGGCGGACTACGTCGGGAAGAACGTTCCCACATCGCAATCCGAGCTCATCGAGGTGCGCATGCCTCCCTTCGACGGCGAGACGCGCGTGTGCCTCATGGGGCTGGGAAATAGAGGCTGACCGTTTTAGGAGGAGTAGGATTCATGGACAAGAAGAAGATCGGGTACCTGCCGGACGAGAGACCGCCGATTTGGCGACTTTTGCTGTACGCCCTGCAGCAGGTGGTCGTCATGTTCCCCGCGACCATCACCGTCGCGCTCATCACCGGGTTCCAGGTTTCGACCACCATCTTTGCCAGCGGCCTTGCGACGCTCTGCTTTACCCTCATCACCGGGAGAAAGCTTCCCCTCTACTACGGATCGAGCTTTGCGTATCTTTCCGCCATCTCCGGCCTCATGGCCGCGCAGGGCTTTGAAAAGGTCGGCGGCATTCTGCCCACCGAGGGCATCCAGATCGCGCAGTTCGGCATCGTGGCTTCGGGCCTCGTGTCCATCGCGGCGGGTCTCCTGGTGAAGGTCGCGGGCCGCGACATCGTCGAGAAGATCCTGCCCCCGTCCGTGACCGGCCCCGTGGCGATGATCATCGGCTTGACCCTCGCGGGCAACGCCCTCGCGGACGCCGCGCCGGCCGCGGGCCAGTCCCAGGTCGTGTGGATCGTCTCCCTGGCGACGTTCTTTTCCACCGTCTTCTTCTCCCGTTATCTCAAAGGCTTCCTCGGTCAGCTCCCGCTGCTTCTGGGCGCCGCGGTGGGCTGCCTCACGGGCCTTCTGATCTACCTGTTCGGCGGCAGCGATTTCAACTTCTTCCGCGAGCTGCCCGGTCAGGCGCTTGCCGCTTCCACCTGGAAGCTGGGCGAGGGCACCGTCTTCGCGCTGCCCGCGTTCTCCTTCCCCAAGGCGAGCTGGGCGGCCATCGCGGCCATCATGCCCATCGCCATCGCCACCATTCCCGAGTCCACGGCCCATGTCTACCAGCTTGACATCTACGTCAACGACGTGGCGCGCGAGAAGAAGTCCTCCAAGAAGTACGACATGGTCTCCCTCCTCGACCGCAACCTCATCGGCGACGGTATCTGCGACATGGTCGCGGGCGTCATCGGCGGCCCCGCAGGCACCAACTACGGCGAGAACATCTCCACCATGGCCATTACCCGCGTGTTCAGCGTGCCGGTTTTGATGGTCGCGGCGGTGATGGCCATGATCATGAGCTGCTTTACGCCCCTCATTCAGGTGATTTACGGAATCCCCCTGGCGGTCATCGGCGGCCTCGAGATCTACCTGTTCGGCGCCATCGCCGCGCAGGGCATCGCGATCCTCATCGACCGCAAGTGCGACATGTTCTCCTCCAAGAACATCGCGGTCATCGCGAGCATCATGGTCATCGGCCTCGGCATCAACTACACCTACGGCGGAACCCTCAACTTCTTCGGCCTGGGCGTTCCTGCCGTCGCCGGCGCCGCCATCTTCGGCATTCTTTTGAATCTTCTTCTGTCATTTGGCGACAGAAAGGTTGCAAAAGAATAGAATCTGTCATATAATATGAGCCGCGGTACGTCCCAGAGGGACTGACCGCGGCTTACTCATGCTTTGCGGAGGATGAATCGTGATTACGCTGACCGACATAGGACCGAATGAGTTAGGAGACGTGCTGACGCTTTCCGTGGAGGAAGCGCAGAAGGATTTCGTGCCGACACCCGAGGGCATCCTCGCCCGAGCGTGGGCGTACCGGGACGCGTCCGCACGGATGTATGCCATCCGTGCGGAGGGAACCGTCGCCGGGCTTGCGCTCGTGTACGAGCTGACCGAGGAGCCCGCGTGCTACTGCCTGATGGAGCTGCTCATTGACCGCAAATACCAGAATCAGGGGATTGCCACCGAGGCGCTCCGCCAGATCGTCCAGATCTGCGGCCACGAGGGGAAGCATCCCATGGTGGAGCTGAGCGTGGACCGGGAAAACACCCACGCCCTGCGCGTCTACGAGAAGGCGGGATTCGTGGATGCGGGGTACGTCGATCCCGCGCATCCGCAGTACAGGAATCTGATCTATAAGTTTCCGTCCGTCTGACGGGCGAAGCGCAGAACATTCCAGGAGAGCGGCCGAAGCGCCGTCTCGAGCACCCCGGCAACGTATTTCGCGGAGGAATTCCTGCGCGGAAGCACGGCGCCGGGGTCTTCGTATGTGTTCCGGGCGTCGATGTCGTCCGAGAACATCTCGATGTGCTCCGAAAACCCGAGGCTTTCAAAGCTCCGCGCGTCGATGGTCAGCGGCTGCGCCGTGTCAAGGCTGCGGTTGATGGCGAATACGGTCAGCTCACCCGTCTTCTCGTTCCAGGAAGCCGCCGCGTCCACATAGGGAACGCCCTCCTGCGCCGCGTATTCGGTGGTGTCGTCCATGGCGTAGCCGGGAATGTCGTAGGTGCCCGATTCGACGGCGGTCTTCAGCGAAATGCCCCGCCCGAAGCGCATGAGATGGTCGAGGGCGTAGGCGGACGCGGGCTTCCAGACGTGGTCCCGGTCGGTGGCCGCCAGCGCCGCGAGACCGCCCGTCATGCAGCCGATCTTCACCCGGTCGGCGCGGCGCAGAAGCGCCAGAATGGTGGAAAGGTTCGCAAGCGCCATGGGCATGTCCCCCATGCGCGGGAAGCGGGAGGGCCCCATGTTGTCCGGGTCGTGGCGCACATACTTCCGGTCGGGTCTGGGCGTGTAGTGGGCCTTGTACTGGGCGAAGGCCCGGCGGCCGTAGGCGGTGATTTCCGAAACGGGGCGCATAAAGGTTCCGTATTCGTCGAAGGAGAGCAGCATCTTTTTGGGGCTGCGCATTTTGGTCTGGACGTAGTCGCACAGCGCGATCTCGGTGTCGATGTAATCCTCGAAGTACCGGGAGCCGCCCAGGAGCGCCGCGTAATCGCCGGGTCTGGCGGACTGGTAGTGGTGGAGCGAGATGTAGTCGACGGCGTTGTAGCATTCCTCCAACACCTTCCGATCCCAGTCGGGATAGTGGTCGAGGTTGGGGGAGGAGGACACGCACGCCACCGTCTCGATGGTGGGGTCCACCCACTTCATGGCCTTGGAGACCTCGTTGGCCAGAACGCCGTAGCCCGAGGGGTTTTTCTCCCAGGAGGCGATCTGCCAAGGGCCGTCCATTTCGTTGCCCAGGTACCATGTCCTGACGCCGTAGGGCGCGTTGTGGCCGTTTTGCGCGCGCAGGTCGGACCACCAGGTGCCGCCCGCGTGGTTGGTGTATTCCACGATGGAGATGGCGTCGTCGATGGTTCCGGTTCCGAGGTTCACCGTGTACATGGGCTCGAAGCCCGCCTTCTCCGCCCAGGCGAGGTATTCGTCGTGGCCGACGTTGTTTTCGATGTATTGGAACCACGCGAGGTCGAGGTGCGCTTTCCTCTTTTCCATGGGGCCGATGGAGTCCTTCCAGTTCCAGCCGGAGACGAAGTTGCCGCCCGGGAGCCGCACGGCGGGAAGGCCGGACGCCCTGAGCGCTTCGATGAAGTCCCGCCGGAAGCCGTGTTCATCAGCCGTCGGATGCTTCGGATTGAACATGCTGCCGTTGACCATTGTGCCGATGGGTTCCAGAAACGCGCCGTAGAGCCGCGGCGAGATTTCCCCGATGGCGTAGGCCGGATGCACCGTAATTTTTGCCATTTCCCATTCCCCCTATTGATTCAGGTTGTCCGTCATCCTCTCGAGAAGCGCCACGAGCGCGGCCCTCTCCGCGTCCGTAAAGCCCCCGAAGCTGATTTTCTCCGCCTCGTCCACGATGGCCATGGCGCAATGTCCCCGCTCAAAGCCGTGGGGCGTGAGCGCGATCAGGAACGCGCGCTTGCCGCCTGAGACGTGCGTCTCCCTCTTTTCCACAAGCCCGTCCCGTGCCATTTTTTTGAGAAGCTGGGTCATCGTCGCGGGCTCGACGCCGCACAGAACCGCCAGCTCCTTTTGCAGAATCTCCCCCGTGCCAAGCAGAATCGAGAGCACTTTCGGCTGGCCGTCCGACAGATTTGCCGCCTGAAACGCCTGGCGGCACCGCCGGGCATGGGACTGGGAGGCGCGCAACAGCGCCGTGTGAAGCCTTGTCACCATGGAATCCTCCGATTCGCGAGCTAATTAGATTCCTAATTTATGAAAAGTTTACCATGAGCGACCGGCGCTGTCAATACAATGTTCGAAGGATTGTTGCAAAAGGGGTGGCGAGGATTGACAGGCAAGGGGTGGGATGGTACATTCGAAGGAGCGGAGACGAGGGGGGAATCGGATGCTGAATCTGCGAAAGTATGGACTTTTTGATCTGATCCGGCTGGGCTTGCGGGCCTCGCCCTTTTATGGCGCGCTGGTGCTGTTCATGAGTGTGCTTTCGGGCCTTTTGCCCACGGTGACGGCGCTGACGACCGCACGGTTCATCGACACGGCCCTCGCCGTGCGGGCGGGAACACTTTTGCGCGGGGCGATCTTTCTGCCAATTCTTTTGGTGGCGGCGGTGGTCGCCGTGGATTGGTTCTCCAACCAGTTTTACCAGTTCGCGGACCGGATGCTGGTTCTCAGGCTGCGCGAGAAACTCCGGAGCGAGATGCTTGAAAAGTGCGCGAAGCTGGAATACAGCCACATCGAGGACCCGGTCACCTGGGACCTCATCAGCCGCGTGACCAAACAGCCCGAGACGGAGCTCGAGGAGGGCTTCGCGGGCTGGGGGGGCATCGCCCCGGCGGTCAAGCTGGCGCTGAACGTATTGAGCATCGTGGGACTGCTGCTCGCGGAGGTGTGGTGGGCGGCGCTTGTGACCATCGCGTTTTCCGTTCCCCTCATGTGGGTGGCGCTCAAGGGCGGCAAGGAGACCTATCAGGCCAACCGCGACACCGAGCGGGAGGAGAGGCTGCAAAAGTACCTCATCGAGACCCTCCTGAGCCGCGAGGCCGCCGAGGAGCGCGCGCTGTTTGGCTACGCGGAAAAGCTGTCCAAGAAGTTTCGGGCGGCGTTTCAGCGGGCGTACGGGCTGCGCTTCAAGGTGGAGGGCAAGTGGTTTTTCCGGATGAAGCTGGGTTCCGCGCTGTTCGGGGCAATTTCGCTGCTCATCGCGCTGACACTGCTCATTCCCACGTCCCGGGGCGAGATGTCCGTCGGCATGTTCATGTCCCTGACCATCGCGGCGTTTTCGCTGGTGCAGACCATGAGCTGGGGGCTCACGGGCATCGCGGACACGTTCGCCAAAAAGCGCGAATACATGAAGGACCTCACCAAATTCATGGCGCTGACGGAAACGGAGGACGCGCTGTGCGAGCCGGCGGAGCCTCCCATGGGGCTTCAGTCGCTGGAGCTCAAGAACGTATCGTTTACATACCCCGGCACCGAGCGGAAAATTCTCGACGGGATGTCGTTCAAGATCGAGGCGGGGGAGCATATCGCCTTCGTGGGCGTCAACGGCGCGGGCAAGACCACCGTCACCAAGCTCCTGACGGGCCTCTACGACGCATACGAGGGCGAGATTCTCATCAACGGCCGGGAACTGCGCACGATTTCCCAAGCCGAGCGCAAGAGCCTGTATTCCCTTGTGTTCCAGGACTTCGCGCGCTACCAGATTTCCATGCGGGACAATGTGGCGTTCGGGCATGCGGACCGTGAGAAGCGGTTTGACGAGGTGACGGACGCGCTGAACCTCGGGGAAACCGTCGCCCATCTCAAGGAGGGCGCCGACACTCCCCTTGGGCGGCTGTACGAAAACGGACAGGAGCTTTCCGGCGGCCAGTGGCAGCGGGTGGCCATCGCCCGGGCCTTGGCGAATCCCGCACCGGTGCGCATTCTCGACGAGCCCACCGCCGCCCTCGACCCCATTGCCGAGGCGGACATCTACCAAAAATTCAAGTCGCTTTCGCGCGGGGTGACGACGCTGTTCATCAGCCACCGGCTCGGCTCCACCAAGCTGGCCGACCGCATCTACGTGCTGGGCGAGGGGAAGGTGCTCGAGGCGGGCGCCCACGACCAGCTCGCGGCGGCGGGAGGGCTGTACGCCGAAATGTATGAAGCGCAAAGGAGCTGGTATCAATGAGCGAAATGACGGCTGCCAAGAAGACATCCCTGCTCAAAATGACGCGCCGGCTGCTCCCTTTGAGCATGAAATACGACCGGAATTTCTTCCTGTTCTGCAACGCGCTGTCGGTGGTGCACGGCGCGTGCTGGGGCGTGGCCGTGTTTGCGCGCCAGTGGTTTTTCGACGCGGCGACGGACGTTTCCACGGGGAACGCGACGCTCGGGTTCGCCATTTGGACGCTGGTGGTCTACGGGCTCGTCATCACGGCGCAGCAGGCGATGAACGGCGCGTCCAACTTTTTCATCGGCCGATGGTTTCAGCGCTTCGCGGCGCATATGAAGGCGCTTCTGGCGTTGAAGGCCGGGCGCGTGAACGCGGTGCTGTTCGAGAACCCAAAGTCGCTCGACGGCGTCAATAAAGCGCAGGAAGGCGCGATGAACAGCGCGATGGCGATCTTTACCCCGATCACGGTTCTGACCTTTTACGTGCCGTATTTCCTTGTGATCGCCGCGTATCTGTACACCCGCAAGCCCATTCTCGCGGTGGGCGTCCTGCTGGTGTTCGTTCCGGTGGCGCTGACGCAGTTCATCCGCGCGAAGGTGTTTACCGACCTCGAGGAAAAGCTGGGGCCTGTGCGCCGAAAGTACGAATACTTCGAAAAAGCCGTCGACGACCGGGATTCCTTTAAGGAAACCCGGCTTTTGGGCAACTACCGGTTCCTGAAAAGGCTCTTTAACAACGCTCTCGCGGATTTCGGCGCTCTGTCCGCCAAAGCGGAGAAGAGGACCGCGCGCTGGGAGCTTCTCATGAAGCTCATTACCCTTTCCGGATACATGGGCATTCTCTACATGCTGTTCTCGGCGCTCATGGCGGATGAAATCACCATCGGCGCGTTCGCCTCGGTGTTCGCGGAGCTGGGTGCGATGTTCGGGATCATGGAGGAGGTCATCTGCCGGCACATCGGCGGGCTGACCAAGCAGGTGGGAACCGTCAAGAATTTCGTGGACTTCCTCTACGCCCCCGAGCGGGAGGGGGAGGCGGTCGACCTGCCTGCCCAGCCGGAGATCAGGCTCGAGGACGTTCATTTCAAATATCCGGGCGCGGAAAAGGAGGCCGTGCGGGGTGTGACGCTCACCGTCAAGCCCGGCGAGACGCTGGCCGTGGTGGGCGAAAACGGCGCGGGCAAGACGACCTTGGTCAGGCTGCTGACGGGACTTTATCTGCCCACGGCGGGGAAGGCCACGGTCGACGGGCGCGACATGGGGAACGTACACCCGAAAAGCCTGTTTCTGCACACCTCGGCGGCGTTCCAGAGGTACATGCGCTATCGCATGACCCTTCTTGAAAATGTGCGGGTGAGCGCCCCTGATTCCGAGGCGGAGATCGAGGGCTCCCTGGCCCGGGCCGACCTTTCGCCCGCGGACGAAAGCTTCCCCGACCGGGAAAACACGATGCTTTCCCGGGAATTCGAGGGCGTTGATCTCTCCGGCGGGCAGTGGCAGCGCGTTGCGCTGGCCCGGGGGTTCTATCGCGACCACGGCGTCATCGTGCTCGACGAGCCCACCGCCGCCATCGATCCCCTGGAGGAGACCCGGGTCTACCGCAAGTTTGCGGAGGTTTCGGCGGACGTCACCGCCATCATCGTCACCCACCGCATCGGCTCCGCGCGCATCGCCGACCGGATCATCGTCATGGACGAGGGCGTCATCGAAGAGGAAGGCAGCCACGAGGAGCTGCTGGCGCGCGGGGGACACTACGCCGAGATGGTAAACGCACAGGCGGACTGGTACCGGTAGAAAGGAAGGATCTCATGGATACGGAAAAACTGTTCATCCTTTGGACCAACGCGGATGTCCTTACCGCGGAGAAGATGGTCATGATGTACGCGACCAACAGCATGCTGAACCGGTGGTGGGACGAGGTGACCGTCGTCATCTGGGGCGCCACCGCAAAGCTTACGGCGGAAAACGAGATGGTTCGCCTGAAGATTCAGCTCGCGCAGCAGGCGGGCGTGCGCTTCTCCGCCTGCAAGGCATGCGCGGACCAGCTGGGCGTTTCCGAAAACCTGGCCGCGCTGGGCATCGAACTCAAGTACTGGGGCACGGGTCTCACGGACATCCTCAAGGGCGAGGGAAAGCTCCTGACGGTCTGACGCTCCCAAAGCGCATCGCGGTTGACACGCGTGCGCTTTTGTGATATGATCTTGTGGTAACGTTCACATACTCGGGAGGCGGTCGGCATCGGCAGCAACATGGCGGACATCGCCAGGGCGGCGGGGGTTTCCATCGCCACTGTGGGGCGCGTGATCCACAAAAACGGCTACGTTTCCCGGGACGCGCGGGAACGGGTGGAGAAGGCTGTGCGCGAGCTTGGCTACGTGCCCAACGTGCTGGCGCGGGCGCTCAAGAAAAACCGGTCGGGCGTGATCGGGAGCCTCGTGGTCTACAACCTCAACAACCTGTATCAAAAGATCAACAACGCGGTCATCGAGGCCGCGGAAAAGCACGGGTACGAGCTGGTGACCATTGAGGCGCGCGCCGGGCGCGGCGACGAGGCGCGGATCGTCAACCGCTTCATCGGCATGCGCGTGGACGCGCTTGTTATCACCTCCAACCGCTTTATCCCGCGGGAGCTGTTCGGCGCGCTGCGCGAGGCGGGGATTCCCGTGGTGTGCGTCGAGCGGAACTACGCCTTTGCGTGGGTCGACAACCTCACCGTTCTGGACTTCGAGGGCGCGAAGGAAGCGGTTTCCCGCATGCTCGCGCGGGGGCACAGCCGGGTGGCGCTCATCGCAAGGGAGCTGATCGACTCCGTGGAGCGCGGGCGGCACGACGGCTACCGCGCGGCGCTCACGGCCGCCGGACTTGCAATCGACGAGCGGCTTGTCCGCCTCGTCCGGCAGTATGACCGGGCGTGCGGATATGAGGAGATGCGCGCGCTCATGGCGCTTCAAAACCCGCCCACCGCGGTCTTTGTGACGGCGGACACCATGGCGGCGGGGGCGATGCAGTATCTTTATGAAAAAGGGCTGCGCATTCCAGACGATATTTCCATCGCCGGGTACGACAACGTGCTTGCCGCGTCGCTCGCGCCGCCCATCGATTCGGTGGACCTCGCGGTGGGGGACATCGGCGAAACGGTGATGGCCCTCATCGAACGGCGGCTCAACGATATGGATGCGCCGGGCGGGACCCGGTTTATTTCCACCGTTTACGTGGACAGGGGAACCGTCGGACAGATTGGAAGGAGGTCGATCCCATGAAGATCAAGGTGGGCATTATCGGCTGCGGCGCCATCACACAGCGGCGGCACGCGCCCGAGTACACGGATAATCCCGACGCGGAGATCGCTGGCTTTTACGACGCCGACGCGCGGCGGGCGGGTGAACTTGCCGCGCGGTATGGCGGGAAGGTTTACGCAAGCGTCGACGAGCTCATCGCGGACGAAATCGACGCGGTGAGCGTGTGCTCGCCCAACGCGACCCACGCGGACGTGTCCGTGCGGGCGCTTGAACGCGGCAAGCACGTGCTGGTGGAGAAACCCATGGCGCTTTCCCTGGGCGAGACGCGGCGGATGATCGACGCAGAGCGCGCGTCCGGAAAGGTGCTCATGCCCGACCACAACCAGAGGCTCATTCCCACGCATCTCAAGGCGCGGGAGCTTCTTGGGAGCGGGGCCATCGGAAAGCCGCTGTTCTATCAGTGCAATTTCAAGCACTCCGGGCCGGAAAACTGGAGCATCAACAACACAAATTCCACCTGGTTTTTCTCGAAGACCCAGGCGCGCTTCGGCGTGTTCGGGGACCTGGGCTCGCACAAGATCGACCTGATCCGTTTCCTGACGGGCATGGAGATCACGGACGTGTTCGCGACGCTCATGACCCTCGACAAGCGGTATCCCGACGGCTCCCTCATCGACCTTGAGGACAACGCCGTCTGCCAGTTCCGCATGGAGGACGGCATGCCCGGCATCATGCACTTCAGCTGGACGAACTACGGCCAGGAGGACAACGGCACCACCATCTACGGCGACAAGGGCGTCATGAAGATTTTCGGCGACTATACCGACGACATCGTGCTCGAGCTGCGCGACCGGACTCAGGTCAAGTACAAGGTCAGCTCCATCAGCACCAATAATAACCAGCTCAAGAGCGGCGTCATCGACGAGTTCGTCGCGGCGATCCTCGAAAACCGGCGGCCCATCGTCACGGCGGTGGACGGGCACAATACGCTGGCGGTTCTTACCGCGGGGATCGAATCCGCCCGGGAGAAAAAGTGGCGCAGGGTGGAATACTGAAAGCCGGGGGCTGTACATGTCGATTGCGGGTTTCCTGACAAGGCGGCGGATCGCCGCCGCGCTTTTTTCGGTTCTGGCGCTTGCGGCGCTTTTGGTCGCCGTGAAAAATGACAGCGGGCTTTATCAAACCACCGTCGCGCGCGTGGTGGCCGCGGTGAACACATACGACCGGAGCGAAACCGGGCCGGGCGGACAGACCGAGCGCCATGATCGGCAGGCGCTGACGCTCCAGATCCTGAACGGACCCCGAAAGGGGCAGATGGCGACGGCGGCCAACGCGTATGCCGAATCCCTCGTCGCCAGCGAAAAATACGAAAAGGGCGACGATGTGTTTGTCTCGCTGACGGAAGACGGCGGCGCGCTGACGGCGGTGATTGCGGGCGAAAAGCGGGACGTGACGGTGGCGCTGCTGGCGGGGCTGTTCGTTCTCGGCGCGGTCTGGGCCGCCCACGGGCGCGGGCTTCTCATGGTGCTGTCGTTCCTTCTCAACCTTTCCGTTTTTGTCTTCTGCATGCGCCTCTATATGGGCGGAACGCCGCTTTCGCGGCTCAGGCTTTTCATGATCGGCGCGTTTCTCGTCTCGACGCTGCTGCTGGCGGGCGGGTTTCGCCTGAAATCCCTCGCGGCGATTTTTGCGTCCCTTGCGACGCTCCTTCTCACCGCGCTCCTTTACCGGGCGGTGGTGGCGTTCGTGGGGGAGCCGCCCTACGAGCTGATGGACTACATCTTCGTGCCGGAGGACCTGGAGGAAATATTTCTCGCGGGCGTCCTGATCGGCTGCCTCGGCGCGGTGATGGACGTGGCGATTACCGTGTGCTCCGCCGTCTGGGAGCTCGCGCGCGCCGTGGGCCCGCTCAGCCGCCGGGAGATCGTCGGGGCCGTGCGCGAAATCGGCCACGACATTATGGGCACCATGATCGGTGTCTTGCTGTTTTCCTACCTCAGCGCGAGCCTGCCCATCATCGTGGTCAAGGTGATGAACGGCTATTCCCTCGCCTCCATGGCGCGGTTCCACGTGCTGTTTGAAATGATCCGCTTTTTGGTGGGTTCCATCGGCATCGTGCTCGCCATCCCCGTTTCGGGCGCGGTGGCGGCGCTGCTGCTGGGAAGGAGGCGCGCATGATGCTTCCGGTATTGGCGGGCATTTTGCTCGTTTTGATGCTTGCGGTGGGCGGAGATCGGGGCGGGAAGTCGTTCATCGCGCTGGCGGGAAACGCGGGCGTGTTTATTCTGTGCGTCTCCCTCATCGCCCTGGGCATGAACGTTCTTTTCGCCGCCGCCGGATGCGCGGTTCTTTTCTGCGCGGTGACCCTCGTCTACCAGAACGGGCGCGGCGTCAAGACGCGGGCGGCGCTTCTGGCGGTGGTGTTGGATGTGCTTCTGGTGGCGGGTGTCGCGCTGGCCGCGGAGCTGCTGGGAAAGCTCGCGGGGTATTCGGAGCTCGACATGCGGGAGGAGGTGTCCATGTACCTCTCGGCGGAGCTTCACCTCGACATGCGCGCGCTGGGGCTCGCGGCCATCGTGTTCGGCTTGCTGGGTGCGGCCATGGACGCCGCGGTTTCCGTGGCGGCGGCGGTGTACGAGGTGCATGCGAAGGACGCCGCGCTGCCCGCCCACGCTCTGACGCGGGCGGGGAACGCCGTCGGCCGGGACATTCTCGGAACGACTGTAAACACCGTCTTTTTCGCGGGCATCGGCGAGACGATCATGCAGACCATTCTGTTCATGAAAAACGGGTACGGGATCGAGGCGATTCTGAATTCCAAGGCGTTTGTGCAGATGTTTGCGGAGGTCATGGTTTCAAACATAGCGTGTCTTGCGGTTATTCCGCTGACGGCTCTGCTGGCGGGCCGCATGATGGCCGGCGACGCCCCGGTCTTCCCGGCGGGAGAACGGCAAAAACAGAAATGAAAAGGGAGGCTCCCCGACGAGCGTCGGGAAACCTCCGATTTTATTTTCCGCGGATTACAGACTGACCTTTTTCTCCAGCAGCCATGCGCTGAGCGCGAAGGAGCCGCCGATGACCGCGAGGAAGGTTGCGTAGGTGGGCCAGTCGTTTCCGAGCCCGCGCAGGAGATTGTCGGTGTACCGGACGTCCGGATACTGTGCGACGCCCCACTCGAGCAGCACGATGAGCCCGACGAAGAGCACGAAGCTCACCAGTCCCTTGAGCTTCCTGTTTTGCAGGGCCGTGGCCCCCAGCGTGATGGCCAGGTAGGCCACCATGACGATGGAAAGGAAGTTGACCACGGACATGACCGCCACGGCGACGACGTTCGTGATGATTGTGGAAAGCGCCATGTTCAGCATCTGGGCGAACTGTTCCGCGAGATCGCGGGCCATTTGGAGGTCCGGGAAGCTCTTGATCATGAGCCGCACATCCCAGATGGCGAAAAGCGCGATGACCGCCGCGAAGAACGTGCCCAGCAAAAACGCGGCGACGAGCTTCGCGCCCAGAATCTTCGGCATGGAATTGGGCGTCATGAACGTCAGGTAGCTCGACTTGGTGGAAAGCTCCCGCGCGTAAAGCGCCACCGAGAAGATCAGCATGCCCAGAACGCAGAGGGAGGAAACGAAGGCCAGGAGCATCGAGGCGCCCATGGCCATGTAGGCCTCCTTGCGCACGACGGCGAACAGATAGTAGCCCTGGGCGAGCAGGAGGGTCGACAGCATCACCACGATGCCCGCGAGGTTCCTGCGGTATTCATATTTCATCAGGCGAAACATTGGCATCCTCCTTACGCGTAGATTTCCTTGTAGAGTTCCACGAGGCTCTTTTTGCGCGCCTCGCGCAGCTGCCCGGATGGGCCTTCCAGCGCCACCTCGCCCGTCTTCATGAACACGGCGTAGTCGACCACCTTTTCAAGCTCGTCCACGAGATGGCTCGACAGAAGCAGCGTGCGCGCGGGCGAGATCCTTGCGCGGATGGCCTCCACCACCTGGTCCCGGGCGATGATGTCGATGCCGTTGAGGGGTTCGTCCAGCATGATGAGGTCGCTCATGCGGGAAAGCGTTACCGCAATTTTGAGCTTGGCCATCATGCCGCTGGAGAGCTTCGAGACCTTGACCTTGGGCGGAAGCTGCATCCTTTCCAGCAGGACGCGGTAGGCCGCGCGGTCAAAGTCCGCGAAAAAGTCTTCGTAATATCCGCCCACGTCCTCGCCGGACATGTAGCCGAAGAAGTAGGCCTCCGTAGGCATGTAGGCGACGCGCTTTTTGCTCGCGACGCCGACCGGCTGGCCCTCGAAGAGCAGCGTTCCCTCCGTGGGCTTGACAAGGCCAGCGATCATCTTCATGAACGTCGTCTTGCCGCTGCCGTTTGGGCCCAGCATGGCGTAGACGCGGCCCCGGGGAATCTCGAGGGTGAGGTCCTTCACCGCTACCGCGTTCAGATATTTTTTTGTCAGGTGCTCACAGTTCAGCATTGATTTTCCTCCGGAATTCAGCATGCGCTTATTATACCATCTTTTTGGCGCGGCCGATGCGTTTCGCTTATTTTTCGGGTAAGATTGACAAATTCACACAAGTACGGTACTCTATTGACAGATATAATGTTTGATATGCCTAACGTTGGGAGGGATTCAGAATGAGGCTGGTGCTTTTGCGGCATGGGGAGAGCGCGTGGAACCTTGAAAACCGGTTTACGGGCTGGACGGATGTGGCGCTTTCCGAAACCGGCATGGGCGAGGCCCGCGAGGGCGGGCGGCTCATGAAGGAGGAGGGGCTGGACTTTGACGTGTGCTTTACCTCGTACCTCAAGCGCGCGATTCACACGCTGGACCTCGCCCTCGGGGAGATGGACCGGGCGTGGCTGCCGGTTCTGAAGAGTTGGAAGCTCAATGAGCGGCACTATGGCGCGCTGCAGGGACTCAACAAGGCCGAGACCGCGCAAAGGTACGGCGACGAGCAGGTGCTCATCTGGCGGCGTTCCTTTGACGTCCGGCCCCCGGCGCTGGAAGCATCGGACGAGCGGAATCCCGCGCGTGCGGCCGCGTACCGAACCGTCGATCCCAAAGAGCTGCCCCTTTCGGAAAGCCTCAAGGACACCATCGCCCGCACGGTGCCGTACTTTGAGGCGGAAATCAAGCCCCGGATGGCGGCGGGGGAGCGCGTGCTCATCGCGGCCCATGGGAATTCGCTCCGGGCGCTGGTCATGTACCTTGAGAAGTTGTCCGAGGAGGAGATCATGAAGCGCAACCTGCCCACGGGTGTTCCGCTTCTTTATGAATTGGCGGACGATTTCTCCGTTGTGGAAAAGCGGTACATCGGGGATCAAGCCGCCATCGCGGCAAAGATGCAGAAGGTGGCCGACCAGGGGAAGGCAAAGAAGTAGGAAAGCGACGGGTTTTACGCGCGGGCGCGCACGGCGCGCTCGTCGATCCGCCGGACCACCGAGCAGGTATAGATGTCGAAGTGCTTGCCCCAGAAGCGGTGTGCGGCGGGATTGATGCTCTCGAAATCCACGCCCAGCCGGGCATAACCCGCCGCTTTCAAATCGCGGATGGCGCGGTTGAGCAGGTTCTCCATGACGAATGCGCCCCGGCATGTCGGCAGGCAGTATGCGCCGTGTACATGGATGTAGTCAGGTTCCTCCACGATGAATGTTTCGCCGTCCCGCGCAACCTTCAGGTATGCGGCAATCTGTCCGCCTTTGAACGCCGCGTAGAAGCGCGTCTCGGGTGCCGACGCGCCCTTGAGAAATGCTTCCTCCGTCTCCGAGGGCCGCAGCATGAACGTGGGGCTTTCCGCCATGTGGGCGTCCAGCATGCGTTCCAGGGGATACGCCAAGCCGGCTTCTTCCGGCGCCAGCCGCCGGAATGCGAACCCGTCCGGAACAGGCGCGTCGATTTCGCCCATCTCCCGAATCCCGTCCGCACAGCGCATGCCGAAGCCGTATCGGAAAAACAGCGCCTGCGTCCCCGCGTCCCACGCGTACAGCCCGATGCCGTGGCTCGTCGCGCCCGCCCGCGCCCACTTTTCCGCCGCCGCCTGATAGAGACGCGCGTAAATGGTTTCGCGGTTTTCGGGCGCCGCGGCGTTTGCGTGGTTGGGCGACCACACGCCCGTCGCGTCCGTGGCGCGGAAGGCGTTGGAAAACGGGCCAACGCACAGCATGTATCCCACGAGCTGCTCGCCCTCGAGGGCGGCGACGCCCAGCCCGCTTTCCACAAGCGGTGTCAGGACGGGAATTTCGGACATGGCGGGAAGGTGCGGCGTCTGTGCCCGCTGCCTGCCATAATCCGCCAGGGCGAGCCGCGCGGCCGCCGCAATGTGCTCCCTTTGAAAATTGACGATCCGAATGCTCATTTTTGCACGCTCCATTCTTCCGGCGCTCGTTCCCCAATCCGGGATTTCTGTGACGGGGTGCCATTTGCCGGGAATGCCAAAAAGAAAAACGCCCCACAGGCTCCCATCCGGCAAACCCGCGACGCGCGCCAAAATCCGCTTATTGCTGCTGCCTTCCGGCCCTGACAAGATTCGCAGCATGACGCCGTACGAGACCAGATGTTCATCACCTGTGGAACATTCCAATTATATCATACTTTGCGCGGCCGCGCAAGAGGGGCTATGTTGCCGAATCCGGGCCTGCGCGCCCGCCAGGCGCGGCGCGACCACGGCGTGGCCGCCGATCAACAGATCGATGAAGGAAGCGTGAGAAAATGCGCAATAAAATCATACTGAACCTTGCGATGAGCCTTGACGGATATATCGCGGACGAGGACGGGGGATACGCGTGGATCAGAGGGAATGGGGACAGCCGTCTGAACACACCCGAGAAGTGGGACTTTCAGGCGTTTTTGAGACGGGTGGACGCGGTCGTCATGGGTCATGCCTGCTATGACCAGAATATGCACACGGAATTTGCCGGCAAGCGCGTATTTGTCGCCACCGGCACGCCGCACCCGGACGTCGGCAACGTGCGCTTTATCGGCGGGGATGTCGTCGGTCGGATTCTCGAGGAGCGGGAACGGGCCGATGGGGACATCTATCTGTTTGGCGGCGGAAAGCTTGCGGATGCATTTTTGAAGAGCGACGTGGTGGACGAGTTCATCATTGGTGTGATTCCGATGCTTCTCGGGAAGGGAAGGCCGTTGTTTTACGGGAATAACCCGATGGTGGAGCTCAAACTGATCCATTACATCGTCGAAGACGGCGTCGTCATTCTGCGCTACGTAAGGAACGAAGCGTAGGAGGGCCCCATTTAGACGCATGCGGCGTGGCGCGCGGCGAAATTTGTGCCGGGCACTTGACAAACGCAATTTAAAGAGTACACTGTCCTTAAAAGAACTATGTACTTTAATGGAAGGCGAGGGCGTGGCATGGCACAGTTTATCAAGGAGGAGATCAGACTTCGGTTGATTGAGGCCGCGCGGGAGGAATTTCTCGCCAATGGCTTCGAGGGGGCCTCGGTCCGGACGATCACATCCAAGGCGCGCACGGCAAAGAGCAACCTGTACAATTATTTTAAGGACAAGGACGAGCTTTTCTGCGCGGTTCTTGAGCCGACCCTGCTTGAAATTCTGGCGGGGCTGGAAGAGGCGCAGCAATTCGGCGGGCACGAAGGCGCGCGGGCCTATACGCTCTCGGCGCAGCGGCAGGTCGTCGATGCAGTGATCGCGTTCATCGCCCAGCGCGAGGCGGACGTGCGGCTTTTGCTGTTCAAGGCCCAGGGCTCATCCCTTTCAAACAGCAGGCGGGAGGTGCTCGACGCGTTTACCGACGTCATGGTTGGCTGGGCGCGCGCGGTTCGTCCCCGGGAGAAGGTGTCCCGGCCGTTCGTGAGCACGGTGTGCGGCTTTTATCTCAATGTCATCGAGCAGCTTCTTCTTTCGGGCCGGCCCGCGGATTGGGGAAAATACATGGACGAAGTGGTTGCCTTCATTTACGGCGGCTGGAAGAGCGTTCTGTCCGGCCCGGACGGGATTTGAATCCCGTCGGGCAGAGGCGGGGACGGCGGAATTTGACATACGGGAGATTGACCAATGAGGGTTGTATTTGTCAGGCACGGGGAACCGGATTATACATATGTGACCGAAAGGGGCTTCATCGGACACGGGCGCGCCCTGTCCCAGCTCACCGAATTGGGCGAGCGCCAGGCGCTTGCCGCTGCGCGGGATGTGAGACTGAAGGGCGTTGCGCTGATCGTCTCATCGCCTTACACGCGCGCCCTACAGACGGCCGCCATCATTTCCAGGCATTTGGATCGGGAAATCAAAATCGAGATTGACCTGCACGAATGGATGCCGGATCTGACACATCAATTTTCCGGCGCGGACGCCGCCATCGAGGCCGCGCGGCTGTGCGCCGTGAATCGGGGCAAGTGCCCGGCGGATTCCCCCATCCGGTACGAGGAGCTGCGCGCGGTATTTGACAGGGCCGACCGCTGCCTGCGGAAGTATCTGCATTGTGATAAGATCGCGGTTGTGACCCACGGCATGCTGATCAGACAGTTTGCGTTTCAAGAGAAAATTCCTCACTGCGGAATTTCCGAAATCGAGTACTGTGAAAACTTTCCATGGAGCGACCGCGTGGAGAAAGCGTAGCGACGGTTGCGCCGCGTGAAAATCGGGCCGCTGGGCCCTTCAGACCGTTGATAAATACGTTGGAATGTAGGAAGGGACCGCGGCCCCTTCCTTTTCAATCCGCGGGCGGCGGCGCGCACGCCGCCGAGGAGCGCCCCGAGGCCGCCGAAGGTGTTCGGCACGGCCGCGTTGCGGCCTGGCTTGCCCAAGCCAACCTCGTGGCGTTCCCTTGCGGGCTTTCTGTCCGTGGCGCGAAGCGGCATAAGTAATCCTGAATTCCGAGGCGCACGGCAGCTTCTCCTTCAGCGAAGCTGGTCCCAACGGGACTGAATTTGACGCACTGCATGCGTCAAATTCACCGGTGCGCCTTGGTTTGCCGGAGGCAAACCAACCTTAAAATGCTCAATTGCATTTTTCGGACAACGTATCGATAAAGTCGACGCGTTGTCGGGCCGCAAGGCCCGTTTTTTTCACATTGTTTGGGCAAACTGAAGGGGCGCGCGTTCATCCGGATTTGACATTCGCTTGATGATTGTGCGGTGGCGGGGGAAGCGCGCATGGGATAAAATGGATGCGCGGGCACGAAAACCGCTCAGTACGGACAGGGGGACTGCGGATGCTTTACGGACTGGTGGACCTGGGCGCGAACTCGGTCCGGCTTTCGATTTACCGCGTGGAGGGCATGCGCGTGGTGCCGCTCATCAGCAAAAAGGAGACGGCGGGCCTCTCCGCCTATGTGCAGGGCGGCGCGCTTTCCCGGGGCGGCATGGCGCGGGCATGCCAGGTGCTCACGGAGTTCCGCGGGATTTTGGAAAATTTCGGTATCGGGGAGATGCACGTGTTCGCCACCGCGTCCTTGCGGAACATCACGAATACCGAGGAGGCCGTCGCGCGCATTGCCAAGTCGACGGGGATCGTGGTGGACGTGCTTTCCGGCGCGGACGAGGCGCGGCTCGATTACGCGGGCGCGTCCCACGGCGCGGGCATCCGGGACGGCATTCTGGTGGACATCGGCGGCGGCAGCACGGAGCTCACCGAGTTTTCTCAGGGGAACGTGATTTCGGCGGCGAGCATGCCGGTTGGTTCCCTCAACATGTACGTGAAAAACGCGCAGACAGGGCTGATTCCGGACAAGGTTTCCGCGCGCGCCATCCGGGCGGACGTTTGCGCGGAACTCGACAAGCTCATCTTTGTTTGCGGCGAATACCCGCGCATCTACGGCGTGGGCGGCACCATCCGCGCCACCGCGAAGCTCGCCAACGCACTGTTCGATTTAAGCAATGACAATCGCGAGATCAGCTACGGCAACCTGAAGGACATTCTACGGCTTTTCCGGGAATCCAAGAGGATTGCCCTCGATTCCATCCTGCGGGTCGCCCCGGAGCGCGTACACACGCTTGTGCCCGGCATGACGATTCTGAAAACCGTCATGAAGCGCTTTTCGGGGGATGTGGTTCTGGTCAGCGGCTATGGCGTGCGCGAAGGATACCTTTACGAAAGAGTGCTGGGAGGAAGGGTCGATGCAGCAGGAGACGCGTGAAACCCTCTATACGCAAAACCGTGAGCTTTCCTGGCTGAGGTTCAACGAGCGCGTGCTTTTGGAAACGCAGGACGCGTCCGTACCCCTCATTGAAAAGCTCAGATTTGTTTCCATTTTTACCAGTAACCTCGACGAATTTTTCATGATCCGCGTGGGGAGCCTTCTCGACATCTCGCTTCTGGACGAGGAGCACGAGGACAACAAGTCCGGCATGACCGCGCGGGAACAGCTCGCGCGGGTCTATGAGGCCGTGCGCCCGCTGTACGAGCTGCGCGACGGCATCTTTTTTTCGCTGGAGGAGAGACTCAGGGAATACGATATCTACAACCTGACGTGCGCGGAGCTCGAGGCGGGTGAGCGGAAGTTTCTGCGCGACTACTTTGATTCCTATGTGGCGCCAGTGCTGTCGCCCCAGATCATGGACGCCCATCATCCCTTTCCCCACCTGGAAAACAAGTCGATGAACGTGGGCGTGCGGCTGGAGACGAAGGAGGGGCGGCGCTTTGGGCTCATCCCCGTGCCGAAGTCGCTTCCGCGCCTTCTGCACCTCCCGGGCGGAACCGTGCGCTTTGTCCGCATGGAGGAGATCATCCTCGAAAACGCGGACCGGGTGTTCGACCGCTGCGAAACGGTGGAAAAGACGGTGCTCTCCGTCACCCGCAACGCGGACATCAATCCCGACGACGAGACATTCGAGCTGGAAGAGGATTTCCGGCTGCACATGAAGAAGGTGCTCAAAAAGCGCGCGCGGCTCGCGCCCGTGCGGCTGGAGACGCGGGACAAGCTCTCCGGCGAATTTTTGAAATACCTGCTTACGCGGCTCGATCTTTCGAAGGAGCAGGCGTACGTGAGCCGCGCGCCCCTGGAGGTGAGCTACGCTTACGGGATTGAGCAAAAGCTTTCCCAGCCCACCAAGCGTGCCCTTCTCTACGCGCCGTACAAACCGCTCTGGCCCGCGGACGTGGAGGGGCGGGAGTCCATGTTCCGTCAGATTCTCAAACGCGACATTTTGCTGTTTCAACCCTACGAGAGCATTGAGCCCTTTCTGAAGCTCGTCCGAGAGGCGGCGGCCGACCCGGCGGTCATTTCCATCAAGATTACCCTCTACCGGATCGACAAGCAGTCCCGGTTGGCGGAGACGCTCATCATGGCCGCCGAAAACGGGCGGGATGTGACCGTCATGATGGAGCTGCGCGCGCGCTTCGACGAGGAAAACAACATCGAGTGGGCCGAGCGGCTGGAGGCCGCGGGCTGCCGCGTGCTTTACGGCATCGACGGCATCAAGGCGCATTCGAAGATCTGTCTCATTACGCGCCGGGAGAAGAACAGGCTCCAGTATTTTACACAGGTGGGCACGGGCAACTACAACGAAAAGACCGCCGCCATCTATTCCGACTTTTCTCTCATGACGGCCAACCGTGAAATTGGGGCGGACGCGGCGACTTTTTTCAAAAACATCGCCATCTCAAATCTCGACGGACAGTACGCGCATCTGCTCGTCGCCCCGTCGGGCTTTAAAAAGGGCATTCTCGCGCTCATTCAAGGGGAAATCGACAAGGCGCTGCGGGGCGAGGCGAGCGCGATTCGCATCAAAATCAACTCCATTACCGACCGCGACGTCATCGACAAGCTCTCGGAGGCGTCCCGCGCGGGCGTGCCCGTGGAGATGATCGTCCGGGGCATCTGCTGCATTCTGCCGGGGATCGAGGATCGCACGGACAGCATCTGTGTGACGAGCCTGGTTGGCCGGTTCCTGGAGCATGCCCGGGTGTACGCCTTTGGCGCGGGAAGCGACGCGGTGGTCTACATCGCCTCCGCCGACCTCATGACGCGCAACACCGAGCGGCGCGTGGAGATCGCCTGCCCGATTTTTGACAGGAGCATCAAGACGCGGCTGCTGGACGCGCTCAATGCCCAGATGGCCGACGACCAGAAGGCACGGCGGATGGCGCCGGACGGGACGTATGCGCCCGCGCCCGCCAACCCGGACGGCCCGTTCAACGCCCAGGAAAGCTTTATGTCCGCGGCGGAGGAAAACCGCGGGCCGGCGGAGCGGACGGGCGTGCTCGCGCGCATCGCCCGGCGGGCGGGCATGCTCCGAAACCGCTTTTTCGATTGATCCCGCGCGCCCCTTTGTGTATAATGAGCGTAAGGTGACGAAAGGGGCTGAACGCATGCTTCGCTATGCGCATACGAATCTCATCGCCCGGGATGCCCGGGCGCTCATTGCTTTTTACAGGGACGTACTCGGCTGCGCGCATGTGGGACAGACGCGCGACCTCTCGGGCGACTGGCTCGACCGGCTGACGAACATTCCCGGCGCGCGCATCGTGGGGGAGCACCTGGCGCTTCCCGGCTGCGACGGGGAAATTACCCTCGAGATCTTCGAATACGGCGAAAAGGAGCAGGCGGCGCGCGGAATCGCCACGCCGGGCTTCGGGCACATCGCCTTCGAGGTGGACGACGTGGCGAAGACCCTCGCGGATGTTCGCGCGGGAGGCGGCGGACAGCTCGGCGAGCTGGTGAACGTGGATTATCCGGACGGCAGGCGCGCAACCTTTGTGTACGCCACCGACCCCGAGGGGAACGTCGTAGAGCTGCAAAGCTGGCAAAGACAGGACGCCGGGGCAGGCTCGTGACAAGGGGCGCGAACGCGGGCGAGGACGAGATGATCCTCGCGTTTCTCAGCATGGAGTACGCCTCCGACCGCTTCCGTGGGCAGATTGCGGAGGCGCTGCGGGGACGGAACGTCCGCGCGGAGCTGATCGGGCGGGGCGATCCATCAGATCCAGCCGAAAACGCTTTGCGGCGGGCGGTTCTGGGGGATTTTCGGGGCGATGGGCGCAACGAGGGCTTGTTTGAGCGATTTCCTGCGGACGTGCGCTGGGAGTGGGCGGTTCTCGAACCATCTGACCTTGAAAAAATCCGGTATGTCGATTACGATTACTGGAACGAATTGAGCGACGACACCGGGTCGCCGCTGCGGGCCGCCGAGGCGATTCGGGCGGGACGGACGTCGTGCGGCGTGCCCAACGACGGATTCTGGGAGGCGCTGGCGCACCTGCGGCGCGGAGGATCGTTTCCGCCGCTCATCGCGCTTACGCACGGGCGTGGAACGGAATTGTACCTCCTCGAGGGGCACAAGCGCGCCACGGCGTACGCGCTCATGCCGGAGCTGTTCCGGGACGTGCGCGCGCTCATCGGTTTTTGTGATGCGGGCGCGCTTCGGCGGTGGCGTGGGGTGCGCGCGGAGAATCCCTGGATGCAAATCGACCTCGCGCAGTACGAGAGCCATATGGGGCTTGACTCCGTGGGCCAGCTTCAGACCGTCAGCCGGATGACAAAGGATCAGCTGGCGGACTTTCCCGCAAAAACGGCGGCGATTCTGGGCGTCGCGGGCGGAAACGGACTCGAGCATGTTCCCGTCGGAAAGTTTTCCGCCGTGTACGGCATCGACGTGAACTCCGCCTATCTCGCGGAATGCGGGCGGCGGTTTTCACATCTGTCGGACATTCTGCGTCTCGTGGAGGCGGACGTTTCCGATCCCGCCGCCGCGCTGCCCCGGGCGGAGCTCGTCATCGCGAATCTGTTCATCGAGTATGTGGGCTGCGGGCCGTTTGCGCGGGCGGTTGGACGGATGGGAGCGAAATACGTCTCCTGCGGGATTCAGTTGGACGCGGGAGAGGGCTTCGTGTCCGATTCGCCCTACAGGCACATCTTCGACGGACTTTCGGAAATTCACGCGCCCGTGGACGAAACTTCGCTCCGCGGTTGCCTGCGGGACGCGGGATATGCGTTGACGCTGCGCGCGCCGAAAAAGCTGCCCAACGGCAAGGCGCTTCTTCGCCTCGATTTTTGCCGGACGGGGGAAAACTGATGGAACTGCCGACGACGCTCAGGGGCGCGGTGGAAAACGGGATCGCGGGTGCGGATGTCCGGCGCATGGCGAAGCTGGCGGAGGAGATCTCCGAGCGGTACCGGGGCGCCGACGGGCGCGGGTCACCCCTTGTGACGCGTGGGGATGAGGCACTTGCGTACGCCGCCGTGCGGATGCCCGCCACCTTTGGCGCGGTGCGGACAGTGCTTTCCTGTGCGCTTAAGGCCATGAATCCCGACATTCATTCGCTCATCGACGCGGGGGCGGGCACCGGCACGGCGACCTGGGCGGCGGCGGAATTGCTCGATCTGCGGGAAATCACCTGCCTTGAGGGGGCGGACGCCATGCTGGAGCTGGGAAAGTCGCTGATGTGCGGCGGCCCGCCCGCGCGCTGGGTAAAGTGTGACCTGGCTGCCCGGGAGATTCCGGGGAAGGCGGATTTGGTTGTCGCCTCCTACGCGCTCAATGAATTGGCGGAGGGTACGCGGTTGGAGGCGGTTCGGCGGCTGTGGAACGCGGCGGAGAAGATGCTGCTCATCGTCGAGCCGGGCACGCCCACACACTTTCGGCAGCTGATGCGGGCACGGGAATTTTTGCTTGGGCTGGGGGCGCATGTGGCCGCGCCTTGTCCCCACGGGGACTCCTGCCCGCTGCCTGCGGATGACTGGTGCCACTTTTCATGCAGGATCGCCCGCGGGCGGCTGCACAAGAGGCTCAAGGGCGCGGACGTGCCCTACGAGGATGAGAAATTCTCCTATGTCGCTTTTGTTCGTGAAAAACCCATGGCGCCGCGCGCCCGCGTCATCCGGCACCCGTCTGTCGAGAAAGGGCGGATCACCGTCGAAGCGTGCTGCATCCCGGGACTCGAAAGGCGCGCATTTTTGAAGCGCGACGGGGAGGCGTACAAAATGGCGCGTAAATTGAAATGGGGGGACACGATGGAATGAAAACGCTTGTGCTGAACGGCTCGCCGCGCAAAAAAGGCGACACGGCGGCGCTCGTGGGGGCGCTGCGGGCGGCGCTCGCAGGCGAGGTCGAAGAACTCTCGGCGTTTTACGGAAACGTTTCGCCCTGCGTCGACTGCCGCAGCTGCAACGAACGGTTGGGCTGCGCCATTCATGACGGCATGGACGCGGTGTATGCGGACGATTTTGACGTCGTGGTGGTGGCATCGCCCCTCTACATGTCGAACCTCACGGGCCCGCTCATGAACGTGGCGAGCCGTCTGCAGGTCTACTACGCCGCCAGGCGGTTTCTGAAGAGTCCCGTGGCGCTGCGCAAAAAGACGGGCGTTCTTCTGCTGGCGGGCGGGGGCGACGGGAGCCCGGACGACGCGGTTCGGCTGGCGAAATGGATTTTCCGCTTCTTGAACGCGGATTTTCCGGAGGAAAATCTGGTGCTTTCCATGAACACCGACGCGGTGCCTGCCGCGCGGGACGAGGCGGCGCTTCAGAAGATCCGGGAAATCGCCGCGCGGCTGAACGGGGGAGAGGCATGAGATACGCGGCGTTTCTGCGCGGAGTGAACGTCGGCGCGCACAACCGGATCAAGATGGCGGACTTCAAGCGCGTGCTGGAGGAGCTGGGACTCGCGCGCGTGGAGACCTACATCCAGAGCGGAAACGCGGTTTTCGATTCCGACGAAGGCGAAGCCGCGCTTGCGGAGAAAATCAAGGCGGCGCTCGCGGCGGCGGGCGTCCGCACAAACGTGGTGCTCCGCGCGGCGGAACAGATGCGCGCCATGGTGGACGCGCTTCCGTTTTCGGAAGCGGAGATTGCGGCGGCGGCAAGGGACGAATGGGAAAGTCTCTACGTCGTCCTCTTTTCCGCCGCGCCGGAAATCAAAGTCGCCCCGGACGCCGAGGACCGGGTGGTCCTTGCGGGCCGCGAGGCATATCTTTTGCTTGGGCAGAGCGTTCGGCTGTCGAAGCTGGCGGCGAAGCTCATGAAGTTGGAAACCGCCACCGCGCGGAACTGGAACACGATTCTCAAAATGAAGGAGATGGCGGCGGAATGAACCACATCTACCTCGTCACCGGCGTGATGGCGGCGGGAAAGTCCACCGTTTCGGCGCTTTTCGCGGCGCGGCTTTCCCGCGCCGTTCACCTGCGCGGGGACGCCTTTCGGAAGATGATCGTCTCGGGGCGGGCCGAAATGAGCGAAAACGCCTCCGAGGAGGCGCTTTCCCAACTCTACCTGCGCTACCGCATCTCCGCACAGGTGGCGGGGGAATATCTGCGCGCGGGGTTCGACGTCGTCTTGCAGGACAATTACTATGGACAGGCACTGACGGACATGCTGAATCTCCTGGATGGACTGCCTGTTCGCGTGGTCGTTCTTTGCCCGGACGTCGAAACCGTGAAGCGGCGGGAAGCGGAACGGGGGAAAGTCGGTTACTCGAGCTTCGGCGTCGAACCCCTGTATGAAATGTTTTTGCGCGAAACGCCCCGGATCGGTTACTGGATCGATTCGTCAAACCAGACGCCCCAGGAGACGGTGGATGCCATTGCGGAACACTTCAGACTTTCCCTTTGACGTCATGCGCGGAAGCCGGAGGGATCAATTCGGAAAAAGACCGAAGTCTCATTTTTGGAGTAAAAAGAGACCGAGCTCGGGAATCCGCCCGTCCGGCAGACCGCGGCGCCCGAGTTTAGACTTTGACTTTAATTTCTTCCTTGGGTTCACCCCAGCAACCCATTTTCTGTCCGTCCCAACCATAGTAGGTCTGGCAGGTGGTGCGCACGGGGGCGATGGCCGCGATGCGCGCCTCAACGGACACCGCCGCGTCCGCGAGTGCTTCATCCACCAATACGTTTTTGACAGTGCACAGCATGACCTCGCTGCCGTCCAGGGGAATGAAGGACTTTACCTCAAGCTCGAAGGCCAGCGGGGAGTCCGTCAAAACCGGGACGTCCAGCACGCGCCCCTTTTCGATGGCGGCGTCAATCTTCATCTTTTCGGGCGAGTGGCCGTCGACGCAGCCGAAGTAATCGGAGAGCGGGAGAATCTTTTCGGTGACGAGACACGCCGAGAAGATTTTGTTTTTATGGATGCGTTCCTTGGTCAGCTTTTCGCCGCCGATGCACGCCATGACGCCCAGGCCGCCATCCCAAACGTAGCTGAACCAGCAGAACAGGCCAAAGTCTGGTGCACCGTCTTCGCCGTAGGTGCCGTAGAGAAACAATGTCTGGGGGCAAAAATCGTTTGAGAGCCGCGCGGGATCTCCGGAAACCTTAGCCATTTGTGTTTTCCTCCTCGAGATTCTGAATGATGCGTGTGAGATACTTCTCGAACGCGTCGATCTCCGCGTCCGAAAATCCTTTGAAGTAGATTTCGTTCATGCGGCCCGATACCGCGTCGTACCTGTCCTTGAGCGCGCGCGCCTTTTCCGTCAGCCGGATGCGAATCACGCGCCGGTCCTCCCGGTCTGGATGGCGCTGGGTAAGCCCCGCCGCCTCCATCCGGTCGAGCATGCTGGTGAGCGTGTTCTTCGCGAGTCCGGTCCGGTCCGACAGCGCGCGCATGGGGACGAAATCCTCCTGCCACAGAATGTACAGAATCCTTCCCTGCGCGCCGTTGAAGGCGTCCACCCCTGCCTCCGCGAGAATCCGCTCGAAAATCCGCCCGCTGAGCTTTGAAATTTGGCCGATCATGAACCCGCTCCGCGTCTCCTTCATCCCTTCACCTCCTGCTAGATCGAATTATACTATATAGAACTATATGCGTCAAGGGGAAACCGGCCCGAAAGGGCCGGTCAGCGCGCGGAAATTTTGGATTCGATGTAAGTGAGGAGTACGTCCATGCCCTGATTTTCCGTTCCGTTCACCACGAGATCCGCGTGCCAGCGGGTGGGCTCGATGAGCTCGTCGTGGCGGAAGCGCACGGTATCCAGGTAGCGGGTCACGATTTCGTCGTACGTTCGGCCCCATTTCAGGTGTTTGACGATCCGGCGGGCGAGCCGCGCGTCGCTCTTGAGGTCCACGAACACCTTGAGGTCGGCCTTTTCCCGAATCCAGTCGATCTGGAGCGCGAACAGACCCTCGATGAGCACGGCGTCGAAGTCGCCCGAAAGCGCTTCCTCGAAATCGCGCCTGAGTTCGTCCAGCTTCAGGGCGTCCGGATGGTTGTGCTCCGGATACTCGATGCCCGTGATGGGGGCGATGACCGTGGGCGTGGGATTTTTGAAGTAGCTGTCCATATTGAAGAGCTTGACATTGCGTTTTTTTTCGAGCTGTTCGTTGAGCGCGTTTGCGAGCGTGGATTTCCCGCTGCACGTCCCGCCCGCGATGGCGACCACATATGGCTTCATGTCGTTCTCCTTGCTTACTGTGTGATTTTGTCGGGCAGGTCGAGGGCGAACCGCTTTTTGAGCCATGCCTCGGCCAGGGATGCCCACTTGGCGGCGTCCGGGTCGATTTGGGTTTTGTCCACGGCGGTGGACTGGTCCGCGAGGGCGAGTCCGTGGTCGCCGCCCTCGAAGATGTGTACCTCGAAGGGGATGTGCGCACTGGCCAGGGCGTCGGCCATGAGGGTCGTGTGCCGAATGGGCACCAGGCCGTCCCGGAAGGTCGACCATAAAAACATGGGCGGCGTGTGCGCATCCACGCGGCGCGCGGGACTTACGGCGTTAAGCGTCGCGTCGTCCGGCTCCTTGGTTCCCAGGAAGGCGAGATTCGCGATGTCGAACAAGCCCTTGCCCGCCGTGTCCATCTTCTCGTACTCTTCCTTCATGAACACGTAGTCGCTGAGCGTGTAGGCGAGGATGGTCGCCGCGGGCCGGAGGGCGGATCCATCGACGCCGAAGGGCTCCCGCATCACGGGTTTGTCCCAGTAGACGGAGTACATGGCGCAGTTGTGCGCGCCCGCGGAGAAGCCGCAGAGGGCGACCTTGTCCATGTCGACCAGCCACGCGGCCGCGTTTTTCCGAATTTCAAGCATGGCACGGGCGATGTCCCGCATGGGCGCGGGGTGGGCCAGCCAAGGCTTGGATGTGGGATTTTCGCCGACAGCGCCCCAGCCCTTGCCTTCTGAAAAGACCGAGTAGCGCAATACGAACGCGTGGTAGCCCATGGCGTTGAAGCGCAGCGCGATGGGCTCGCCCTCGCGGTCAGAGCAGCTCAGATACGCGCCGCCCGGGCAAACGAGCACCGCGGGACGCCGCTTGCCGCGCAGCATTTCCGTGGAATCGTCGAGCACATAGGTGGTGAGCGTGACATCTTCCCGGCCCTCGATCAGGTTGATTCTCTTGCAAACCATTACTTCACCTCCGGTTTTGGCACCAGATCATCATAGCACAAAGCGTGCCGGGTGTAAACGGCGCGTTTCTTTTTTATGAAAATTCGATTCGGAACCGGCATTCATCCGCACCGCCGAGGATGGTGTGGACCTTTTCGACGCGGCAGGGACGCGCGGGCGCAAGGGCTTCCATGACATGGGCGACGCTGGCCCGGGAGCATTCGCAGACGACATCCGACCGAACGTATCCCCGGGTGTAAAGGTCGCAAAGGCACTGATTGAACGCGAGTTCATAGGTGCGTCCCGGTTCCGCCACGCGGCCGTCCGCGCCGGGAATTTCATGGAGCCGCCCGAAGAACGCGTCGAGATCGCAGCCTGCCGACGCAAAGTGCGCGCGGTAAAAGTGGATGGGCGCGGTCTCACAGCAGGCGCGACCGCAGCATTCGAAGAATTTGTCCCGGGCGGCGGGGTCCATTTCCTCCATGCCCTGTGAAAACCAGTCAAACCAGTCGTTCATGAAGTCCCGCATCAGACCATCTCCCCGATGATTTCCGCAAGGCGGGCGGCGGGCGCGGCGAGTCCCAGCCGGGCATAGGCGTCCCGAAGACCGGAAAGCTCCGCCCGGGCGTCCGTGCCCGCATCCTCGTCCTCCTCGAGGAGATAAATGACGTCCTCCAGGGTCGCGTTCAGGTCGCACAGTTCCTCCGTGGATTCCAGTTCGTCCAAATCGTCCAGCAGCGCGCGCAGGCGCTCGATGCTCTCTTCCATGATGGTCTCTCCTTCCGCGATGGGAGTTAACAATGCGATGCTAAAATGGAGCGAAATTGATGCACGGGGTACAAAAGATGAAGGACAAGGGTGTCTTCCATTCGATTGTCGCGCTGGCGTGGCCGACGATCCTCGAACAGGCAATGCAGGTGGCGGTTCAGTACATCGACTATGCCATGGTGGGCTCCGTGGGCGTCGCGGCGCTGGCGGCGGTGGGCGTAATGGGCACAATGACGTGGCTGGTCAACAGCCCCCTGTGGGCGCTGGCGGCGGCGTTCCTCGCGTGCGTGGCGCGGGATGTGGGCGCGCAGGACGTTCCCCACGCCCGCAGGACCGCCGCACAGGCGGTGACGGTTTCTGTGGCCGTCGGGGCCGTCATGACCGCGTTGTTTGTTTCCCTTTCGCCGCGCATCCCCCAAATCATGGGCGCGGCGCCCGAGATCCGCAAAAGCGCGGCGCTTTATTTTGCCATTGTGTGCGCGCCCCTCATGTTTCGGGCGCTGCTCATCGTGCTGGGCGGCGTGCTGCGCGGCGCGGGGGATACCCGCACGCCCATGCTCGTCAACCTTGGGCTGAATCTTCTGAACATCGTGCTGAACTGCCTTTTGATCTATCCCGCGCGGGACGTCCTTTTGTTGGGCCATTCGGTTCACGTCTGGGGTGCGAATCTGGGCGTCGCGGGCGCGTCGCTGGCGACGGCGCTCGCGTACGTGTCCGGCGGCGTTTCGATGCTGCTTTCCCTTTTGCGCCACCCGGAAACCTCGCCGCGCGGCATGCGGTTCTTGCCCGACCGGGAGATTCTGAAGCCGTGCGTGCGGATCGCCATCCCAGCGACGCTTCAGCGGCTCACGGCCTGCCTCGGGCAGGTGACGTTCCAGTCCATGGTCAATTCCCTGGGCACCGTCGCGGCCACCGCCCACGCAACCGCCATTACCGCGGAATCCGCGTTCTACATTCCGGGCTTCGGCATGCAGGCGGCCGCTTCCGCCCTCATCGGACAGGCCTACGGCGCGCGCGACAAGGCGCGCATGGGTCAGCTCGCGCGGACGTTCCTTCTGCTCATCGTCGGGCTCATGAGCGTTACCGGGGCGCTCCTGTTCCTGCTGGCGCGGCCCGTCATGGGCGTGTTCACGGGGGATTCCGCGGTGCTCTCTCTGGGTGCGTCGGTGCTGATGATGGTGGCGGTATCGGAACCGGTGTACGGTGTCGCGATCATTCTCGAGGGCGTCTTCTACGGCGTCGGAGACACGAAAAGCCCGTTCGTGTTCGAAGCGGCGTGCATGTGGGGCGTCCGGATTCTCGGAACGGTTCTCGCGGTGAAGGTCATGGGCCTGGGGCTGCGGGCTGCGTGGGGTTGCATGATCGCGCACAATGTGACCCTCGCCGTTCTCATGGCCGTGCGCTACCGGCGGGGCAGGTGGAATCCCCTGAACGTTTTTTAGATTTTACGCCGCCCGCCTTCGAGATAATATTCGTCTGTGCGCGGAATCCAGTCGAGGAAGGCCTCGACCTCCCGGTTCCAGAAGCGCCATTCGTGATGATAACCCTCGCCTACCACCCAGGTGACGTCGTAGCCAAGCTTCACAAGGTGCTCCTTGAACCGCATGTTGTCATCGTAAAGGAAGTCCTTGTCTCCGCAGGCGATATAGACGGGTTTTTGGCGATTCTCCTCCGCGCAGGCGAGGGCAATTTTGTAGGGATCAAACGCCTCCGGCGCGCCGTCCCGCGCGCGCGTCGCGCCCGAGAACGAGCCGACGGCCGCGAAGCGGTCCGAACAGGAAAGCCCGTGCACCAGCGCGCCGTAGCCGCCCATGGAAAGCCCCGCGATGTAGGTATCCCGGGGCTTTCCCGAGACCGGGAACACGGCGCGCACGAATTCCGGCAGCTCGCGGGAAATGAAGTCGAAGTAGTCGTCGTCGCCGCCGTGGTTGATGTAGGCCTTGTTTTCGGCGGAGAGCATGACCACCGCGATGTTGCGCTCCTCTGCGAAGAGCTCGACGGAGGTATAGCCGTTCCAAGTCCGGTGGTTGTTTCCGTAGCCGTGCAAAAGGTACAAAACGGGGTAGCGCGCGCCGGCTTTGTGGTGCGGGTCCTTCTCCATCATTTCGGGAAAGCACATGGACGGAATCACGACTGTGAGATCCACGGCCCGGCGGAGGGTATACGAGAGGAAATTGCACGTCAGACTTGCCATAAAGAACCTCCTTTGTAAAGGGTGATTGAAATGAGGCTCGAACGGGATTTCTTTGCCCGCGACGCGCTTTTGGTGGCGCGGGATTTGGTGGGGTGCCGCGTGGTGCGCGGGGATCTGTCCATGGTCATCGCGGAGACGGAGGCATACAGGGGGGAAACGGACACCGCCTGCCACGCCCACAAGGGGCGGACGAAGCGCACCGAGGTCCTCTACGGGGACGCGGGAACGTTGTATGTCTATCTCTGCTACGGCATGCACTGGCTCATGAACGTCGTAACCGGCGGCCAGGAAGACCCGCAGTGTGTGCTCATCCGCGCGGGCGCGGACGCCAAAGGGCCGGCGCTCTTGACCCGCGCACTCAAAATAGACGGAAGTCTGAACGGGGAGAGCGCATTGACTTCGGGTAAAATCTGGTTTGAGTCGGGCAATGTGTGCGAGGTCGAAGAAAAAGCAAGGGTCGGAATCGCGTACGCTGCGCCGGAGGACAGGAATCGGCCCTGGCGCTTCGTCATGAAATAGAAGACTTCGGTTTGTTTAAAAAACAAACCGAAGTCTGACTCGCTAAAGTTCGCCGATGATTTTCTTGAGTTCCTCGATGGATTCGTCAAATACCTGCATGGCGCGTTCGATGGTATCGGGCTTCGTGAGGTCGACGCCCGCAACCTTGAGCTCGTCGATGGGGTACGCGCTCCCCCCGAGGGTAAGGAACTTGAGATAGCCGGAAGCGTCGCCCGTCTCGAGGATGCTCTTGGCGATGGACACCGCGCTGCAGAAGCCCGTGGCGTACTGGTAGACGTAGTAGGCGCGGTAGAAGTGCGGGATGTACGACCACTCGACGGAGGCAAGTTCCGGGATGCCGATGCCCTCATAATATTTTTCGTTGAGTTCCTTGTATACCTTGCTCATTTCCTGGGCGGTGAGGGGTGTGCCCGCCGCGTAGAGGTCGTGGGCCTTCATTTCGAATTCGGCGAACAGCGTCTGGCGGAACACCGTCGTGCGGAAGCCCTCCATAAAGTGGTTGAGGGCGAACGCGCGGCGCTTTTTGTCCTTTTCGGTTTTGAGAAGGTACATTGCCAGCAATACCTCGTTGACGGTGGAAGCGACCTCCGCCACCATGAGGGAGTAGTCGTGGTTGACGTACGCCTGTTCCCGGTCGGAGAAGTAGGAGTGCATGGCGTGCCCCAGCTCGTGGGCGAGGGTGAAGGCGTCGTCGAGGGTGTCCGTGTAGTTGAGAAGCACGTAGGGATGCCGGCCGAACACGCCGCAGGAGAACGCGCCGCTGCGCTTGCCGGCGTTTTCGTACACGTCGAGCCACTTTTCGCCGTACGCACGGTCCAGGAGCGCCTGATATTCGCCGCCCAGGGGCTTGAGCGCTTCCTTGACGAGTTTTTTGCCTTCCTCGAAGGGCATCGCGAATTCCACGTCCGGAATCATGGGCACGTACAGGTCAAACATGTCGAGTTCGGGACGGTTCAACGCGGCCTTGCGCAGCTCCAGATACTTGCGCATGGTGGGAAGGCTTTTGTGGATGGCCTCAATGAGACTTGAATAAACCGAAGTCGGCACGTTATGTGCGAACAGGGATTTTTCCAGCGCGCTTCCAAAGCCGCGCATTTTGGCGAGGTAAGCGTCCATCTTGACAGAGCCCGCATAGAGCGTCGCGTCTGTGTTGATGAATTTCTGGTAGGTGCCGAACACGTTCTCGAATGCCTGTTCGCGGATCTTGCGGTCGGGGTTTTCGCGGTATACATTGAAGTTGCCGCGGGTAAGGGGCAGCTTTTGCCCGTCCTCTGTCTCGATGTCCGGAAAGGACATTTCCACGTCCGTGAGCATTTCATAGGCGTCGGACGGCGTGGTCTGAACGTCCGCGAGCATGGCAAGCATTTTTTCGCGCTCGGCGTCGAGGGTGTGGGCGCGGCCCCGGGCGATGTCGTCGATCATGTGCCGATAATCGGCGAGTCGGGGGTCTGCGAGGAAGCCGTTCAGCTTTGACTCGTCGATGGCAAGGATTTCGGGGCTCATGAACGCCGCCGCGGCGCTCATCCGAACGAGCAGGGACATGGCGCGCGCCTCGATGGTCTGATAATCCGCGTCGCCGGTGTCGGCGGACTTATGGAGCATTGCGTAGATGTATACGATCTCCGCCTGTTCTGATGCCTCCGCCACAGCCTTGCAGCCCGCGCGCAGCGCGTCCGCGGAATCGCCCAGCGTGCCCTTGACGCCCTCGATTTTCGAGATGGACGCGTCCGCCGCCTTGTAGGCATCCTCCCACGCCCCGCGCGAGTCGTAGATATGTGAAAAGTCCCACATGAAGGAGGGGTTCATTTCGCTTCGTTTCTTCATTGCCTTCTCTCCTTTGACTGGTAATCTTCTGCCATTATAGCACCGCTTTTGCGGATTGTCCACGAATGGCATTCCCTATTATGCGCATGTTGGCGCAGATTTTTCAGGTGTTGTCCCGGGCGCATTGACATCGCGCTGGGGAACCGATAAAATAGCATATATGGATCAAAAAGCGCGGGAGTGAGTTACATGCGCATAGCGGGCATCGACATCGGCGGAACGAGCGTAAAGCTCGGCGTGTTCGATACCGGCGCGGGGCTGGTGGCGACGGAAAAAATACCCAGTGGACAGGCGGAGCCGGAGGTCATCGTGCGGGGCATTGCCGATTTCGTAAAAAATGCGGACGTCGAGATGGTCGGCGTCGGGACGGCGGGAAACGTGGACGCGGCGTCGGGACTTGTGACCGCGGACAACCTGAAATGGATGGCGGTGCCGCTGCGGGACATGCTCGCCGAGGCGACGGGTCAGCGCGTTTGGGTGGACAACGACGCAAACGCCGCGCTCATGGCAGAATGGTACGACGGCGCGTGCCGGGGCGCGACCACGGCGGTTTACATCACCCTTGGAACGGGCGTGGGCGGCGCGGTGCTCATCGGCGGAAAGCCCTGGCGCGGGCACACAAACACCGCCTGCGAATTCGGCCACATCATCACCCACGCGGACGGGCTCAAGTGCTCCTGCACGCGCAGCGGCTGCTTTGAGATGTACGCCTCGGCGGGCGCGCTGCTCAGGTACACCAAGGCGGATTCGGTCAAGCGGGTCATCGACGGACTCGAGGCGGGGGACAGGCAGATCGCCGAAGGCTTCCGCGTCTATATTCACGAGCTTGGGATCGGGATGATCTCGCTCATCATGACGTTTAATCCGGAGGAGTTCGTCATCGGCGGCGGGCTTGCGGCGCTGGGCGGGCGGCTTTTGACCGCCATCCGCAACGAGGTCTACGGCGCGTTCAGCGAGCGGCCGGACTACTTCCTCGGGAACATCTGTCTTGCCAGGCACGGCAATGACGCGGGGATGATCGGCGCGGCGCTTCTGGCCCTGGAGATGGGTGACCGGATCAGGAGGAGATAATGAATCCTTACAAATTTACCGTGCCCGAGAAGCGGCGCGTGCGCGTCATCGTACACACGGACTGTAAAAACGAGGCGGACGACCAGTTCGCGCTGGCGCATCACCTGATGACGCCCAAGTTTGACGTGCGCGGCATCGTGGCGGGCCACTTTGGAAGCACGGACCGCTTCGCGCCCAAGACCAGCGTCGAGGCGAGCTTCGACGAGATTCATCTGGTGCTTGATTTGATGGGCCTTTCCGGAAAATACCCGGTCTGCATGGGTGCGCCCGGGCCGATGCCGGACGAAAAGACATATGTTGATTCCCCCGGCGCGCGGTTTATCGTGGAGGAGGCCATGCGGGACGACCCGCGGCCGCTCTACGTCTGCCTGCTGGGCGCCATTACGGATCTTGCGTGCGCCTACCGCATGGAGCCGCGCATCGCGGACAGGCTTACCGCCATTTGGATCGGCGGCGGGGCGTGGCCCTGCGGCGGATCGGAGTTCAACTGCGGCGGGGACATCGATGCCGTAAATGCCGTGTTTTCTTCCCCAATCCCCCTCTGGCAGGTGCCCCGCAACGTCTACAAGCAGATGGCGGTGTCCCTTTCGGAGCTCCAGCTGCGGGTCATGCCGTACGGCAAGATCGGGAAATATCTGTTCGAGCAGATGGTTGCCTTCAACATTGCCCTGGGTGACAACGGCCGCGATTGGCCCCACGGGGAGACCTGGGGGCTGGGCGATCAGGCGACGGTGACGCTGCTCCTCGAGGAGCTTCAGAGCCGCAACTACGATTGGAAGATCGCGCCCCGGGTGAACCGGGACGGGCTGTACATCCACGGGCAAAACAACCGCCCCATCCGGGTGTACCATACCCTCAATACCCGGCTCACCATGGAGGATTTCTACGCCAAGCTCGCGCTCAATTTTCCGCCGGAAGATTGACAGAATAAGGAACATCACCCGCCCCGCGCGCGTCTATGGGACAAGCGGGGAGGGTGATTTTTTGTGAAAAGAATTCTCATTTATTTGTGCGTTGTTTCGCTTGTTCTGACGGGGACGGCGTTTGGGGAGGGCGCGGCGGAGCTGCCGTTGAAGACCCTCGCCGGCATTGATCCCAGCGGCGCGTCCATCGATCTGGACGGCGACGGAACCGCGGACGCCATTTCGCTGACCGAGTCCATGGACGAAGGCGTTGAGACGTATCAACTGACCGTGAACGGCCAGACGCTTTCCGGCACCGGGGACGGGCTCAACGGCATGCTCTATGCCATGCGGCTTTCCGAGGCCGACCGGGCGTACCTGCTGGTGAGCGAGGACGGGCCCAGCGACGACCCGGCGAATTATGTCTACCGTTACAAAGAGGGCCAGCTCGAATCCTGCGGCGTGTTCGGCGCGTGGGCCGGGACCGTCGCCATCACGGACGAGGGCTTCAGCGCCACCGTGCGCGGGCGGGTCATCCAGACCTGGTTCCGCCGCGCGGACTTCATCATTACCGACAACAGTTATTTTGACGATGCCACCGGGGAATATGTCACCGCCGCGCCCGTTTTGGTCGAGGTGCCCCGGGACGTCTACGCCATGGGGACCGTGGTGACGCTCAAAAAGGACGTAACCCTTCAGGTCTCGCGCCAGAACGCGGCGGAGGCGCTCACCGTCAAGGCGGGCGAGCAGGCCGTCATTGTTGCCACGGACGACGTGGAATGGCTCTACATTCAGGCGCTTGCGGAGGATTACGCCAGAGACTACAACGCGGGTTGGCTCCGCCTCAAGGACGCGTGGGACGTGGAACTTGGGGGCGAAACCGTTTCGACCATGGACCTGTTTAGCGGGCTGTTGTACGCGGACTGACGGCCGGGAACCGTCCCGGACCGTCGGCAAATCCCATTATCCTGCATGGAGATGAATGAAGGGGCCGCGGCCCCTTCATTTTTGATCCGCGGGCGGCATGTTCGGAATTGTATTTTTGGGGTGGCGCGGCGCGTTTGCTGACGCGCTGAGACGGCGTGTGCTGTCGCTTTTATTGCGCCAGCACGCGCTCCTGCCGCTTTTCCCAGCCGCTGAACCTGTAGTAGGCAAACTGGAGCGCGGCGCACAGAATCCAGCCGAGGGGGTAGCCCAGCGCGATGGGCAGAACTGTCGGGGCCACGCGGGAAACAAAAAACAGGTAGATCTGGCGAATGACGACGAAGCACAAAAGCATGATGAACATGGGCGCCTTCGATTCGCCCGCGCCGCGAAGCGCGCCGGCGAGGATGTCGTTGACGCAGGCGAACACGTAGAACGGCGACATCCACACGACGAACAGCCGCCCGAACGCGAGCACCTCCGGGTCGCGGTTAAAAAAGCCTAAAAGCGGCTTTGCGAAGAGCATCAGCGGGAGCATCAGCGAGGCGGTGGAGACGGTGGACATGAGCACCGCCGTCCGGATGCCCTGCTTGGCCCGGACAAGGTTGCGCGCGCCGAGGTTTTGGCCCACAAACGTGGTGGAGGCCATGGAGATGGACTGCATGGGCAGAAGCGCCAGCTGGTCGAGCTTTCCGTACGCCGACCAGCCCGCCATGCACGCGGAACCGTAGGCGTTGACGTAGGACTGCACGAACACGTTTGAAAAGGAGGTAAGCGTGGATTGAATCGCGGCGGGCAGTCCGATTTTGATGATGGACTTTAAAATCGGCGGGGAAAGGCGCAGCGCGTGCATGCGCAGTTGATGTGCGCCCGACGCGCGGGAGAGGGTGAACAAGACGAGCACCGCGGACAAAAGCTGCGCGATCACCGTCGCGTAAGCGACGCCCGCGACGCCCAGACCGAAGGTCAGGACGAAGAGAAGGTCCAACAGGGTGTTGACGATGGCGGAAAATACCAGGAAATAGAGAGGGTGGCGGGAATCGCCCACCGCGCGCAGAATGCCCGCGCCGGCATTGTAGAGCATGAGCCCGATGACGCCCGCGAAGTAAATCGTGAGATAGGTTTGCGACGCGGGAAGCACGTCGGCGGGCGTCTTCATGAGCCGGAGCATGAAGGGAACCATCGCGACGCCCAGCACGGTAAAAAGCACCGCGAGAAGGAGCGTCATGACGATTGTGGTGTGAACGGCGCGTGAGACCCCCGCCTCGTCGCGCGCGCCGAACAGCCGCGCGATGACCACGCTGGCGCCGGTGGCGAGCCCGGCGAAAAAGCCGATGAGCGTATTGATGATGGAGCCCGTCGAGCCCACGGCCGCCAGGGCCTCCTTGCCCACAAAGTTGCCCACCACGACGGAGTCTACGGTGTTGTAGAGCTGCTGGAACACGAAGCCCAGAAGAAGCGGAACCGCGAAGGAGACGAATTGTTTCCAGATGACGCCCCGCGTCATGTCGACGTTTTTTGGTTTCAGAATCATGTCAATCTCTTTTCGAAGGCGAAACCCGGGCCTTTCGTGCCCGGGATTTCGTCATGATCTGGATTACGGCGAACCACTGGGCAAAATCAGAGGAACAGGAATGAATATTCCGGATCGCGCTCCTGATTTCGGATCATGTCCGCATAAACCGCGCCGGTGCGCGGCATGGAGGAATTGACAAAGCCGTTGCCCGTGCTCATGTCGAGGCGCTGGCGGTATTGCTTGGGGGTGATGCCGCACTGCTCGCGAAACACGCGAAAGAACGTGCGCTCACTGTTGAAGCCGCATTGCTCCGAGATGTCCGAGATGTTGAGCGTCGGGTCCTTCAGCAGGTTGAGGGAGGAGGCGATGCGCAGCCGGTTGACGTAGGTGCACAGGTTGCAGCCGATTTTCGTCGAAAAGATGCGCGAAATCTGATACTTGTTTGCGAACAAGTCCCGTGCCAGGGTGTCCAGGGTGATTTCGTCGTGGATGTGCTCGGCGATGTACAGGAGGATGTTGCCCACGAGTTCCTGCCGGTGTACGTCGTTGGCGGGCACCAGGTCGAGCCGCTCCAAAAGCCGTCCCATGACGATGTCGAGGTACGCGTTGACCAACTGCATGGGCGGCGTGGGCTTGGCCATCAGCGCCTCCAGACACATGGCCACATGGGGGTGCACCTTTTCCGCCGCGAGATAGGGGTAGGCGCAGTCATGTGTGATGAACAGATTCGCATGCTCGTGAATGCAGGAGGGGTCGATGATTGCCATGTAGTCGACGCCCTGCGCAATATTTGTGTAGGAATGGATGCGGTTTGGCCAGATGAGCACCGCCTCGCCCGGGGTCAGCGTGTGGGAGGTGTCATCAATATTCACGATTGTTGTGCCCGTTATGGCGTACAAAAGCTCCACCTTGTCGTGCATGTGCGCCGTAAACGAGTAGCTCGGCGCCTTTGTGATGCGGATGCGGGATACGTGGCTCTCGTAAAAAAACTGATGCTCCATCTGCTTCGGCCTCCGTGCGTCGCGGCTTCCGTTCCTGTGTGCAAATAATACGTTGCGTTTATTATAATTCATTTCACGAAAGAGAATCAATATCTGGCGCATTCCGCAGCAAGCTTCGGAGGTAAAGATTGAGTAAATTATCGCGAATTTAATCTTCGTCCCGCATTTTTGCGCGGAAACGGGGTTACATGAATGAAATCATGCAACCGATATGGGGCCTTTTTTTGTGGGCACTGCGATAAAATTATGCTTGTCGGAAATTATGTTACTGGGCCGCCTGTATGGAGTGTGGATTGCGTAACTTATAGCATGATCTTTACATTTTATGGCGCTGAAAGCGAAGGGAAAACGGAATGATCTGTCGAATAGACTCAAAACAATGCGCTGGGAGGCGAAGGCTTCATGGAGAAAAATCCCATGCCCGTCGAGACGCCGGAACACGAGGGGATTCCTGCCCGGGCCATCGAGCGGTATTTGCGCGCCATTCAGGCGCAGGGGATCTGCATGCACTCGGTGCTGTTCGTTCGCCACGGAAAGATTGTTTCCGAGGCATACTTCAGGCCCTTTGGGCCGGATTTCCGGCACAGGCTTTATTCGTGCAGCAAGAGCTTCGTCGCGGTCGCCATCGGCGTATTGGCGGAACAGGGCGTTCTCAGCCTTGACGACAGGTGCGTCGACTTCTTCCCGGCGCTTTCGGGGGACGCCGACCCTTACCTTGCCGAGACGACCATCCGAGACCTTCTGCGCATGGCCGCGCCCTATACGCGCGGCGCGAACTATTCGCCCGAGGACGAAAGCTGGGAAAAAACATTCTTCACAGACGAGGTTTCCCACGTGCCGGGAACGGTGTTCAGTTACTGCACGTCGGGAACGACGATTCTGTGCGCCATCATAAAGCGCAGGACAGGCAAGGATTTTCTGGACGTGCTCCGTCCTGTGTTCGACGAAATTGGCGTAAGCCGCGACATCTTCTGCGTCGAGACGCCCGAGGGCATCCAGTGGGGCGGCTCGGGCGTGTGCGCCACGGCGCGGGAATTCGCCAAGTTTGCGGACCTTTGCATGCACTATGGCCTCCGCGCGGGGAAGCAGCTTCTCCCGCGGGATTATATGATGGAGGCCACGAGCCGGCAAATCGACAATTCCCTCTACGCGGCGAGCCTGGATACCGCGCAGGGCTACGGATATCAGTTCTGGATGACCCAAAACGACGGCTTTGCCTTTTACGGCATGGGCGGACAGTACGCGCTGTGCTTTCCGAAGCGGGACTTCATGCTCGTGACCACCGGTTACGAGGAATTGGCGGCGGGGAGCAGGTCGGAGATTTTTCACGCGCTCTGGCGCGAGGTTTTTCCGTTTTTGAGCGATGCCCCCCTGCCCGCGGATGCGGACGCCGCCGCGGCTCTGAAAAAGACGGTGGAGACGCTGGCCCTCGCCCATGCGCAGGGCGAGGCGGACTCGCCGACGCGCGTGCTGGTCGACGCAAAGACATACGAAATGCGCGAAAACGCCATGGGCATGAAGCGCGTGCGGTTCGACTTCTCGGCGGACGAGGTCGTCATGCGGTATGAGAACGTTACGGGTGCCCACGAAATCCGGTTCGGCCTTTTGAAAAACGTCGCCCAGGAATTTCCAGAGATTTATTCCGGGCGGCGGATCGGTACGCCCATGGGGAAGGGGTACGATTGCTTCTGCTCCGCGGCGTGGACAATGAGGGACACGCTTATGCTCCATTGCCATGTGGCGGACATTCATCTGGGGCAGCTGCGGATGGTGGCCGCGTTCAAGGGAAATACGCTTACGCTCAACGCGGTCAAGCACGCGGAGTGGTTTCTGGACGAGTACCAGGGCTTCGCCTCCGGCGCATATCACTGACGGAAAGGGGAAGACAGATGGCCGACGATGCGGTGATGCTGCTGACGACGGAGGAAGCGCGGCGGATTCTTACGACCATGAGCGCCGTGTTTGACGTGGTCAGGTTTGTTGATCCCATCGAACGGGTCGTTTTGATTCCCACGGACGACGGCTGGAAGTGCGCCGAGCGGAATGCGTGCTACCGCGTATGGGACAAGTCGCTCCGCTGCGAGAATTGCGTGAGTCTCAGGTCGTACAACGCCCGGAAGCGCATGACCAAGTACGAGTTCATCGGCTCGAGCGTGTATAACGCGGTTTCCCGCCCCGTCACCATCGTCGACGCGGCCGGTCGGACATTCAATTGCTGCCTCGAAATGGTGTGCGAGATCACCGACGAGGTGTTCTTCAACGCCTTTGAAAAGGACGAGCTCATCAGCAAGATCATCGAATCCGAACGGCGCGTCTATACGGATTCGCTCACGGGGGTCTACAACCGGCGCTTTTACGACGAGCTCGCGTTCTGTCATAGGAAGGGCTTTGACATTGGGAAGACCGTCGCGTTCGTCATGGCGGATTTCAAAGAATTCAAGCAAATCAACGACCGGTACGGACACGACGCGGGGGACGCGACCCTCAGGCGCGCGGCGGAAGCCATGAAGGAATGCGTGCGCGAGGTGGACGCGGTGATCCGCATGGGCGGCGACGAGTTTTTGATCGTGTTGGCCGACTGCGATGAGAAAGCTGCCCGCGAGGCCATCCGGCGAATCGACGAGTCGTTCAATCAGGCGTCGATCCGGCCCGACGGGGAGCCCCTCGTCTGTAATTTCGGGGTCGCCACCACCGCGCGTTTCCGGGAAGACATGGCCTTCATCGATCAATTGCTTTTTGCCGCCGACCAGAACATGTACGAGGATAAGCGGCGGGTCGGCAGGGGCGACGCCGGGGAACGGGGAGTGACGCCGGGGAGCGGGGGAGTGA
>JAEYRW010000177.1 GCA_023435435.1 Bacillota bacterium | reverse complement strand
CCCCGCCGGGGGCGCTCCCCCCGGACCCCGCCTAAGGGACATTGTCCCTTAGGAATCCCGGACTGGGTGGGAATTTTATATTGGTCCGTCAGCCGTCCGGGGTTTCAGCCCCGGATGGCCGATTTTTGCGCGGCGGGAAGCGAGACTGGGTCCACCGACCTGCAAGAGGCGGTTCGGCCGGCGGGCTGGGAGAGGGCGGGAGGGTTTTATTAGAGTGCCGCGGGGAGGCGGGTTGCGTCCGCTTCGACGGCCCGGGCCAGCGCTTCCACGACGGCGGGGTCGAACTGGGCGCCCGCGTTGGCGCGGAGTTCATCCAGGGCGGCTTCGGGATCGAGCAGTTTCTCGTCCTCGCCGTTGCGCCGCACGCGGTCGTATGCCTCCGCGACGGCGATGATCCGGGCTAAAAGCGGGATCTCATCGCCCTTGAGGCCGCGCGGATAGCCGCCGCCATCCCACCGCTCGTGGTGGGAAAGCACGGGCTCGGCGATGTCCACCGTGTCGTCGAACGTGTTGAGGATGCGGTAGCCCACGATGGGGTGGCGGCGCATCTCGTTCCATTCGATGCTCGTCAGCGGACGGCTCTCGTCCAGCGCGCTGGCGTCCAGGGCAATCTTGCCGATGTCATGCAGGTAGCCCGCGTCGCTGGTCTTGCGGACGTCCTCCGCCGGAAGGCCCATCGCTTCCGCCACCCGCGCCGAAAGCGCGCGTACGGCGTCGGAATGCGCCTTCTCCGGCGCGTACGTCCGGTGAAGGGATTTGATGAGCTCCGCGACGGTGGACCGGTACGCGTCGTCCCGCTCGAACGTCTTGGCGGTGTACATGGCGTCCTCCGCCATGGCGAACACAACCTGGGCGTTTTCCTTTGGATTTGTTTTGCTGGCGTAGCCCATGGAGATTGAGCCGCGGATCGCCTTGACGCGCTCCCGCGAGATGGTCGCCTTGACGCGCGATATGAATTCCGCGGCGCCCGTTTCATCCGTCCGGGGGAGCAGCGCCACAAACTCGTCCCCGCCCCAGCGGCCGACGACATCCCCGGGGCGCGCCGCGCGCTGGAACACATTCGCGACCTTCTCCAGCAGCAGGTCGCCCGCCGCGTGGCCGAATATGTCGTTTGTGAGCTTCAGGCTGTTGAGATCGCCCATCACCACCGAAAGGGGCAGGCTTTCCTTGTCGGCGTCCAGCCGCGCGTACGCCTCGGTGAGGTACCCCCTGTTGTACAGGCCCGTCAGCGCGTCGTGGAAGCTCAGGTATGTGATCTTCTCCATCTGCGCCTTTTTCTGCGTCACATCCCGAAACACGAGCACCACGCCCGCGATTTTCCCCGTGCCGTCCCGGATGGGTGCGGCGCTGTCTTCGAGGGCCCGCTCGGTTCCGTCCCGGGCGACGAGCACCGTGCCCTGGGCCATCGTCGTGACCGCGCCCGTCCGGAGGGCTTCCAAGACCGGGCTGAGGAAGGGCGGCTGCGTGAAGCGCACATCGAACACGTCCCGGTAATGCTTTCCGATCACTTCTTCCGTTTTCCAACCCGTCAGATTTTCCGCGATGTTGTTCAGAATCTCGATTTTCCCGTCCGCATCCGTGACCATGACGCCGTCGCCGATGGACACCAGCGTCTGCAGGTACCGCGCGCGTTCGTAGTTCAGCCGCGAAAGCGCCTCGCGCCTGCGGATATCGTTCCAGACGCCCGTCATAAGCAGCCGCAGTTCGTAGATGTCCGTGTCCTCATAGGGCTCTTCCTTGTTCGCGAGGTCCACGGCCGCGACGATCTTTTCGTCGATGATGACGGGAACCGACAGGAAGCGCCGAATCTCCAGATGGCCTTCGGGGTAGCCCTGGCTGCGCGCGTCCGGCGCGGCGAAATCGTTTATCATAACGGGCCTGCGCGTTCGGACGGCATCCGCCCATGCGCCCCCGTCTTGCGTGCCGAAATTCTCCGGGAACGATTTGAGCCCGCTGTCCTTGCGCGCGTTTTCTGAAATCATGGCGGATTCCAGGGACGCGGTTTTTTCATCATAGAAGAAGATGAAGCCATACCGGCTGTCGGTGAGCGCCACCGCCTCCTCGAGCACGTAGGCGAACTGCTCCCGCGCATCCTGAAACGAGCGCTCCACCACCGACGAGAGGATCTGAAGCCGCCGGCTCTCCATCTGGGCGCGCCGTGCCGCGCGCGCGTCCTCGGTTACGTCCCGGGCATAGGTGCCGATGCCCGTCTTCCCGTCCGAAAGCGGTACCGGGAACTTGGTGACGCGGTAAAGGCGGCCCCTGTGCAAAAGGTTCGATTGGGTCGGCACGCCCGCCGCCAGCGCTTCCAGGTCGGCGCGCCTGCGCCCGTCGGCGAAGTCCGCGTCCGCGATGGCGTAATCGTCCTTCCCGAGCATTTCCTCCGCCGAAATGTCGTGAAACCGTTCGGCGCCGCTGTTGGCGTATATGTAGCGGTATTTTTCGTCCTTGAGGTATGCGAAATCGCCCAAAGCCTCGAGAAACGCCTGAAGCCTTTTGCGCGCGCTTTCGATCTCCCGGTTCTTTTCGGCGAGCCGCCGTCTGCCCACAAGCGCGTGGACGAGGGTCAGCGAAAGCAGGAGAAGCGCGGCGCCCCCCAGCCAGAGCCCCATGAGCTCGATGCGCCCGGATATCCAGGCCGCCTGTGTCTCCGCCCGCGCGGAGAGCGCCCCGAAGAGAAGCACGCCGGAAATCAGAATCCGCCTCATGTGCTCGCCTCCTCCCGCTCCTGTGTAAGTTTGATGAACAGCTCCGCGATGACCGGGTCAAACTGCGTGCCCGCGCAACGCGCGATTTCGGCGAGGGCGTCCTTTGAGGACATGGCGCGCCGGTATACGCGGTCCTCCGTCATGGCGTCATAGGCGTCGCACACCGCCAGGATTCGCGACTGGAGCGGAATCTCCTCGCCCGAGAGCCCGGTCGGGTATCCGGTGCCATCCCATTTTTCGTGGTGATGGAGGATGTAGTCGGCGATGTGGGCGAATTCCGGCGAGGCGAGCGCGATGCGGTGGCCGATCTCGCTGTGCCTTTTCATTGCTTTTCGTTCCTCCGGCGTGAGCGCGTCGGGTTTCATGAGGATCCGGTCGTCGATGCCGATCTTCCCGATGTCGTGGAGCATGCACAAAAGCTGCATTTCATCGATGACCCTGGCGGAAAGCCCCAGTGCCCCGCCGACCATGCGCGCGTAGCGCGCCAGTCGTTGGCCGTGCTCCTCGGTCTCCTGATTGCGCGCGTACAGGGTTGCCATGATGGACGCAAGAAGCGCCGAGTGCGAGCTTTTCTGGTTGAGGAGCTTCGCGTGCATGAGGCTTTCGCCCGCGGTCTTGATGGCGTGCTCGATGCGTATGTCCTGGGATTTTTTGGTGTCGTACCCGATGGAAAGGCTGATTTCGTAGGGGTGACTGTCCCGCGCGCGGTTGAAGCGCTCAACGGCGGCCTCGATCTTTCGGACGATTTGCCCGACTTCCTTGAGGTCCGCGCCCGGGAGGATCACCGTAAACTCGTCGCCGCCGGTTCGGCCGACCAGGTCGCCCGGCCGCGCGCACGAGGCGACGATTTTTCCCACGTCCGCAATGAGCCGGTCGCCCTCCTCGTTTCCGAAGGCGAGGTTGACCATGCGCACGCCGTTGATGTCGCAGACCGCCACCGAGACGGGCACCCGCGCCTCGGCGTCCAGCCGCGCCGACGCCTCGATGATGAACGGCCTGTCGTAGAGTCCGGTCAGATGATCGTGCACGCTCATAAACGCGATTTTCTGCTCGCGCACCTTCCGGTCGGTGATGTTAATGATGATGCCCTCGAGGGCGACAATTTTCCCGTCCGCGTCCAGAATCGACTGCCCCAGCTCGTAGACCCAGCGGCGCTCCCCGGACTTTTTCACGATTTCGTATTCGAAGCGGAAGCTTTCGCCGCTCGACGCCACGCGGGACCACTCGTCCCATACGATTTCGCGGTACTCGGGCGCGATGACCTCGTTAAACGAAATGCACCGGTTTTCCACCAGCTCGTCCGCGCGATAACCCGTCAGCGCAAACCCGCCCTCGGAAACAAACTCCATGGTCCAATCCCGGTCATAGCGGCAGCGGTACGCCATGCCCGGCAGATGCGACAAAAGCACCGACTTGCTGCGCTCGGATTCTCTGAGCGCCTCCTCCACCGCGCGCCGCCCCGTGATGTCGTCGACGAGGCACAAAAACGCGCCTTCAAAGGATGCGCCCCTGAGCCGCGAGAACATGAGGTTGAGCCAGAGGCGCTGCCCGTCCGGGCGCACGTATTCCTTGACAAAGGCGGTTTCGGCACGGGCACCGGAAAGGAACTCGTCGAAGTGCGCCCGGGCGTCGTCGGGCATGGAGAGCTCGCGCCACTTGAGCTGCGCAAGCTCTTGCTCGTCCCGGCCGAGAATTTGCCCGAACATCCGGTTGGCGTTCAGCCAGGGCGTCTTTCCCGGATGGACGACGTGGGCGTCGCTGGAAACGGCGATGCCGATGGGCGCCTGGTCGAGCACGCCCCGCAGAAGCTCCTCGCGGCCGGCGGTGCGGGCGCTGGAGAGCCGCAGCCTGGCATGGGAGATATACAGAGCGGCAAGCGCCACGAACAGAAGCACCATACTCAGCGCCACGGCAAAATCCGGCCTCATGCGCGCGAGCAGCTGCTCATACCAGAGCTGCGCGTGAAAGTCGATCCCAAAAAGCGCGATGGGCGCCCCGGTCACCGTGTCCGGAACGGGCACGAGCACGCGCACCCATTTGCCGCGCGCGTCCGTGATTTCCGGGAGAAAGACGGATTCATTGTCCGCAAGCACCTTTCGGTATGCGTCTGTCACGCCCGGATGCGCGTCGGTGGGAACCGCCGCCGAAGCGGAGGCGTCCGCAGAATCCGCGAGGCAGACGAAACCGTCGCCCACCGCCGCGACGAGGAAGGCATAGTGGATGTCGCCTTGGGTGGCGGTGAGGCGGGCGAGGCTTGCTTTTACAAAGCCGTAGCGGCGCTCCCGTTCTTCGCCGTCCCCGTCCAGGAGGGTTTCCACCTGCTCGGGGTGGATCAGCGCCTCCAGCGATTCTGCGAGAGTGGTCGCCTGCCGCGACATGGTGTTATAGTATATGTGCCATTCGGCGTACAGATAGAGGCCGCATGCGATGAGAACAAACGCGATCCAGGCGGCAATGAGCGCAGCAAAGTTGGGCCTGCCCGCATCTGCGGCCCGCTTCCTTTGCTGCTTCATGGATCCACCCCTCGTCGTCATCCCTTGTAAAGGCTTCGGTAAAATTATACAGGCGCTACATTATAATGTCAACTTCTCGCGCCCAGAATATGGATGGGTCTGGCGCGCTCGAATGTGTAGCTGGAGAGGGGCCGGTCGAGGGAATCCTTGGTGTGAGCGGCGACGGTGATTTCCCCGTTTTCGGTGGAAAGAACGAAGAGCGTATGGTAAAACCGCCCGGGATTTCCCAGCTGGATAAAGTCGGCGGGGAGGATCTCCGCGAGGGTCGCATCCCGTCCGAACGGGCCCCGTCCCCGGTTCTCCGTCAGGAAGCGGTGAAAAAATTTGACACCGCTCCATGCCGGCGCATGTTTGCCCGAGGAAAGGTAATACCAGCCCGTGTCGGGGGTAAAATTCATGACGCCCGTCCCCGCGTAGAGGCACTGGGAGCAGAAGCTCGTGCAGTCTCCGCCGAAGGGTGTGTAATCCATGTAAGCGGGATTCCGCGAAAGCGCCCATTCCCGCGCGTACCGCATGGCAAGCAGTCTGTCGTAATTGATTTCGCGCATGGAATCCCTCCCCGCCATGGCATGCTATGCGCGGGGAACCGCCCGCGTCCCCGGCGCGTCAAAGAGAGCGAGGAGTTGAAGGAAATGAAGAAGTTTATCCCCTATGAGAAGCTGGCCAAGCGCGAAAAGCGCGCCCACGACCGCGCGGCCCGGCGCGACTGGGGCACCATGAGCCCCGTGACCAGGAAAAGTGAGAATCCAAAAGCTTATGACCGCGCGAAGGTCCGGCGGGACGAAAAATCCCGGCCGGATTTTTTGTTTTTGGGAAATGTGGTATAATGGACGCGTCTGGGAGGTGCGCCATGGAAAATTTTGACCGCCGGATGGAGGCGGAGATCGCCGGGCTGGCCGGGGAAAAGAAAAAGCTGCTTTTGCACAGTTGCTGCGCGCCATGCTCCACTCGCGCGCTGGAGCTGCTGGCGGACGCCTTTCAGCTGACCGTCTACTATTACAACCCCAACATCGAGCCCCGGGCGGAGTACGAGCACAGGCTTTCCGAACAGGCGAGGCTTCTTTCCACGAGGGGGATCGTCCTCGCGGAGGGCGAATGGGACCCCGCGCCGTTCCTCGCGGCGGCAAAGGGGCTTGAGGGCGAGCCGGAGGGCGGCGCGCGCTGCTTTCTGTGCTACGAAATGCGGCTTTCGGGCGCGGCCCGGCATGCGAAGGAAAATGGATTTGATTACTTTGCCACCACGCTCACCGTTAGCCCGCATAAAAACGCCCAAAAGCTCAACGAAATCGGCTTCCGGCTTGGGGAAGAACTCGGCGTCGCGTTTCTGCCCACGGATTTCAAGAAGCGGGGCGGCTATCAAAGGTCGGTGGAACTGTCGCGGGAATATGGATTATACAGGCAGGATTTCTGCGGATGCCGGTATTCCGCGCGAAATTAATCAAAAATCAATTGACAAACGGCGCGTACCTGCATATAATGAGTAAAAATCACTGAGGGAGAACCTCCATGCACACTTATTTTGCGGCGACCGTCCTTACCCTAGTCGTACTGGCCCTCGTGCTTGTACGAATTATTGGCGTAGGCAAAAACGGTGCAGCCGCAAGTCGGGATACCCTCTAGGAGGGAATCAAACCGAAACACCGCGGCGCAGGCCGCGGGGTTTTTGATTAAGGTAAGCGATGCTTACC
>JAEYRW010000129.1 GCA_023435435.1 Bacillota bacterium | reverse complement strand
CAGCATGGCGATCATTTCGTCGTCCATGTTCTCGGCTGTATACCACTGGGCACCGGTATCGACGTCCTCAACAGCCTCGCCATTGGCTGCCTTGACGGCGAGTTCGACGGCCTTATAGCCGATCTGGTAGGGGTCCTGGGTGACGGAGCCGACGAACCAGCCGTTGCGGACCGCGTTCTTCTGGGTTGCGCCCGCGTCGAAGCCGGCAACGATGAGGCCTTCGTAGCGGCCGCCCGCGGCGAGTTCGGAGCCGTCCGCGGTGGCGGAGAGGAAGCCGTTGACCGCGCCCTCATTGGAGATGAACACGGCCTTGAGGCCCTCGAGGTTGAGCACCGCGCTGGCGGCGTTGACGACGTCCGCGTTCTCGGTGGTGGCGGAAATCTGTACGTAGATGACGACGCCCGCGCCCTCCGCCGGGTCGGCCCACAGGTCGTGGCCCTCGACGGAGACGGTGTTGTATTCGGAGGCGATCATCTTCATCTCGTTGACGAAGCCGGTGGTGCGGCCGGTAACGGACTCGCTGGTGGCATCCTGGGAGAGCACGGCGATGACGACGGGCGCCTCGGCGGTGCCGGCCGCGAGCATGTCGGTGAACCCGTCAAGCTTGGCGAACTCATCGGCAGCCAGCGCGGCGGCGTTCTGGTTGTTGGTGGAAGCGGTGGCATAGATGGCGCCTTCGGGGGCATTGGGCACGCCGGAGTCAAAGCCGATGACCGGAATGCCCTTGTCGACGCACTCCTGCAGCTCGGTCATGACCGCGTCGGTGGACAGCGCCGCAAGGCAAATGGCGTCGGGTTCCTTGGCCATCTCGGCCTTGAGCATCTCGACCTGCGCGTCGATTTCGGTCTCACTGGCGGGGCCGTCGAAGTAGACGTCGACGCCGTAGTCTTCGCCCGCGGCCAGCGCGCCCTTATAGACGGTCTGCCAGAACTGATGCTGGAAGCCCTTTGAGATCATCGAGATGTACATCTTGTCCGCCTCGGCGAAGGCCGACATGCAGCTCGCCGCCAGCATCAGGACCAGTGCCAGTGCCAGGATTTTCTTCATTTTTACTACCTCCTATTTATTCGTCCGGCCCTCCGCCGGATTGGAATCGGTGTGCCTCACCCGCCTCGCGGTGTTGGTGCGCCAGATGTCCAGAAGCACCGCGCCGATGACCACGAAGCCGGTAAAGAATGTCTGCCACTGGGACTGGAGCCCCAGCGAGGAAAGCCCGGACTTGAGAACCGCCATGATGAACACGCCGATGAGCGTGCCCACGATGGAGCCCGAACCGCCCGCCATGGAGGTGCCGCCGATGACGACGCCCGCGATGGCGTTGAGCTCCTGCCCGTTGCCGGTGCCGGGAATGATGGTGGTGTAGGTCGAGGCGTAGAAGATGCCCGCGATGCCCGCGAACAGGCCGCACGCCGCGTAGACCAGTATCTTCCAGTTGTCCGTCTTGACGCCCGAGAGCCGCGCGGCCTCCTCGTTGGAGCCGATGGCGAGGGTGTAGCGCCCGAACTTGGTCTTGACCAGCAGAAACAGCGCCACCAGAAACGCGACACCCAGGAAGATCGCGCCGATGGGCACCTCACCCGCGCGATAGAACACCGTCTTGAACCACTGGTTGGCAGTGCCGATGGTGGGATAGCGCTGGGTTTGCACGGAGGTGACGATGGAACCGAAGCCCTGGGTAACGAGCATGGTACCCAGCGTCGCGATGAACGGCGGGAGCTTCAATTTCGCCACCATAAAGCCGTTGCACACCCCGAAGAACAGACCCACCGCCGGCACCAGGAGAATCGCCAGCCACAGCGGCCACCCCCACGTGCCGAACGCGTACCCGCCCAGAAGCGCCGCGCACATCATGTTCGTGCCGATGGAGAGGTCAATGCCGCCCGTCATGATGACGAAGCTCACGCCAAAGGCCATGATGCCGATGAAGTACGCGCTCTCGAGGATGGTCTTGAGGGTATACCACTCGAAGAAACGGTTTCCGAAGACGGAGAAGAAGATGTAGAGGATCACAAGCGCCATGGGGGCGAGGAGCTTCGAGAGGTTGAACTCGACACGCCCGCGCGCCCGGGGTGCTTCCTTTGCGGTCTGCGCATACTTGAGCCGCCGGGTGGCCTTCGCGCCCTTCCGCCGGGTCGCGAACAGCACAAAAAGCGCAGCGAGCACCAGAACGCCGCCCGCGATGACGAGCTCCAGCCGGAACCGGCGCGCGAGGTCATCGACCTTCTGGGCAGGCGTCGCAAGCCCCAGCTCCACCTGCGCGGCCAGCCGCGCGAGGCCCACGTCCTTGGAAACCGCCGAAAGCTGCGCGGCCGCTTCCTTCTTGGCGGCGTCCGCGTCAGACTTCGCCTGTTCGAGGGCGGCGTCGAGCTCCGTGGAATCCGCGCCCGCCGCAAGGGCGTCCAGCTTTGCCTGGACGTCGTCCACGGCGGCATCCGCGGTCGCCAGTGCCTCCGACGCGGCAAGATAGCCGGAAAGCGCGTCCGACGCGGCGGTTATGTACGCGGCGTTTGCGATTTTCGAGACGTCCGTCTCCGTGTCCACCCCGGCGACGGCGCGCGCGGCACCGTCCGCGTCCGTGGCGAGGGAGGCGTCCACCTTCACGTCGAAGGAGTAAATCTCGGGCACCACAAAATACCCGATCACGCCCGCGTAAATCAGGAAAACGCCCAGCGCAACCGCGAGCCCCGCAACCAATTTCTTCATGCGCATCCGCCCTCTCGCTTAAATTCCGTCAGCCAACAAGCGCCGTGGCCATTTCCATGATTCGCTCCTGGGTGGCGTCCTCGATGGAAAGCTCGCCCGTCTTTTTCCCCTCGCACATGACCATGATCCGGTCGCTCATGCGCAGAAGCTCCGGCATCTCGGAGGAAATCATAATGATGGACTTGCCCTCCGCCGTGAGCTGGTTCATGAGCTTGTAGATCTCGCTCTTGGCGCCCACGTCGATGCCGCGCGTCGGCTCGTCGAAGATCAGGATGTCACACTCCCGCGCCAGCCACTTGGCGACCACCACCTTCTGCTGGTTGCCGCCCGAAAGGCTGATGGCCCTCGTGGCTACGCTGGGGGTCTTGATGTTGATCATTTCCCTGTACAGGGCGGCGCAGGCCTTTACCGCCTGATCGTCCACCAGCGGGCCGTCGGACAGCCCGTCCAGACTCGGCAGCGCCACGTTGTCGCTCACCGGGAGCCCCAGGCAGAGCCCGAACAGCTTGCGGTCCTCGGAAAGGTACCCGATGCCCGCGCGCACCGCGTCCGACGGGGTGTGGAGCGCGACCTTTTTGCCGTTTACGCAGATGTCCCCCGCCTCGCGCCTGTCCGCGCCGCACACCAGCCGCGCGGTCTCCGTGCGGCCCGCGCCCACCAACCCCGCGAGTCCCAGAATTTCACCCTTGCGCAGCTCGAAGCTCACGCCGTGCACGTCCCGGGACCTGAGATTCTCGCAGGAAAGCACCACGGGCGCGCCCGCGGGCACGGCGGATTTCGTCTTGGGTTCCTCGTAGATCACCCGTCCGACCATCATGGAGATGATCTGAGAAAGGCTCGTATCCTTCATCTCCCGGGTGTCCACATACCGGCCGTCGCGCATGACGGTGACGCGGTCGCAGATTTGCTTTAATTCCTCCATGCGGTGGGAAATGTATACCACGCCCACACCGCGGGCCTTGAGGTCGCGGATGAACGTAAAAAGCTCCTGAATTTCAATGTCCGTCAGCGGCGAGGTGGGCTCGTCCATGATGAGTACCTTCGTGTTATTGAACGAAAGGGCCTTTGCGATTTCCACCATCTGCTGTTTGGCGACGGTGAGCGCGCGGATTTGCACCGTGGGGGAGATGTCGATTGACAGGGATTGAAGCAGCTCCCGCGTCATGGCGTTCTGGTATTTTTTGTCAAGAACGACGCCGCGCATGGGTTCGCGGCCGATGTAGATGTTTTCGGCCACTGTCAAGTCCTTCATGAGGTTGAGTTCCTGGTGGATGATGGAAATGCCCAGCGCCTGCGCATCCCGCGTGTTGTGGATGGTCACAGGCTTTCCCTCGAAGAGGATTTCGCCCGCGTCCATCTGGTAGACGCCCGTCAATACCTTCATGAGCGTGGATTTGCCCGCGCCGTTCTCGCCCACCAGCGCGTGAACCTCCCCCGCCTCCAGCTCAAACCGGCAGTCGTCCAGCGCGTGGACGCCGGGGAAATATTTCTGGATGCCCCGCATTTCCAGCAATTTGCCGGCCATATGCCCCCTCCTCAATTATCCCGTTCTATATGGAAGTCTAACATCTTCTTATTGACATGTCAACTGTGCGCGCCATTCATCTTAATATATCATACGTTTTAAAGAAGAAAACCACTCAAAAACAGTCAAAAAACGCAACCGTATGTGCCCTAAGAGTTGATAACTTATCGATTATCAATTCTTGCGCATTTACGATTGGACGCGGCCCCCGTCCGGGGTGTATCATGGAAATACGATGAAAGGGAAGGTGCGAATCAATGGCGGAAATACTCGAAACAACCATGCTGATCTGCTTCGGCTTTTCGTGGCCGATGAACGTGTACAAAAATTACCGCGCGCGTACGGCAAAGTCGATGAGCCTTGGCTTTATCCTGCTCATCATTTGCGGCTACCTCGCCGGCATCGGCGCGAAAATTGCCTCCGGACGCATCAATTACGTCCTCATTGTCTATCTTCTCAACCTTATTATGATCTCCGCGAACCTCGTCATCTACGTGAGGAACCGGAAGCTCGACAAAAACGCCGGGGTGTGAGAAAAACGCCAGGGGCACCGCCCCCTGGACCGCTGCCAAAGGGGTAATTGTCCCTTTGAAAACCCGTACTGAACGGTAAATTCAATATTATTCGCCGGATCGCCCGTGGGCTCAGCCCCGGGC